>DATLUZ010000041.1:0-3609 GCA_035577785.1 Burkholderiales bacterium | reverse complement strand
ATGACCTGGAGGACCGACTCGTAGCGCGCGTTCTTGTCGCCGCCCACGAGCACCGAGAGCTCCTCGTTCGCGCCGCGCGCGTTCTTCAGCACCTTGGCGAGGTCGGCGCGCGAGACGCTCGCCTCGTCGACGATGCGGCCGTTGCGGTCGCGCGTGCGCACCACCAGGCCCTGGTCGGCGCGCACGAACACCTCCAGCGGCACGACGCGCGGCGCGCTCGCCTTGCCCACGGTCGGCAGATCGATCACGGACGGGGTGATGAGCGGCGCGGTGACCATGAAGATGACGAGCAGCACCAGCATCACGTCGATGTACGGCACGACGTTGATGTCGTGCATTGGTCCGTGCTTGCGCCGTAGAGCGGGCATCTTCCTTACTTCACCGCCTGGCGATGCAGGATGTTGGAGAACTCTTCCATGAAGCTCTCGAAGCGGTTGGCGAGGCGCTCGATGTCGTGCGAATAGCGGTTATAGGCGACCACCGCAGGAATCGCCGCGAAGAGGCCGATCGCGGTGGCGACCAGCGCCTCGGCGATTCCGGGGGCGACCTGGGCGAGGGTCGCCTGCTGGACGTTGGCGAGGCTGCGGAACGCATGCATGATGCCCCACACCGTGCCGAAGAGCCCGACGTAAGGGCTCACCGAGCCGGTCGAGGCGAGGAAGGCGAGGTGGCGCTCGATGAAGTCCATCTCGCGCTGGAAGGTGGCGCGCATCGCGCGGCGGGCGCCGTCGACCATGTTGGTCGGGTCGGTGCCGCGCTGGCCGCGCAGCTTGGCGAACTCGCGAAAGCCCGCCTCGAACACGCGCTCGAGGCTGCCGATGCTGTGGCGGTTGTTCACCGCGCCCTGGTAAAGGGTGTTCAGGTCGTTTCCGCTCCAGAACTCGCGCTCGAACTTGTCGGTCTGCGCGTTGGCGCGCCGGATCGAGAACCACTTCTGGAAGATGAACATCCACGACATGAACGACACGCCGAGCAGGAGGAACATCACTATCTTGACGACGAAGCTCGCATGGACGATCAGCGTCCAGATGTCGAGGTCTTGGGTTCCGTTCATTTAAACGCCTGTTGTAGTTCTACCGGCACACGCGCCGGCTTCATTCGATCTCGGTCGACCGTGGCGAGGACTACCTCCGCTTCGACCAGCAGCTCGGCACCGCGTTCCACCCGATGGCGGAACACCAAGCTGGCGCGGCCCATTTTAACCACTTCGGCTGACACCGATAGCATGTCGTTGAGGCGCCCGGGGGCGTGGTAGCGCGCCTTGAGCTCGTGGACGAGGAATAGTAGGCGCCGCGCGTCGGCCAGGTGCGCAAGGTCGAGGCCGAGCGCGTGGAGCAGCTCGCTGCGGGCGCGCTCCATGAACGCGAGGTACTGGGCATGGAACACCACGCCTCCGGCGTCGGTGTCCTGGTAGTACACCCGGACCGGGACCCGGATTCCTTCCTTCAAGGTCCTTAAGTATCCCTTAAGAGTTTGAGACCTTCGGCATCAGGCCGGCATGCTACCCGAGCGCCACGCATAGCGCCGACAAGGCACCCTGATAGTCGTTCAGCATGTTGATGACGGTGCGGTCGCCGTCGCGGACCATCACGACCTTGGAGGCATCGTTGAAGAGATCGGCGTCGGCCTTGCCCACGTAAAAGCCGCCACCATGGCCAGTGCGGCCGGGTACCGCGGTTTCATTCGCACCTCCCCTGGTTGCTCCGTTTCCCCTTAAACGCCGCGCGGCGCGAAAAGGGTCAACCAGGGTCAGCGGCCGGGCGCGCCGTCCGACAAGCCGCTAAGAAGGTCCGGGGGATTGCCGGGGGCGACGAGCCCGAAATGGCGGTAGGCCGAAAGCGTGGCGACGCGGCCGCGCGGGGTTCGCTGCAGGTAGCCCTGCTGGATGAGGAAGGGCTCGAGGACGTCCTCGATCGTGTCGGCCTCCTCGCCGATGGCGTGCGCCAGGTTCTCCACCCCGACCGGCCCGCCCGAGAACTTCTCGATCACCGCGAGCAGGAGCTTGCGGTCCATGAGGTCGAGGCCGAGCGCGTCGACGTCGAGCATGCGCAGCGCCGCCTCCGCCACCGGACGCGTGACCGTGCCGTCGGCCTTGACCTGCGCGTAGTCGCGCACGCGCCTCAGAAGGCGGTTCGCGATGCGCGGCGTGCCGCGCGCGCGCCGCGCGATCTCGACGGCCCCGTCGTCGGCGAGCCTCACCTCGAGGAGGCTCGCGGAGCGGCGCACGATCCTCGCGAGCTCCTCCTCCGTATAGAACTCCAGGCGCGCCACGATGCCGAAGCGCTCGCGCAGCGGGTTGGTCAGCATGCCGGCGCGGGTGGTGGCGCCGGCGAGGGTAAAAGGCGGCAGGTCGAGCTTGATCGAGCGCGCCGCGGGTCCCTCGCCGATCATGATGTCGATCTGGAAATCCTCGAGCGCCGGATACAGGATCTCCTCCACCACCGGCGAGAGGCGGTGGATCTCGTCGATGAAGAGCACGTCCTTCGGCTCGAGGTTCGTCAGGATCGCGGCGAGGTCGCCGGGACGCTCGAGCACCGGGCCCGAAGTCTGGCGCAGGTTCACGCCCATTTCGCGCGCGATGATGTGCGCGAGCGTGGTCTTGCCGAGCCCCGGGGGGCCGAAGAGAAGCACGTGGTCAAGCGCCTCGCTCCGCGCGCGCGCCGCCTGGATGAAGATCTCGAGCTGCCCGCGCACCTTTTCCTGCCCGACATACTCCGCGAGCGTCGCTGGCCGCAACGCCCGCTCGATCTCGCCTTCCTGCGGCGAAGCCGGGCGCTGCGAGATGATGCGGTCGGTTTCGACGGCCATCCCGGCATTCTATAGGGCCGAAAAAAAAGCCGGGCAAGCCCGGCTTGTTTTTCAGGGGACCCCGTGGATCAGGGTCGGTCAGAACGTGTATTGCGCCCCTAGCAGCACGCCGACCGCCTCCGGCTTGAAGCCATCCTTTTCCTTGAAGTCGTAATTCTGATACTCCACGACCACACAGAGATTCTTGTGCACCGCCCCTTTCATGCCGAGTCCAAACAGCGTGCCGTTGCGCTTGTCCTTGGTGTCGACTGATGCGGCCTGAAACTTTGCCTGCGCGGTGCCGATCCGCGCATAGATGAGCGCGCTCGCCCCGAGCTGAAGCCCCGGCAGGATGGACACGGCGGCGGCGTCTTTTAACTCGTCCGAGAACTCCTCCCCGTCGAACTTGAGGGTGGCTTTCCCGATCTGGTTCGAATAGCTGGCCTCCACCGCCAGGTGGAGGATGCCCAGGCCGAATCCATACCCGACGTTGCCGTTGAAGCCGCCCTGATGGTCCTCGGAGCTGCCGGTCCCTCTCAGACCGGGAACCCCGAAGAAATCGTCCAAGGTCTCGAAGGCTTTGAACCTCGTGAAGCCGCCGCCGATATAGAACCCATCGAACTGCGCCATGCTGGCTGAGGACACTGCCATACCCGCGATAGCCAGCAGCGCGGTGAACGCGATCTTCCGGATGGACACGAAACCCCCTTTTTCTTGTTGTTTATCTTCTTGTTTGTCGGGCTTTGACCGAGCGACTGAACAATACTGGTCCCGGCAGGGGAAACCGAGGAAATAGCGCACAAAAAAGAAGGGCGGCCGGGG
>DATLUZ010000040.1:0-23713 GCA_035577785.1 Burkholderiales bacterium | reverse complement strand
GAGGTAAAGTTCATCGCGCGACCCATCCGGCGAAACGAGATGAGTGACCATCGTCAGGTCGGTGGACCTTTTTGTCGTCGTTACGCCGAGGCGGCGCACTTCCTCGGGCAACCGAGGCTCGGCCTGCTGCACGCGGTTTTGCACCAGCTGCTGCGCCAGGTCCGGGTTGGTGCCGATGCGGAAGGTGACGGTAAGCGTCATCAGGCCGTCGGTGGTCGCCTGACTGCTCATGTAGAGCATGTTCTCGACGCCGTTGATCTGCTCCTCGAGCGGCGTCGCCACGGTCTCGGCGATCACCTTCGGGCTCGCGCCGGGATAGCTCGCGCGCACCACCACCGAGGGCGGCACCACCTCGGGGTATTCCGACACCGGAAGCAGGCCGATCGAGATCGCGCCGCCGAGCAGGATCAGGACCGACAGCACGCCGGCGAAGATGGGCCTGTCAATGAAGAACCTCGAGAGATTCACTTGGCCTCCTGCGGAGCGAGCAAGGCCCCGGGCCGGACTCGCTGCAGGCCGTTCACCACGATGCGCTCGCCGGGCTCGAGGCCTGCCGTGACGATGCGCTGGCCGTTCGCCGTGCCGCCGAGCGATACCTGGCGCCAGACCGCCTTGTCGTCCGCGCCGACCACGAACACGAAGCGCTTGTCCTGGTCGGTGCCGATCGCGCGCTCGCTCACGAGGATTGCGGGCTCGGCCTTGGCCCGCCCCATGCGCAGCTTCACGTACTGTCCGGCGATCAGGCTTCCGTCCTTGTTGTCGAAGACCGCGCGCACGCGGACCGTGCCGCTGCGGGTGTTGACCTGGTTGTCGATGAGCTGGAGGCGACCCTTCAGCTTGCGGCCGCCGTTGGTCACCGTTTCGGCTTCTACGGGCACGTCGCGCTTGCCGTCCGCGAGAACTTTGAGAACGACGTGCTCGTCCGCGTCGAAGCTGGCGTAGATCGGGTTCACCGAGACCAGCGTGGTCAGCACCGGGGCGCCGGGTCCCGCCGGGACCAGGTTGCCGACGGTGACTTCGAGCCTGCCGACGCGGCCCGATACCGGGGCGCGCACCCGCGTGTACGAAAGATTCAGCTTGGCGGAGGTCAGCGCAGCCTGCGCTGCCCGCAGTCCTGCAGCGGCTTCCTGCTCGGCGTTGACGCGCTCGTCGAGCTCGCGCCGCGCGATCGCGCTTTCGTCCCAGAGGCGCTTCGCGCGCTCGTGCTCGCTTTTCGTGTAAGTCAGGCGCGCCTGCGCCGACACAACTTGCGCCTGCGCGCGCTCGACTTCGGCGGCGTACGGATCGGGGTCGATCGTGACGAGGAGCTGGTCGCGCGTCACGAGCGCGCCCTCGACGAAGTGCACCGACTTGACGGCGCCTGCGACCCGCGAGCGCACGTCGACGCGCTCCACCGCTTCCAGGCGGCCCGAGAACTCGTCCCAGGTCGTCACTTCCCGTTTCTCGATCAGCTGCACCGGAACGGGCATAGCCTGCGGCTGCGCTGCGGAGGCGGGAGGCTTGCTCTCGGCGTCGGTGGAACGCAGCGCGAACCCCCCGGCGGCGAGAGCCACCAGCGCGGCGAGGGTCGCGGCGGTGATGAGGTTGCGTCGGCGGGCGAATTGAACCGTACTCATGGCTTGTCCTCCTGAACTTGGCGATGCATCGATGAGGCGGGACTCTAGGCGCGCTCTTCCCCCGAGTCGTTTCACGCTCCGCGCCATTCGCTACAGCTGTAATGAGGTTGGAAAGGACCCGTCGCGGCGCCGGTTTCGGCTGTAACTTTTCCCGGCTGAATCGGCAATCGGCCCGTTACGCGCGGCCGCCAAGCTTGGAGCCCATGAAAGCCTTGCTCCAAGCCGCCCGAGCCGCAGCCCCCTACCTTCTAGTGGAGATCGTGCTTCCCGGCGGCACGCTTATCGCGCTCGCGCTCTGGATTCTGCGAAACGAGGGCAAGGTCTTCCCACCTCAGGCCCTCATATGGATGCGCAGGATTACTGGCTCGATTCCATCGCTCTCGCGCTCATCGTCGCCCTCGTGATCGTCTTCTGACGAGAGCGGCAATCAGCGGCGGACGGACTTGGCCTTCTGCAGGACGTCGAAGATCCGGACGTAGCCGAGCAGCTCGGCCGCCTGCACCGGGGTCTTGCCGTCAAAATTGGCAATCCGGGGGTCGGCGCCCGCGGCGAGCAGGCGCTTCACCTCGCGCAGGTCGCCGCTCACCACGGCACCGTGCAGCAGCGTGTTGCCGAAGGGACCCTGGTAATTGGGGTTACCCAAAGGAAGAGGGCTGCCGAGCGCGCGAGTCATGCCTTGCATTCTGCCGAATGCAGGTGACGATTGCATGGCAAAAATCGCTCATGTTCTAGACCTTCGGACCCTGGTCTGGTCTACTGCGCCTGGATCCCCGCCTGCCTCAGGAAGCCCGTCCATCTTGCGGCCTCGCTGCGGACGAACGCTGCGGTCTCGTCGGGCGACATCGAGATCTCGCGCCAGCCGCCGCTCTGGAAACGCAGACGCGTGTCGGGCAATCCCATCACCTTCAGGGTCGCGGCCCGCAGGCGCTCCACCACGGCCGTCGGCGTCCTCGCCGGCGCGAAGAGCCCCATCCAGCTGTCGAGCACCAGGCCCTCGACGCCCGACTCGCGGCCCGTGGGCACGTGCGGCAACAAGGGGTCGCGCTCCGCCCCGGAAGTGACGATCGGCTTCACTCGCCCATCGGCGATGAACGGCCGCGCGGTCGTGGTGTTGTCGAAGAAAAGATCGACCCGGCCCGCCAGGAGATCGACGTAGGCGGGCTGCGCGCCCTTGTAGGCGATCTCCAGCAGGTCCACGTTGGCCAGGCGCTTCAGCAGGACCGCGCTGATGTGCTGGCCGGTGCCGATTCCGGAGGTCGCGATGGTGAGCTTGCCCGGGTTCGCGCGCGCGAAGTCGAGCACCTCGCGCAGCGTCGATTGCGCGAGGTCCTTGCGCGCGACGAGGGCGTAGGTAAAGGCGCCGACGAGCGCCACCGGAGTGAAGTCCGCGACGGGGTCGTAGCGCGGATCCTTGTGCAGGCCCAGGTTGAAAGCCATGTTGGCGAGCCCGCCGACGAGCAGCGTATAGCCGTCGGGCGCCGACCCCGCGGCGGTCTGCGTCCCCACGAGCGTGCCGGCGCCCACGCGGTTCTCCACGACGAACGGCTGCCCGAGCTCCGTGCCGAGCTTTTCTCCGAGCAGCCGCCCGACGAAGTCGTAGCCGCCGCCAGGCGCGCTGGGCACGATGACACGCACCGGCTTCGCCGGGTAGATCTGCGCTAAGGCACTGGAAGCCGAAAACAGGCACGCCGCCAAGCACGCTGCAACAAGCACGCGCATCGATGAGCTCCTCCGTCCATTACCATAACGCGCTCATGCGCTATCTGGAAGATTTCGCCGTCGGCCAGAAGTTCGGCTCCGCGACGCTGCGGGTCGAGGAAGAGCAGGTCAAGCGTTTCGCCGCCGAGTTCGACCCGCAGCCGTTCCACCTCGACGAGGCTGCGGCGCGCGCCACGCTCTTCGGCGGCCTCGCGGCGAGCGGCTGGCACACCGCGGCGATGACCATGCGGCTTCTCGTCGGCAGCGACCTCAAGCCCGCGGGCGGCATCGTCGGGGCCGGGTTCGACGAGTTCCGCTGGCCGCGGCCGGTGCGTCCGGGCGACGAGCTGCACATCGAGGCCGAGGTGCTCGAGGTCCGGCCGTCGAAGTCGCGCCCCGAGCAAGGCATGGTGAAGCTGCGCACCACGACGCTCAACCAGAAAAACGAGCCAGTTCAGGTTTCCGTGGGCAATCTCGTGGTACCGCGGCGGCCCCGGCAAGAATGAGACCGCGGCGGTGAAGCAGCAAACGGTGACGCCGGTCGATGGCTCGATCTATGTCGAGCGCGAGCTCGCCTCGGCGCAGGCGATGGAAGATGCGCTCGCCGCGGCAGTCCGCGCGCAAGCCGGCTGGAGGCGCGTGCCGGTCGCCGAGCGCGCAGCGAGCGTTCGCCGCATGGTCGAGTGGTGCGTGGCGCGCGCCGACGAGCTCGGCGCCGAGCTCGCCTGGCAGATGGGCCGGCCGCAAGCGCAGGGCCCGAACGAGATCCGTCGCGGCTTCCAGGAGCGCGCGCTGTACCTGTGCGGCATCGCCGAAGAGGCGCTCGCCGACCTGAAGGTGCAGGAAAAGGAGGGCTTCGAGCGCTTCATCCGGCGCGAGCCGCACGGCGTGGTGCTGGTGATCGCGCCCTGGAATTATCCCTGGCTCACGTCGGTGAACGCGGTCGTGCCGGCCCTGCTCGCCGGCAACAGCGTCATCCTCAAGATGGCGGCGCAGACGCCGCTCGTGGCGGAGCGCTATGCGCAGGCGTTCGGCGCGGCCGGACTGCCGCGGGGCGTGTTCCAGTTCCTGCACATGGACCACGCGGCCACGGCAGCGGTCATCGGCGACGCGCGCATCGGCTATGTCGCCTTTACCGGCTCGGTCCCGGGCGGACACGCGGTGCAGCGCGCCGCCGCCGCGCGCTTCGTCGGCACGGGGCTCGAGCTCGGCGGCAAGGATCCGGCGTACGTGCGCGCCGACGCGCCGCTTGCCGCGACCGTCGAGAACCTCGTGGACGGCAGCTACTTCAATTCCGGCCAGTCGTGCTGCGCGATCGAGCGCATCTACGTCCACCGCTCGATCTTCCAGCCGTTCGTCGACGCCTTCGCGGAGCTTGCCAAGGCGTACCGGCTCGGCAACCCGCTCGAGGCCGCGACCAACCTCGGTCCGCTCGTGCGCACCGCCGCCGCGGACGCAGTACGGGCGCAGGTCCGCGACGCCGTTCAGCAAGGGGCGAAGAAACTGCTGAATTTGAAGGATCGGGCGGGCACGCCCTATCTGCCGCCGGAAGTGCTGGTCGACGTGCACCACGGCATGGCGCTCATGACCGAGGAGACCTTCGGCCCGGCGGTGGGCATCCAGCCGGTGGCCGACGACGACGAAGCCATCCGCCTCATGAACGACAGCCGCTACGGGCTCACGGCCTCGATCTGGACGCTCGACCGGGACGCGGCGCTCTCCATCGGCGAGCGCGTCGAGACCGGCACCTGGTTCATGAATCGCTGCGACTATCTCGATCCGGCGCTCGCCTGGACCGGCGTCAAGGATTCCGGCCGCGGCTGCACGCTTTCCAGGCTGGGCATGGAGACCTTCACCCGTCCGAAGTCATTTCACCTGAAGCTCAGTCCCTAGCGCCCGGCTGAGTACGACGCCGGGTCGTTGACGATGTGCAGCGTCATCTGCTCGACCTGGCGCAGTTGCGCGGTCAGGCGCTCGCGCTCCGCGCCCGAGGCCGCGAGGAGCTGCTTCTCGGTGTATTCCATGCGATCGAAGTACGCCAGCGCCTGCGGCGGATTCGCCCGATAGCCGCGACCGCGCTGCAAGCCGCGCAAGAACGCCGGCTCGGTCTCTTTCGGACACACGCCGTAATACGCCCTGGACTGATAGCCGACTCGGTA
Source organism: Burkholderiales bacterium (assembly GCA_035577785.1). Lineage (GTDB taxonomy): Bacteria > Pseudomonadota > Gammaproteobacteria > Burkholderiales > SG8-39 > SCGC-AG-212-J23. The sequence goes on along the minus strand of DATLUZ010000040.1, from coordinate 18,240 downwards.
GCCGGTTTCCTCCGTGCAATAGGCGGCGAGGTTCGATGGGTCGGGGGTTTCGAACCCTGCGCAGGCCGAAAGCAGCACGACAGGAATCGTCCGCGCGAGGCGGCTCATGCCGTTTCCCCTTTACCGCAATGGTCAGTTGCGGCCGCTGCTCGCATACGAGCACGAGCAGGTGTCGATGTGGATCGCCCACCACTCGGCTTCGCGCAGCTGCACTTTCAGCGGCTCGCGGGCGGCACCGGGGGGAGTCGCAATGATCTGTTTTTCGAGCTGCGACATGCGCTCGTAATAGGGCCACGCCTGAGGCGGGTTGGGCCGATAGCCGCGCCCCTTCTCCAGGCCGGCGAGGAAGGCGCCCTCGGTCTCTTTCGGGCACACGCCGTAGTAGGCCTTGGACAGGTAGCCGGCTCGGTATCCGGTTTCGGCCGTGCAGTAGGTTTGAAGGTTGGTCGGATCCGGGTCTTTGAAAGCCGCGCAGCCCGAAAGGAAAATGAAAGGAAGGATCCAGGCAAGTTTGGTCATGATGTCGTCATGTAGGTCAGTTCGCCGTCATGTAAGTTCCGGGGTCGTTGACGATGTGGATCGCCCACCACTCGATGTCACGCAGCTGCGTCCTTAAGCGCGCACGTTCCGGCTCGGTCGTTGCGGCGAGCAGTTGCTTCTCGGTCTGCTCCATCCGCTCATAGTAGGGCTGCACCTGGGGCGGATTGGGGCGATAGGCACGTCCACGCTGCAAGCCAGCCAGAAACGCGGCTTCGGTCTCTTTCGGGCAGACGCCGTAGTAGGCCTTCGCCAGATAGCCGACGCGGTAGCCGGATTCCGCCGTGCAGTACGCAGACAGGTTCGATGAGTCAGGCTCCTTCAGCGTGCCGCAAGCTGCCGCTAAGACAGCTGAAAGGGCTAAGGCCGGCCCGCGTGTCATAGAGACTCCGTGAGCGGCTAACAGGCGCGCCTTCGCCGTATTCCGCCCTTCGTGGTGCATCGAACGGGTACCGATTCTGCCCGACCGCGGCCGCGCGTAACATTAGACCAAGGACCAACATATGTGCAGCGGGACGCTCGGACTGGAACCGTGCGTTATTCGTAGCGCACGTCCACGATCTCGTAGCGTTTTAGACCGCCGGGCGTCTGCACCTCGACCGCTTCGCCCGACTCCTTGCCGATCAGCGCGCGCGCGATCGGCGAGCTGATCGAGATGCGGCCCGCCTTGATGTCGGCCTCGTCTTCGCCGACGATCTGCCAGGTCGAGGCGTCGCCGCTTTCGTCCTCGACGTCCACCGTGGCGCCGAACACGCAGCGCCCTTCCGCCTCGACCAGCTTGGGATCGATCACCTGGGCGTTCGCGAGCTTCGCCTCGAGCTCCGAGATGCGCCCCTCGATGAAGCCGGCGCGCTCGCGCGCCGCATGGTATTCCGCGTTCTCCGAGAGGTCGCCGTGCGCGCGCGCCTCGCCGATCGCCGCCGAGTTGGCCGGCCGCTCGACGGTCTTCAGGCGGTGCAGCTCTTCGCGCAGCAGCTCGGCGCCGCGCTTGGTCATGGGGGTCTTGGGCATGTCAGGAAGTCGTCGCTGCGTCTAGTTTGGCATGCAGGTCCTGCAAGCGGTAGGGCTCGAGCTGCGCCAGGTGCTTCATCCCGGCGCAGGCCGCCTTGGCGCCCGCCACGGTGGTGTAGTAGGTGACGCGCTTCGCGAGCGCCGTGGTGCGGATCGCGCGCGAGTCCGAGACCGCGGTGCGCGAAGCCTCCACCGTGTTGACGATGAAGCTCACGTCGCCGTTCTTGATCATGTCGACGATGTGGGGGCGGCCCTCGGCGACCTTGTTGACCGGGGTGACCGCGATGCCGTGGGAGGCCAGCACCTTCGCGGTGCCGCGCGTCGCGAGCAGGGCGAAGCCGAGCTCGCCGAGATCCCGCGCGATGCCGACCGCCGCCACCTTGTCGCCGTCGCGCACGCTGATGAAGGCGCGCCCGCCCCGCGGCAGCTTGACCCCGGCGGCAATCTGCGATTTCACGAACGCCTCGCCGAACGTCTCGCCCACGCCCATGACCTCGCCTGTGGATTTCATCTCCGGCCCGAGGATGGTGTCGACGCCCGGAAACTTGACGAACGGGAACACCGCCTCCTTCACCGAAAAATAGCTCGGCGTCACCTCGCCGACATTCTGCTGTCGCAGCGTTTTTCCAGCCATGCAGCGCGCGGCGATCATGGCGAGCGGCAGCCCGGTCGCCTTGGAAACGTACGGCACGGTGCGCGAGGCGCGCGGATTCACCTCGAGCACGTACACCGTGTCGCGCTGGATCGCGTACTGAACGTTCATCAGCCCGACCACTTCGAGGGCTTTCGCCATCACCTTGGTCTGGCGGCGCAGCTCGCGCTCGATGTGGCTCGCGAGCGAATGCGGCGGCAGGCAGCAGGCCGAGTCGCCCGAGTGCACGCCCGCCTGCTCCACGTGCTCCATGATGCCGCCGATGAACGCCTCGGCGCCGTCGCTCACGCAGTCGACGTCGACCTCGATGGCGTCCGTCAGATAGCGGTCTAGCAAGACCGGCGAGTCGTTCGATACCTTCACCGCGTTTTCCATGTAGCGCTCGAGCTCGGACTGCTGGTGCACGATCTCCATCGCGCGGCCGCCGAGCACGTAGCTCGGCCGCACCACCACCGGATAGCCGATCTCCTCGGCGTGCTTCACCGCCTCCTCGGCCGAGCGCGCGGTGCGGTTGGGCGGCTGGCGCAGCTTGAGCTTGTTGAGGAGCTGCTGGAAGCGCTCGCGGTCCTCGGCGATGTCGATCGAGTCGGCGCTGGTGCCGATGATCGGAACGCCGGCGGCGGCAAGCTCGCGCGCGAGCTTGAGCGGCGTCTGCCCGCCGTACTGCACGATCACGCCCCAGGGCTTCTCCCGGTCCACGATCTCGAGCACGTCCTCGAGCGTGAGCGGCTCGAAGTAGAGCCGGTCCGAGGTGTCGTAGTCGGTCGACACCGTCTCCGGGTTGCAGTTGACCATGATGGTCTCGAAGCCGTCGTCGCGCAGCGCGAGCGCCGCGTGCACGCAGCAGTAGTCGAACTCGATTCCCTGTCCGATGCGGTTCGGCCCGCCGCCGAGCACCATGACCTTCTTGCGCTCGGTAGGCTGCGCCTCGTCCTCCTCCTCGTACGTGGAGTACATGTACGCCGTCCGGGTCGCGAACTCGGCGGCGCAGGTGTCGACCCGCTTGAATACCGGGCGGATGCGCAGCGCATGCCTTTTCTTCCTGACTTCCTCCTCCCGCGTGTTGAACAGATAGGCGAGCCGGCGGTCCGAGAATCCTTTTCTCTTGAGGAAAAAAAACTGCTGTCTGCCTATGTCTTCCAGCTTCTTGTCGTCGAGCTCCATCTCGAGCTCGACGATCTCCCTGATCTGGTCGAGGAACCACGGATCGATCCGCGTCAGTCGGTACACCTCCTCGAGGGTGAAGCCGTTCTCGAACGCGTCGCCCACGTACCAGATGCGCTCGGGGCCGGGCTCGCCGAGCTCGCGCTCGAGCGTCTCGCGGTCGCGCGTGCGCTGGTTCAGGCCGTCGACGCCGACCTCGAGGCCGCGCAGCGCCTTCTGGAACGACTCCTGGAAGCTGCGGCCGATCGCCATCACCTCGCCCACCGACTTCATCTGCGTGGTGAGGCGGTCGTTCGCCTGCGGGAACTTCTCGAACGCGAAGCGCGGCACCTTGGTGACCACGTAGTCGATGGTCGGCTCGAACGAGGCCGGCGTGGCGCCGCCGGTGACCTCGTTCGCGATCTCGTCCAGGGTGTAGCCGACGGCGAGCTTCGCCGCGACCTTGGCGATCGGAAAGCCGGTCGCCTTGGAGGCGAGCGCGCTCGAGCGCGACACCCGCGGGTTCATCTCGATCACCACCATGCGGCCGTCCGCGGGGTTGATCGCGAACTGGACGTTGGAGCCGCCGGTATCGACGCCGATCTCGCGCAGCACCGCGATCGACGCGTCGCGCATCAGCTGATACTCCTTGTCGGTGAGGGTCTGTGCGGGCGCCACGGTGATGGAATCGCCGGTGTGCACGCCCATCGGGTCGAGGTTCTCGATCGAGCACACGATGATGCAGTTGTCGCTGCGGTCGCGCACCACCTCCATCTCGAACTCTTTCCAGCCGATCAGCGACTCCTCGATCAGCAGCTCGTTGGTCGGCGAGGCCTCCAGCCCGCGCTCGCAGATTGCCACGAACTCCTCGCGGTTATAGGCGATTCCTCCGCCGCTCCCGCCCAGGGTAAAGGAGGGCCTGATGACCACGGGAAAACCGAGTCCTGCCTGCACCTGCAGCGCCTCGCCCATCGAGTGGGCGAGCGCCGAGCGCGCCGAGGCGAGGCCGATGCGCGTCATCGCCTTCTTGAACTTCTCGCGGTCCTCGGCCTTGTCGATCGCCTCGCGCGAGGCGCCGATCATCTCGACGCCGAAATTCTCGAGCACCCCCTCGCGCGCGAGGTCCAGCGCGCAGTTGAGCGCGGTCTGGCCGCCCATTGTGGGAAGCAGCGCGTCGGGGCGCTCCTTCTCGATGATGCGCGCCACCGTCTGCCAGGTGACTGGCTCGATGTAGGTGGCGTCGGCCATCTGCGGGTCGGTCATGATGGTGGCGGGATTGGAGTTCACCAGCACCACGCGGTAGCCCTCCGCGCGCAGCGCCTTGCAGGCCTGCGCGCCGGAATAGTCGAACTCGCAGGCCTGGCCGATCACGATCGGCCCCGCGCCGATGATGAGAATGGATTTCAGGTCTGTCCGCTTGGGCATCTGCGGCCTAGTGTTTCTGTTGTTCCATCATGCTGGCGAAGCGGTCGAAGAGATACCCGATGTCGTGCGGTCCCGGACTCGCCTCCGGGTGGCCTTGAAAACAAAATGCCGGCCTGTCCGTGCGCGCGAGGCCCTGGAGGGAACCGTCGAAGAGAGACACGTGCGTAGGCCGCAGGTTTTTCGTCAGGGTAGAAGGATCGACGGCGAAGCCGTGGTTCTGGCTGGTGATGACCACGCGCCCGGTGTCGAGGTCCTTCACCGGATGGTTCGCGCCGTGGTGCCCGAACTTCATCTTCATGGTCTTCGCGCCCGAGGCAAGCCCCATCAGCTGGTGGCCGAGGCAGATGCCGAACACCGGCAGGCGCGTCGCGTCGAGGATCTCGCCGATCGCCTCGATCGCGTAGTCGCAAGGCTCGGGGTCGCCCGGACCGTTCGAGAGAAACACGCCGTCCGGCTTGAGCCTGAGAATTTCCCTTGCGGGAAAGGCGGCGGGGACTACGGTAACGCGCGCGCCGCGGTCGACCAGCATGCGCAGGATGTTGTGCTTGATGCCGTAATCGCAGGCGACCACGTGGAGGCGCCCCGCATTCCTTCGCTCGTAGCCCTGTCCGAGCTGCCAGCGGCCTTCGGCCCACTCGTAGGGCTTCTGCGTCGTCACGACCTTCGCGAGGTCCATGCCGGCGAGGCCGGGAAAGCTTCTGGCTTTTCGAAGGGCTTGTTCCACGTCCACTTCGCCCGCCTGCCGTTGTGGGTCAAGAACCCATAGGCAACCGTTCTGCGCCCCCTTTTCGCGCAGGATGCGGGTGAGCTTGCGGGTGTCGATGTCGGCAATCCCCGGAACTCCATTTTTCCGGAGGTAGGAGGCCAGGTCGCCCTGCGCGCGGAAGTTGGAGTGCAGGCGCGGCAGGTCGCGCACGATCAGGCCTTCGGCATAGACCCGTTCCGATTCACCGTCTTCCGCGTTCACGCCCGTGTTGCCGATGTGCGGATAGGTCAGCGTGACGAGCTGGCGGCAGTACGAAGGGTCGGTGAGGATCTCCTGATAGCCGGTGATGGCGGTGTTGAACACGACCTCGCCCACGGCGCTGGCGCGCGCGCCGATCGAGCGGCCGTGAAAGACCGTGCCGTCGGCAAGGACCAGGACGGCGGCGTCGGATGTGGACGTCATTTGCGGATGCGGATGCGAAAAGCGGGAAGCTTTAGGCACAAAGCATTTTGTGCCGTGCTTCCCGCTTCATTGAGCCGAGGATTATAGACCCAAAACGTCGCGCATGCCGTACAGGCCGGCGGTCTTCCCTTTCAGGAATCTGGCGGCTCGCAGCGCGCCCGCTGCATACGTCATCCGGCTTTGCGAGCGGACCGTCACTTCGACGCGCTCGCCGGCGCCGGCAAAGATGACGGTGTGCTCGCCGACGATGTCCCCGCCGCGGACGGCGTGGAAGCCGATCTGGCGCGCCGGGCGCCCGCCGGTGTCGCCTTGCCGCCCGTGGCGCGCCACTTCCGCGAGGCTGCGGTTCAGCGCCTTTGCGACGACCTCGCCCAATTGCAGTGCAGTGCCGGAAGGCGCGTCGACCTTGTGGCGGTGGTGCGCCTCGATGATCTCGACGTCGTAGCCGTCGCCCAGGATGCGGGCCGCCGTCTCGGCGAGCTTGTACGCGGCGTTCACGCCGACCGCGAAATTGGCCGCCATGACCATGGGCAGCCGCTTCGCGGCCTCTTCTATGGCTTTCTTCTGCGACTGGGAGAACCCGGTGGTGCCGATCACCATGGCTCTTGCGTGCCGCAGGTTCTCGAGCGTGCCTTCCGGGCGCGTGAAGTCGATCAACACGTCGGCCGCCGCCGCGGCTTTGGGGTCGGAGCCGATGTGGATGTTGCCGACTTCCTGGCCCACGGCCGGGCTGCCGGGAACGTCGAACGCACAGGCGAGGACGAACTCGCGGTCGGCGAGAACGGCTTCGATCAGCGTGCGGCCCATGCGCCCGCCCGCGCCGGCAATGGCGACCATCATTTGGTCTGTCCTCCCGAGGGCACCATGTCGCCGTCGACGCGTGCGAGCTGCCCCTGCTCGAACTGCACCGTAAGGTTGCGCCGCTCCCGGTCGCCGCGGGGCGTCTCGCGCCAGTAGACGTAGTCCCAGCGGTCGGAGTGGAAGATGTCGGTCACCATGGGCGTGCCGAGAATGAAGCGCACCTGCTCCTTGGTCATGCCGGGCTTCAGCTGCGACACCATTTCCTGTGAGACGTAGTTGCCCTGCTGGATGTCGATGCGGTAGGGCGTGATGCCGGGAATGCGCGGCACGAATCCGCAGCCGGCGACGAGCGCGGCGGCGAGCGTGGCCAGAGCAAAGCGACCGATCGGAATCCGGAACGAAGGGCGGCGCATCATCCGCCTATAATGGTAGCCGATGGATAGCGCCCAAAGCCTGAAGGACAGCGGCCTCAAGGCCACGCTGCCACGGCGCAGGATCCTCGAGCTGTTCGAGGCGAGCAAGGTGCGCCATCTCTCCGCCGAGGACGTCTACCGGGCGCTCCTCGCCGAGGGACTCGATGTCGGGCTCGCCACGGTGTACCGCGTGCTGACCCAGTTCGAGCACGCGGGGTTGCTTTCGCGCCAGCATTTCGAGACCGGCAAGGCGGTCTACGAGCTGAACCAGGGCGGCCACCACGACCACCTGGTGTGCCTGCAGTGCGGACGGGTCGAGGAGTTCTACGACCCGGAGATCGAGAAGCGCCAGAACGAGATCGCGCGCCAGCGCGGCTTCGAGCTGCACGGGCACTCGCTCGCGCTTTACGCAGACTGCACCAAGAAGGACTGCCCCTTCCGCGGCCGCTAGGCGTCGACCGGGCGTTCGCGCCCGTCCAGCATTTCCGCGGCGTGCTTGCGCGCCGTGCTTTCCGCTCCGCCCAGCATCCTCGCCAGCTCCGCCACGCGTGCGGCCCGGTCGAGCTTCGACACCCGCACCGCAAGCCGCGAGCGCGTAGCCGCCCTGTCCACCGAGTAGTGCTGATTGGCGCGCGCCGCCACCTGCGGAAGATGCGTGACGCAGAGGACTTGCCGGTCCTTGCCAAGCTTGTGAAGAGAGCGGCCGATGGTGTCGGCGACCGCGCCGCCGATGCCGGAATCGACTTCGTCGAAGACCAGCGTCGCCACCGGTGAAGCCTTCGCCGCGACCATCTGGATCGCCAGGCTGACGCGGGAGAGCTCGCCGCCCGAGGCGACCTTCGCCAGGGGCCGCAGCGGCAGGCTGGGATGCGAAGCGACCTCGAATTCCACCTCCTCGGCGCCGCTTGCCGCGGGTTCGTCCAGCTTCTTCAGGGACACCGCGAACCGTCCGCCGGCCATGGCGAGCTGCTGCATGGCGGCGGTAACGGATTTGGAAAGCGCCTGCGCCGCTGCAGCTCTCCTCGCCGAGAGCTGCCGGGCCAGGTCCATGAATTTCCGGCGCGAAGAATCCACTTCGCGGGTGAGCGCCTCGGGGTTGACGGCGAGCTCGAGCTCGGCCAGGCGCTTCTCCAGCTCCGCGAGCCGCGCGCCGAGCGCCTCGGGCCGCACGCGATGCTTGCGCGCGGCGGCGTGCAGCGCCTCGATCCGTGCCTCGGTGCGGCGCAGCGCCTCGGGATCGAGGTCGACGCGCTCGGCATAATGGCGCAGCGCGCGCACCGCCTCGCCGGCCTGCGCTTCGGCCGTTTCCAGCAGCTCCACGATCGCCGTCAAGCCGCCGTCGTGCTCGGACAGCGAGCGCAGGCGCGCCGCCACCGCCGAGAGCTGGGCGAGCGCGGCGCCCTCCGCCTCGGCGAGCGCCTCGAGCGCGGATTGGGCTCCGGCGAGCAGGCTCGACCCGTGCGCGAGCCGCGTGTGCTCGGCGCTCACGAGCTCCCATTCGCCCTCGCGCGGCGCGAGCTTTCTCAGCTCCGCCGCCGTGTCGGCGGTCTCGGCGCGCTCGGCCTCGCGCGCGGCGAAGCTCTTCTGCGCCTCCTCCGCCAGGCGCTCGAGCCTCTTCCAGTCGCGGAATGCCGCGGCGGTCTCGGCCGCCAGCGCCGCGGCTTCGGCATGCGAGTCGACCAGATCGCGCTGGGCCGGACCGCGCAGCAGCGACTGGTGCGCGTGCTGGCCGTGGATGTCGACCAGGAGCTCGCCCAGCTCCTTCAGCTGCGCCAGCGTGGCGCTGTGGCCGTTGATGAAGCAGCGCGTGCGCCCGGAGCGGTCGATGGTGCGCCTCAGGATCACCCGCCCCGGATCGCCGCCGAGGTCGTTTTCTTCAATCCATTTCCCGAACCTGCCTTCGGCATTTAATTCGAACTCTGCGGAAAGCTCGGCGCGCTCGCAGCCCTCCCTGACCACGCCTGCCTCCGAGCGTGCGCCCACCAGCAGCTCGAGCGCGTCGACCAGGATCGACTTGCCGGCGCCGGTTTCGCCCGTCAGCACCGAGAATCCGGGCTCGAGCTCGAGGCTCGCGCTCTCGACGATCACGAAGTCGCGGATCTCGAGCGCGCGCAGCAAGCTACTCGCGCCCCTTGTCGAGCACCTCGCTCCAGCGCAGCTTCTCGCGCAGCGTGGCGAAGTAGCGATAGCCCGGCGGATGCACGAAGCGCACCGTGTCGGCCGAGCGCTTGAGGAGCAGCCGGTCGCCCTCGGTCATGTCCGTGAGCGCGAAGCCGTCGAAATGCGCGCGCACGTCGACGCCGCGCAGCAGCTTGATCTCGATCGCGCTGCGGTCGCTCACGCTCACGGGACGCGCGGACAGCGTATGCGGGTTGAGCGGCACCAGCGCGAACGCCGGCACCGCGGGATGCAGGATCGGGCCCTGCGCCGACATCGCATAGGCGGTCGAGCCCGTGGGCGTGGCGACGATGAGGCCGTCGGCGCGCAGCGTATAGAGGTACTCGCCGTCGAGCGAGACCTCGAACTCGATCAGCCGCGCCTCGGCGCCCTTGCCGAGCACCGCCTCGTTGAGCGCGATCGTGCGCAGCACCGCGGCGCCGCCGCGCCGGATCTCGGCGTCGAGAAGCGCGCGCTCCTCGAGCGTTCCCTTGCCGTCGAGGATCGCGCCGATGCCGCTTTTCATGTCCTGGTGGCCGATGTCGGTCATGAAGCCGAGTCGTCCCTGGTTCACGCCGACGACGGGAACGTGGTGCCGGACCAGGTTGCGCGCCGCTGCGAGCATCGCGCCGTCGCCGCCGACGACGACGGCGAGGTCGCAGCCCTTGCCGAGCGTCTCGTAGTCGGCGCCTTGCACGCCGAGCGCCTGCGCAGTCTGCTGCTCGACCAGCACTTCGGAGCCGCGGCTGCGAAGGTAGTCGCTGAGCTCACGCAGCGATGACGCTATGGCGGCGCTGGGCAGCTTGCCGATGAGGGCAATGCGCCGGAATTTCGGCCGACGTTCCCCCGGCGTTGCGGCGGCTGCCATGCGCGCGAGTGTACAATGAACCATGCTCGACAAGCGCGCCCAGATCCTGCTCAAGACCTTGATCGAGCGCTACATTGCCGAAGGCCAGCCGATCGGCTCGCGCACGCTGTCGAAGTATTCCGGGCTCGATCTTTCGCCCGCCACGATCCGCAACGCGATGTCCGATCTCGAGGAGATGGGCCTCATCGCGAGCCCCCACACGTCGGCCGGCCGCGTGCCGACGCCGCTCGGCTATCGCTTCTTCGTCGACACCCTGCTCATCGTGAAGCAGCTCCAGACGGGCGAGCTGCAGCAGCTCGAGACCGAGCTGCATCCGGACAACCCGCAGCGCGTGGTGACCGCCGCCTCGCAGCTCCTTTCCCAGCTCACGCAGTTCGCGGGCGTGGTCATGACGCCGCGGCGCCGGGCGCTCACGTTCCGCCACATCGAGTTTCTGCGCCTTTCCGAGAAGCGCGTCCTCCTGATCGTGGTCACCCCCGAGGGCGACGTGCAGAACCGCATCCTCTTCACCGAGCGCGAGTTCATGCCGTCGGAGCTGGTCGAGGCGGCGAACTTCATGAACCAGAACTACGCCGGGCAGAGCTTCGAGGACGTGCGCCAGCGCCTGCACGGCGAGCTGCGCGAGATCAAGCACGACATGATTCGCCTCCTCTCGGTCGCGCTCGAGGCCGGCAACAAGGCGGTCGCTGAGGGCAACGAGCAGTACATCATCTCGGGCGAGCGCAACCTGTTCTCGGTGCAGGAGCTGGCGCAGGACGTGACGCGCCTGAAGCAGCTGTTCGAGCTGTTCGAGCGCAAGAGCTCGCTCATCCAGATCCTCGACCTGTCGCTGCGCGGACAGGGCGTGCAGATCTTCATCGGCGGCGAGTCGGGCGTGAGCGCCCCGGACGACGTGAGCGTGGTGAGCTCGCCGTACAAGGTCGACGGCGAAGTCGTCGGCACCGTCGGCGTGATCGGCCCGACGCGCATGGCCTACGACCGCGTGATTCCGATCGTCGACATCACCGCGAAGCTGCTTTCTTCCGCTCTGTCCCAGCACTAGAAGGCAAGCGGCGCCGCCAAGCTCGCCCGCGCGCGCAGTTCCGGCGTACAATCCCCGCAGACTCGATATCCAGCTTGAACACAGAGGAGGAATCGGGCATTGCATAGCCTTGGGAGCGGGGCTGCAGGGGCTGCGCCCAACAAAATAGCCGCATCCCCCGGACGCGGACTACTGCTCGTCGACGACAGCGAAAGTCATTGCTGGGCGCTCAGCCGCGCGTTCGAGAGGCGCGGCTACAGTGTGAGAGCGGCGCATTCGGCCCCGGACGCCACTCGCCTGCTCGAGGACTGGTATCCCGATTACGCCGTGGTCGACCTGCGCCTGCCCGGACCCACCGGCCTTACCCTCATCCCGAAGCTGAGGGCCGCCTCGCCCCACGTGCGCATCGTCGTCCTGACAGGCTATGCGAGCATTGCGACCGCCGTCGAGGCAATCAAGCTTGGCGCCACCCAGTATCTGGTGAAGCCGGTGGACGCCAACGCCGTCGAGTCCGCTTTTCATCGCAACGGAGGAGACGCCTCGACACCGTCCAGGGAAGATCTGCTCTCCGTGGAGCGCCTGGAATGGGAGTACATCCAGCGCGTGCTTGCCGAGCACGGTGGCAATATCTCGGCTACGGCGCGGGCACTCAAGATGCATCGCAAGACGCTCCAGCGCAAACTGGGCAAGCATCCGACCTCGCTGTAACCCCGGGGGTCGCGGTCACGCTCCAGGACCGCTGCCGCTTCGGGCAAATGGACATGGACCTCGCGACCGCTTTTCGCCAGGCGCCGGCGCATCTGCGTCTCCTCGTCGTCATGCGCGCGGTGGCCATCGTCGCCATGGCGGCGGTGTACGTCTGCTTCGACTGCTTTCTCGACGTTCGCGTGCCGCTCGCCGTCGGCGGGATTCTCGGCCTCTATGGCCTGGTCGACTTCGCCACGCTGCTGCGGCTGCGGCAGCCCGCGCCGATCGGCGAGCTCGAGATGCTCGGGCAGCTCCTCGTCGATGTCGCGCTCCTCACCGCGCTGCTCTACCTGACCGGGGGCGCGCGCAACCCGCTCGCGCTCTACTATCTCCTGCTGGTGCTGTACGGCTCGACCGCGCTGCCGCCGCGGCTGGTGTGGCCGTTTGCGGGCGTATGCGTGGTCAGCTACGTCGCGCTGTTTCACTTCCATATCGCGCTGCCGCTGCCGGACTCGGGCGACGCCGACCGGCAGCTCGACTACTTTACGCGCGTGCTCATGTACGCCTTCATCGCGGTGCTGATCGCCTGGTTCGGCATCCGGCTGAGCGCGCTCCAGCAGCTGCAGCGCGATCGGCGCCGCGCCGACGCCGAGAAGGACGCGCGCGAGCACTACCTGGTCGGCCTGGCGGCGCTTTCCGCCGGCACCGCGCACGAGCTCTCCACGCCGCTCTCGACGATTTCGGTGCTCGTCAGCGACCTGCGCGAGAGCGAGTCGCCTCCCGCCGACTGGAAGGAAAGCATCGACGTGCTGTGGAACCAGGTGCAGCTCTGCAAGCGCTCGCTCGCCGCGATGGCGGACGCCGCGAGCGTGGAGCGGCTCGGCGCGGTCAAGAACGTCCGTGCCAGCGAATTCATCGGCGAAGTCGCGAGTCGCCTGCGCGCCATGCGACCCGCCGTGCGGCTGGAGCTGAATGTCCGGCTCGACGAAGATCTGGTCCTGCGCAGCGACCACACGCAGGCGCAGGCGCTGATGAACTTTCTGAACAACGCCGCCGACGCTTCGCCCGGCTCGGTCGAGCTGCACGCGAACCAGGACGCGCTCAATCCGCTCAAGCTCGTGATCGAGGTGCTCGACCGCGGACCGGGCATCGCTCCCGAGCTGCGCCACAAGCTCGGCAAGGACATCGTCACCACCAAGGCGACGGGTCACGGCGCCGGCATCCTGATCGCGCAGGCCGCCATCGAGCGGCTGGGCGGCAGCGTCGCACTCTCCGAACGGCGCAGCGGAGGCACCTGCGTGCGCGTCGAGCTGCCGGGCTTTCGCCTGAGCGGCGAAACGCTCGGCGCGGTTATGCGGTAGAGTCGCGCAATCTCTCGCGGCGCCCTTCTCGTGAACCTCGGCACGCCGACGGCACCCACGCCCGAGGCGGTGCGCGCGTATCTGGCCGAGTTCCTCGCCGATCCACGCGTAGTCCGCCTGCCGCGCTTCATCTGGGCTCCGATCCTTCACGGCTTCGTGCTGCGCACGCGGCCGGCGAAGTCGGCCGAGAAATACGCGTCGATCTGGTCCGCCGAGGGCTCGCCGCTCGCCGTTCACACCCGCCGGCAGAGCGAAGCGCTGGGACGCGCCCTGCCCGACGTGAAAATCGAATATGCAATGCGCTACGGCGCGCCCGACATTTCGGGCGCGCTCGCGCGGCTGCAGGGCTGCGACGTCACAGTGGTGCCGCTGTATCCGCAGTATTCCGAGAGCACCACCGAAAGCGTGGCCGACAAGCTGCCGGCGGGAATGCGGATGATCCGCGGCTTCCACGACCACGCGGCCTACATCGCGGCGCTGGCGGCGAACGTGCGCCGCCATTGGGAGACGGACGGCCGCGGCGAGGTGCTCGTCATGAGCTTCCACGGCCTGCCCGCGCGCGGCGCGGGCTCCTACGAGCGCGAATGCCGCGCCACGGGAATGCTGCTCGCCGCCGCGCTGGGGCTGAAGAACGCGCAGTGGAAGGTCACGTTCCAGTCGCGCTTCGGCTACGCGAAATGGCTGCAGCCCTACACCGAGGCGACGCTGATCGAACTCGCGCGGCACGGCGCCGGACGCGTCGACGTGGTGTGCCCCGGCTTCGTCTCGGACTGCCTCGAGACGCTCGAGGAGATCGGCATCGTGGCGCGCCGGCGCTTCCTCGAGGCCGGCGGACGCGAGCTCTACCTGCTGCCCTGCCTGAACGAATCCCCGGCGTGGATCGGCGCGCTGGCGCTCATCGTCCGAGCAGCCCCTTGAGGCGGTCCTTCACCTGGTCCTCGATCTTGCCGCGGTTCTTCTCGATCGCCTCCTTGGCCTGGCCGCCGACCTTCGACTTGGCGAGGTCGCCCGCCACCGCGCGATAGTCGACCTCGTACTTCATCGCGTCGAGCGGGCCCGAGAGCTTCACCGGCACCGTGAGCCCGGAGAGGTCGTCGCGCTCCTTGCCGCCCTGCCCCGCGGTCGTGGCGACCACCGCGGCCTTGACCACGTAGTTGATGGTCGACTTGGCGACGTCGATGTCGCCCGCGCCGCCGACGCGGAAGAGCGGCGCCTTCACGTCGAGGTCGTCGTTGTGCGCGACGCCGTTCTTGATCGCGAAGGTGGCGTTCAGCTCCGAGAAATCGGTGCGCTCCTTGCTGCCGTCGGCCGCCTGCGCCTGCTGGGAGCCGAGCGCCGAGCGCGCCTTGTTGATGATCGCGCCGATGTCCACACCCTTGATCGCGCCGTCGCGCAGGTTGACCTTGGCCGTGCCGGCAAGCGCGCTCTTGATGGCGTTCACGCTCTTGCCCGCCGCGTTCACGTCCAGCGCGACGTTGCCCTTGCCTTCCAGCTTGTCCTGCTGCGCGAAGTCGCGCAGCAGCGGTCCCACCGCGATGTTGGTGAGCGTCTCCTTGACCGCCACGCGGTTGGCGTTGCCGTCCAGCGTGAGGTTTCCGGATAAATTACCCTCGTAAAGATTGGCCGAGTGCGGACCCACCTCGGCGCGGCCGTCGGCGGCGCGGATCTCGGTCTTCACGGACGCGAGCTTCAATCCCTGGACCTGGAGCGCGCCGATCTCGACTTTGCCCTTGGCGTTCAAGCCCTTCAGCCCGGAGAGGTCGACCGGGGCGTCGGCTTCCTTATCCTTTGGCGCGGGCTTCGCCGGCTCGCCCTTCTTCTCGTCCTTCGTCTCCTGCTTCTTCTCCGAAGAAGCGAGGTAGCGGTCGAGGTTCAGCTTGTCGATGTTGAGATCGAACTCGTACGCCGCCACCTTGGCGCGCGCCATCGCGGCTTTTCCCTTGATCGTGGACTCGTCGAGCTTGCCGGTGAAGTCGAGCGCCACCGACTCGGGCTTCAACGCGTAGCGGCCATTGAGGGCAAGCTTGGCGTCGAGCGGCGGGGCATTGCGCTTGAGCGAGGTCGCGAAGTCGAGCTTGCCTTCGGCGTTCTCGGCGATGCGCCCGGTGTCGAGCTTCAGATCAGAGAGCGCGATTTCCTGGCCGCTGTTCAGGTCGCGGTACGAAATCGCGGCGCGCTCGATTGTCACCCCGGCGATGTCGAACGCCACCGGGGCGCCCTTCGAGTCCGGGGCCTTCTTTTCGGCCTTCGCGGGAGGCTTGTCGGCGGAGGCCTCGATGAGGTCCTGGAAGTTGAAGCGGCCGTCCTTGCCCTTCACGATCTGCGCCTTCAGGCCGCTCAAGCGGATCCGGTCGACCACCACCGCGCCGCGCAGCAGCGGCAGCAGCCCGACCGACGCATGCGCCGATTCCAGCGACACGAATGGCTGGCTCGCCTCGTGCTCCGACAGGACTACCCCCGATACCTTCGCCCCCAGGCTGGGCCAGAAGGCCAGTTCCAGCGGTCCCTTCAGCTCGAGCGTGCGGCCCGTTTTCTCCTTTACGATGCGCTGGATGTCGCCCTTGTAGCGGTTGGGGTCGAAGGTCATGGCGAAGATCGCCGCTGCCGCCGCGACCAGGACCACCAGCCCGAGGACCAGGTAAAGCACAATCTTCAATGCTTTCAAAGGAGTAATCTCCGCTTGAATTTCGCAAGGGCCGCTTGAAATCGGCTCGGCCCGACCCAAGTTCGACTCGATGCAAGAAGAAACTGTTCAACCGCAAAAGGCGGAAAACCAGCCCTCGCCCTCGCTCGAGGAGCAGCTCGCCGCAGCCCAGGCCAAGCTCGCCGAGCAGCGCGAGCAGATGCTGCGGGCGGTCGCCGACGCCGACAACAGCCGCAAGCGCGCTCAGGCGGAGGCCGCCAATATCCAGAAGTATGCCCTCGAACGCTTCGCCAACGGATTGCTTCCGGTGCTCGACGGCCTGGAGGCCGCGGTCAAGAGCGCCGATCTCTCCGGCGTCGAGCTCGTGCTGCGTCAGCTCGTCACGGCGCTCGACAAGGCGAACATCCGCGAGATCAATCCGGCACCCGGCGAGCGCTTCGACCCGTACCGGCACCAGGCGATGGCCGCGGTCGAATCGGCGGGCGAACCCAACACCGTGGTTTCGGTGATGCAGAAGGGCTACGGCCTCGCCGACCGCGTGCTGCGCCCGGCCCTCGTGACGGTGGCCAAAGCAGTTGAAAAACAAGATGGAAACCCCATCTCCAGTTCAGATTCGGATTAAGGGAAACTTATGGCAAAGATCATCGGCATCGACCTCGGCACCACCAACTCCTGCGTCGCGATCATGGAGGGCGGCAAGCCCAAGGTGATCGAGAACTCGGAAGGCTCGCGCACCACCCCGTCGGTGGTCGCCTACACCGAGGACGGCGAAATCCTGGTCGGGGCCCCCGCGCGCCGCCAGGCGGTCACCAACGCGAAGAACACCATCTACGCCGTGAAGCGCCTCATCGGCCGGCGCTTCGACGACGCCGAGGTGCAGAAGGCCATCAAGCTCACCCCGTACAAGATCGTGCGCGCGGACAACGGCGACGCGTGGATCGAGATCCGCGGCAAGAAGATCTCGCCGCAGGAAGTCTCGGCGCAGATCCTGCGCAAGGTGAAGAAGGACGCCGAGGCGTACCTGGGCGAAACCGTCAGCGAAGCGGTGATCACGGTGCCGGCGTACTTCAACGATTCGCAGCGCCAGGCGACCAAGGACGCAGGCCGCATCGCGGGTCTCGACGTGAAGCGCATCATCAACGAGCCGACCGCCGCGGCGCTCGCCTTCGGCGAGGACAAGACCGCGAAGAAGGACATGAAGATCGCGGTGTACGACCTTGGCGGCGGCACCTTCGACATCTCGGCGATCGAGATCGCCGACGTCGAGGGGGAAAAACAGTTCGAAGTACTGGCCACCAACGGCGACACCTTCCTCGGCGGCGAGGACTTCGACCAGCGGCTGATCGACTACATCGTCGGCGAGTTCAAGAAGGACCAGGGCGTGGACCTGTCGAAGGACGTGCTCGCCCTGCAGCGCCTGAAGGAAGCCGCCGAGAAGGCGAAGATCGAGCTCTCCTCGGTGCAGCAGACCGAGATCAACCTGCCGTACATCACCGCGGACCAGACCGGGCCCAAGCACCTGACGATGAAGGTCACGCGCGCCAAGTTCGAGGCGCTGGTGATGGAGCTCATCGACAAGACCCTCCCGCCCTGCCGTACCGCGATCAAGGACGCCGACGTCACGGTCGACAAGATCAGCGACGTCATCCTGGTCGGCGGCCAGACGCGCATGCCGAAGGTGCAGGACAAGGTGAAGGAGCTCTTCGGCAAGGAGCCGCGCAAGGACGTGAACCCCGACGAGGCGGTGGCGATCGGCGCCGCCATCCAGGCGGGCGTCCTGAAGGGCGACGTCAAGGACGTTCTGCTGCTGGATGTCACGCCCCTGTCGCTGGGCATCGAGACTCTGGGTGGCGTGATGACCAAGCTCATCCAGAAGAACACCACCATCCCCACGAAGGCGCAGCAGGTGTTCTCGACTGCCGACGACAATCAGAACGCCGTGACCATCCACGTGCTGCAGGGCGAGCGCGACGTGGCCGCCGGCAACAAGTCGCTCGGCCAGTTCAACCTGACCGACATTCCGCCGGCGCCGCGCGGCATGCCGCAGATCGAGGTCACCTTCGACATCGACGCCAACGGCATCCTGCACGTGACCGCCAAGGACAAGGCCACCGGCAAGGAGAACAAGATCAAGATCCAGGCGAGCTCGGGCCTCAACGAGTCCGAGATCCAGCGCATGGTGAAGGACGCCGAGGCGCACGCCGAGGAGGGCAAGAAGCAGCTCGAGCTGGTCAACGCCCGCAACCAGCTCGAGGCGACGGTGCACTCGGTGAAGAAATCGCTCAAGGACTACGGCGACAAGCTCGACGCGGGCGAAAAGGAGAAGATCGAGGCCGCGGTGAAGGACGCCGA
>DATLUZ010000039.1:0-28523 GCA_035577785.1 Burkholderiales bacterium | reverse complement strand
AAGCTATCGATCCCAGGATCGTCCATCACCTCGCGCAGGCGGATGGTCGGATCCATGAAATAGCCGAGCCCCTTCCAGGGCGAATAGTTGATCGACACCGAGAACGCGCCGGGTTTCACGGCCGTCAGCAGCCCGACTGCTCCGGCGACCGCCGCGGCGCGGTAGTGCGGTGCGGAGTCCTGTGGCCGGCCGAAGCACTCCAGGATGCGCGTCGCGGCCGAAAGCTCGTCGACCATGGCCCAGTCCAGGCTGCGCACGTGCACTGCTTCGCCGCGCCGCTCATCCCAGAACGCGGTGGTAGTGCAACCGCCGAGGTGCCCCCAGGTGTACTGCTGCTGGATCATCGCCATGTCGTAGACCGAGAAGCCGAGCCTCTCGGCGATGGCGGTGATCTCCGCGACATACCAGCGGTCGAGCTTGCCGACCAGACCCCGGAACGCGAGCCAGGTCGCCGCCTTGCGCAGCCACTCGGGCGCGTGCTCGCGCGCGAAGGCCAATCCCTGCTCGACCAGCGCGCGCACGACCGGAGCGTCCTCGGCAAGCAGGCCAGACCAGCGCTGGCTCGCCGAAATCGGTGCGCCGCTCGCGTCCAGCAAATTGACCCGGCGCGTCAGTTCCACGCGGCGCATCGCCGCAGGATCGGTAGCCGTCATCTCCCTTCTCCCCGTTGTTGTTCTTGGAGTGACACAGAAACGCTCAGCCTACATGCTGCGGCGGTATTGGCCGCCAACCTCGAACAGGGCGTGCGTGATCTGGCCGAGCGAGCACACGCGCACGGCGTCCATCAGCACGGCGAAGACGTTCTCGTCTTTGATCACCGCTTGCTGTAACCGCTGAAGCATGTCGGAGGCCGCGGAGGCGTTTCGGTTCTGGAAATCTCTTAAGCGCTTGAGCTGCGAGCGCTTCTCGTCCTCGGTGGAGCGGATCAGCTCGAGCTTCTGCGGCGGAGCGCTGTCCGCGGATGGGCCGCGGAAGGTGTTCACGCCGACGATGGGATAGGTGCCGTCGTGCTTCTGGCGCTCGTAATGTAGCGACTCCTCCTGGATCTTGCCGCGCTGGTAGCCCGTTTCCATCGCGCCGAGCACGCCGCCGCGACTCGACAGCGCCTCGAATTCCTTCAGCACCGCCTCCTCGACGAGATCGGTCAGCTCGTCGATCGCGAACGAGCCCTGGTTGGGATTCTCGTTCTTGGCGAGGCCCCATTCCTTGTTGATGATGAGCTGGATCGCCATCGCCCGGCGCACCGATTCCTCGGTCGGGGTAGTGATCGCCTCGTCGTAGGCGTTGGTGTGCAGCGAGTTGGTGTTGTCGTAGGTCGAGATGAGCGCCTGCAGCGTGGTGCGGATGTCGTTGAAGGCGATCTCCTGGGCGTGCAGCGAGCGGCCGGAGGTCTGGGAGTGGAACTTGAGCTTCTGGCTGCGCTCGTTCGCGCCGTAGCGCTCGCGCATCGCCACGGCCCAGATGCGCCTCGCCACGCGCCCGAGCACCGCGTACTCGGGATCCATGCCGTAGGAGAAGAAGAACGACAGATTCGGCGCGAAATCGTCGATCTCCATGCCGCGCGCAAGGTAAGCCTCGACGAAGGTGAAGCCGTTGGCAAGCGTGAAGGCGAGCTGCGAGATCGGGTTCGCGCCCGCCTCGGCGATGTGGTATCCGGAGATCGACACCGAGTAGAAGTTGCGCACGTCGTGCTCGATGAAATAGGCCTGGATGTCGCCCATCACCTTGAGCGAGAACTCGGTGGAAAAGATGCAGGTGTTCTGTCCCTGGTCCTCCTTGAGGATGTCGGCCTGTACCGTGCCGCGCACCGCGGACAGGGTTTGCGTCTTTATTTTTTCCAGCTCCCCGGGCGAGGGGTCGTGGTTTTTTTCTTGCTTGAACTTCTCGACCTGCTGGTCGATGGCGGTGTTGAAGAACATCGCGAGGATGGTCGGCGCGGGACCGTTGATCGTCATCGACACCGAGGTCGCCGGGTCGACGAGGTCGAAGCCCGAGTACAGCACCTTCATGTCCTCGAGCGTCGCGATCGACACGCCCGAGTTGCCCACCTTGCCGTAGATGTCCGGGCGCTCGTCGGGATCGAAGCCGTAAAGGGTCACCGAGTCGAACGCCGTGGACAGGCGCTTCGCGGGCATGTCCTTCGACAGGAGATGGAAGCGCCGGTTGGTGCGGAAGGCGTCGCCCTCTCCGGCGAACATGCGCGTCGGGTCCTCGTTCTCGCGCTTGAAGGCGAATACCCCTGCGGTGAACGGAAACTCGCCGGGCAGGTTTTCCCGCATGCGCCACCGCAGCAGCTCGCCGTGGTCCTGGTACTTCGGCAGCGCGACCTTCGGGACGTGCGTACCGGAAAGCGAGATCGTCGTCAGGCGGGTGCGGATCTCGCGGTGGCGGACCTTGACGACCCGTTCGTCGCCCGAGTGCTCGGCCACCGTCTTGGGCCAGCTCTCCAGCAGCTGCCTGGTTTCGCCGGTTAAGACGCCATCCTTTTCCGCGAGCAACCTGTCGATGTCCGGGGAAGCGCCGCCAAGCATGCCCTTCACGGCGAGGAGCTGCTGACGTTCCCGCGCCAGCTTCGCCTGCGACGCGGCGCGCTGGTGGTAGCCGCGCACGGTCTCCGCGATATCGGCGAGGTAGCGCGCGCGCGGCGGCGGAACCACGGCGTGCACCGCCGAGGAGACGCGAGTCGCGGGCTTCGCCAGGCGGACCGGTGCGAGCTTCAGGCCTTTCTCCGCGAGCCGCGCCGCGATCGCGTGATAGAGCGCCGTCACGCCGTCGTCGTTGAAGCGCGCGGCAACGGTGCCGAACACCGGCATGTCTTCGAGCGGCGCGTGGAACGCCTCGCGGTTCCGCTGCACCTGCTTGCGCACGTCACGCAGCGCGTCCTCGGCGCCTTTGCGGTCGAACTTGTTGATGGCGACGAAGTCGGCGAAGTCCAGCATGTCGATCTTCTCGAGCTGGCTCGCGGCGCCGAATTCCGGCGTCATCACGTAGAGCGACGCCTCCACGTGCGGCACGATCGCGGCGTCGCCCTGGCCGATGCCCGCGGTCTCCACCATGACCAGGTCGAATCCGGATGCGCGGCAGGCGGCGATCGCGTCGCCGAGCGCGGCGGAGATCTCGCTCCCCGTCGCCCGGGTGGCGAGCGAGCGCATGAAAGTGCTGCGCGCGTTGATCGCATTCATGCGGATGCGGTCGCCGAGCAGTGCGCCGCCGGTCCTGCGCCGGGTCGGATCGACCGAGAGCACCGCGATCTTCAGCGCATCGCCCTGGTCGAGCCGGAAGCGCCGTACCAGCTCGTCGGTGAGCGAGCTCTTCCCTGCTCCGCCGGTGCCGGTAATTCCGAGTACAGGAGCGGGATTGGCCCTGGCTTCTTCGTATATGGATTGCTTCTTGTCGAAAACACCGAGCTCGAGCGCGGTGATGACTTGGGCAAGATTGCGCAGGTCGCCGTTCGTAAGCTCCTTCGGCGCGTACTGAGTCGGGTCGAAGTCGCAGCGCGCGAGCATGTCGTTGATCATGCCCTGCAGGCCCATGCGCTGGCCGTCCTGCGGGGAATACACGCGCGCGACGCCGTAGCGCTGCAGCTCGCCGATCTCCTCCGGGACGATCACGCCGCCACCGCCGCCGAAGACCTTGATGTGGGCGCCACCGCGCTCGCGCAGCAAATCGAGCATGTACTTGAAGTACTCGAGGTGGCCGCCCTGGTACGAGGACACGGCTACCCCCTGCACGTCCTCCTGGAGAGCCGCGGTCACCACCTCGTCGACCGAGCGGTTGTGGCCGAGGTGGATGACCTCGGCACCCGAGGCCTGCAGGATGCGGCGCATGATGTTGATCGACGCATCGTGGCCGTCGAACAGGCTCGCCGCCGTGACGAAGCGGATCTTGTGCCTCGCCTTGTAGACGAGCTTCGACGAGTCCGAGAGGTCGGTCATGCTCGGGAGCCTAGTTGACGTTTACGTAAACGTCAATGCTGCGGGTCCCGCCCATGGGCCTATTCCCTGTAGGAAGGGTCGATCGCGTCGAGCTTGCGTTGCAGGGCGGCGAATGCGTCCTCGCAAGTCCGCTTCTCACCGGGCCCGGATTCGCGCACGCTCTGCGGGAAGACCTCCGGCCGGATGGGATGGATCTCGCCGGCGCGGCTCGCCGCGATCTGCACGTCGCAGGCGCGCTGCAGCGTCCACATCATGAGGAAGGCTTCGGGCACGCTCGGGCCCCAGGCGAGCAGCCCGTGGTTGCGCAGGATGACCGCCGGCTTGTCGCCGATGTCGCGCACCAGTCGCTCCTTCTCGCCCTCCTCCACCGTGATGCCCTCGAAGTCGTGGTAGGCGACGCGGCCGTGCAGCATCGCGCCGTAGAAGTTATGCGGCGAGAGGCCTTGCTTCAGGCAGGCCACCGCGATGCCGCTCGTCGTATGCGTGTGCATCACGCAGTGGGCGTTCGCGATGGCGGCGTGAATGGCCGAGTGAATCACGAACCCGGCGCGATTGACCGGCCATTCGGAGGCTCGGAGCGGGTTTCCCTCGATGTCGATGAGGAGCAGGTTCGAGGCCTTGATCTCGCGGTAGTGCAGACCGAACGGATTGATCAGGAACCGCACCGAATCGGGAGCAGAGGCAGGGCCAGGTACCCGTGCGGTGATGTGGTTGAAGATCATCTCGACCCAGCCCAGCATGTCGAAAATGCGATAGCAGGCAGCGAGCTGCACGCGCGCCTGCCATTCGGCATCGGTCATGGGTACCGACTGCGCCGGGCGCGCCGCTTTCTCGAGATAGATCGTCACCGCTTTAGTTTACTTCAGCATTTCCTTGCGCAGCTTGTGCACCTCGGATGGCCAGCGCGACTCGATGTAGGCAAGGACCGCGCGGATCTCCTGGTCGGAGAGCTTGCCGCCGAAAGCCGGCATGTCGCTGCCGTAGCCGGCCGGCGCGTACGGCGGCACCAATCCGTGCTTTGTGATCCCGAAGAGCACCTCGTCCGGGTGGTGCCACGTATGACCTGTCGAGTCATGCGGCGGCGCCGGAAAGCGCCCGCTCGGCAGTCTTTTCCGCCACTCGGGCTGGCCTTCGAGGTTGGCACCGTGGCAGGCGGCGCATTGCTGGGCATAGAGTTTTTCGCCCAGCGCCAGGTCCGGTTTCGCCTCGCAGCCCGCGAGCAGCGCCACTGTGACGATTAGGCGCCTCACGCCACCCTGACGAACGCGGCCATCCCGCTCGCCTGGTGCTCCAGCACATGGCAGTGGAGCATCCAGTCGCCCGGGTTGTCGGCCACCAGCGCGATCTCGGCACGGCTGTCGGGGTCCAGGAGCACGGTATCGGCCCATTGACGCGGAAGCACTTCCTTGCCGTTCTTCGACAGCACCCGGAAAACGTGCCCATGCAAATGCATCGGGTGATGCCAGGCGGTGCGGTTCACGAGCTCGATGCGGTAGCTCTGTCCGAGCCTGAGGGAGAGCAGCGGTGGCTGATCGTGATGGTCGTGGCGCAGCGGCTTGCCGTTCAAGGTCCAGAACACGCCCTTATGGCTGCTCTGGTTCGGCATCTCGCCCATCATGCCGCCGGCCAGCACGATGCGTTCGGGCTCGGCGCCCGGCGAGGGCTCCTTGACCGGGTTCGCGGCGAGGCGCGGCGCGGGCTCGAACGCGTCACGCAACCGCGGTTCCGCGCGGTACTCGAGCTTCAGCAGCTCGTACGCACGGCCCCGGTAGAAGTCGTCGATGACGCGGTGGGCGCTGCCCGGAGCGCCGGTGCAGTCGAGGATCACGTCGGCGCGCATGCCCGGTCCCAGGACCACGCGCTCGAACCAGTGCGGCGCGACGGGATGCCCGTCCAGCGCGATTACCCAGGGCTGGTGACCTTCGAAGCTCAGGCCATAGATTCTGGCGTTCGACGCATTGACGAGCCGTAGCCGCAGGCGCTCGCCCGCGCGCACGCCAAAAGTGTCGCGCACCATGCCGTTCACGGTCACCGTGTTTCCGATCCGCCCGGCATGGCTGGCGTCCATGGCGCTGGCGAAGTCCCGGCGCAGCGCCGCTTCGCGGTCGAGTCGCCAGTCCGACAGGATCCACACGAGGTCGCGATCGACCGCCGGTGGGTCGCGCTCCTCGACGACCAGGGCGCCGTAGAGTCCACGCGCGAGCTGCTCGCCGTCACCGAGGTGCGGGTGGTACCAGTAGGTGCCGGCGTCCGGAAGTTCGAACTCATAGACGAACTTGCCACCGTTCGCCGCGACCGGCGCCTGCGTCAGTCCGGGCACGCCGTCCATCGCGTTGGGCAGCCGGATGCCGTGCCAGTGCACCGTGGTCTGCGCGGGAAGCGCATTCTCCACTTCGACGCGGAGCCGCTCGCCCTGCCTGAAGCGCAGCTCGGGCCCCGGGACCGTGCCGTGGTAGGTCCAGACTTCGGTTGCGGGGTGGGCGGCGCCGACGAGGTTCTGCCGCGTCACCGATGCGCGCAACAGCCTCGCCTGTGACCAGGCTGTTCTCGGGGCAAGACCGAGCGCGGCGCTGCCCAGGAGAAATGAGCGGCGATCCATCGCTCGCGGATCAGAGAACCACCGGTTTGTCCGGCAATTCGTTGCGGTCGCCGCGCCGCGGCGGAAAGTGGCGTGCGAGGAGCCGCGAGACCTCCTCGATGCCCGATACCACGCCGGGCTCGAATTCCCTCTTCGCGAAAGCGCTTTCCATGCGGCGGCAGATGTGCCGCCAATCCGCCGAGTCGACTTTCGCATGGATGCCGCGGTCGACGACGATCTCCGCGGCCCGGTCGGCAAGCAGGAGGTAGATCAGCACGCCGTTGTTTTCCTCGGTGTCCCACACGCGCAGCAGCGAGAACACCTCCAGCGCGCGGCTGCGGGACGACTGGCCCGAGAGCAGCGCGCCGCTCTCGAGGGCCGCTTCGACCGCGAAGCGGATTTCGCCTCGATGGTCGGCCTCGGCTTTCTTGACGGCCTGCTCGATGCGCGCGAGCGACGCGGCCGGAAGCGCGCGCGCCACCGCGCCCGGCAGGCTGAAAAGATGGCGCAGGACGCGCGCGAGCTTCACGTTCACCAGCGTCCGGAGGCGCCGCCGCCGCCGAAGCTTCCGCCGCCGCCGCTGAAGCCGCCGCCGCCCCCGCCGAATCCTCCGCCGCCCCAGCCACCGCCGTATCCCCCGGGAAAGCCGCCGTAGTAGCGCCGGCCGCTCCCGCCCACGCCGCTCATCAACGTGAAGAAGAACGCCACGATGGCGGCGAGCAGCGCGATCGCAAGCGTGCCCGCAAGCAGCCAGGCGAGCCCGCCGACCAGGCCGCCGGTGGCGAACGAGCCGACGAAGCGCCCCAACAGGCGCCGCAGGATCGCACCGGCGACGAGCGCGAGAATGAGGAGCACAGGAAGGATCTGGAGCACGCCCTCGTCGGCGGGCGGTGCCGCCTTCGCGGGCGCAGGCAGCGGCTCGCCGTCGATCGCTCGGATCATGCGGTCGATGCCGGCGTTGATGCCGCCGTAGAAATCGCCCTCGCGGAAGCGCGGCACGATCACTTCGCGGACGATGCGGTTCGCGGTGGCGTCGTTGAGCGCCCCTTCCAGGCCGTAACCCACCTCGATGCGCAGCGCGCGGTCGTTCTTTGCCACCACGAGGATCGCGCCGTCGTCGACCTTCTTCCGCCCGATCTTCCACTGCTCGGCGACGCGCAACGAGTACTGTTCGATCGTCTCGGGCGCGGTGGTGGGCACGAGCAAGACCGCGATCTGGCTGCCCTTGCGCGCTTCGAACGCCTGCAGCAGCTGCTCGAGCGAGGCCGCCTGCTCGGCCTTCAGCGTTCCGGTGAGATCGGTGACCCGCCCTTTTAGCGGCGGGACCGGCACCTCCGCCCACGCGGGAAGCGCGATCAACAGTGCCAGAAGAAGCCGGATCACTTCTGTTTCTGGCCGCCGAAATCCACTTTGGGCGGCTTGGAGATCTCGCGCTCGTTCTCGACGGCGAAATTGGCCTTTGGCTTGTAGCCGAACGCCATCGCGGTCAGGTTCGAGGGGAACTGGCGCACAGTGACGTTGTACTGCTCGACCGACTTGATGTAGCGGTTGCGCGCCACCGCGATGCGGTTCTCCGTGCCCTCGAGCTGCGCCTGCAGGTCACGGAAGTTGGCGTCCGACTTGAGCTGCGGATAGTTCTCCGTGACGACGAGCAGCCGGGAAAGCGCGCTCGTCAGCTCACCCTGCGCCTGCTGGAAGCGCTGGAACGCCTCCGGGTTGTCGACCAGCTCCGGAGTCGCCTGGATCGATCCGACCCGCGCGCGCGCCTCGGTCACGCGCGTGAGCACGTCCATCTCCTGCTTGGCGAATGCCTTGACCGTCTCCACCAGGTTCGGCACGAGGTCCGAGCGCCGCTGATACTGGTTCAGCACTTCGGACCACGCGGCCTTGGTCTGCTCGTCGGCGCTCTGGATGGTGTTGTAGCCGCAACCGGAAAGAACCAGCAGCAGCATGAGCGGTACGGCGCGGATCCATTTTTGCATGAGGCCTTTCATTGCTCAGTTCCTCTCCTTGAGAATCGCGTGCGCGCAGTTGTAGCCGGTTGCTCCGGCCACGCCGCCTCCCGGATGCATCGCCGGCCCGCACAGCCACAACCCTTCGATCGGCGTCTTGTATTGCGAGAGCTCGGGAAGCGGCCGCATCCACAGCGCCTGGTCGAGCGCGAGCTCGGCATGGTGAGGCTGTCCCTGCGGCCAGCCCTCTTCGCGCTCCAGGTCGGCAGGTCCCAGTATGGAGACGAGTTTCGAATTCTCAAGCCCGGGCAGGAGGCGGCGCGCCGTCGCCGCAAGGTCCGCAGAGTCCCCAAAGTCCTCTTTTGTACCTTGCGGGACATACTGGAAATGCACCTCGAGCCCGCGCGGCGAGGAATGCGCCTCGAGGTAGGGCTCGCGCGACACCCGGCCGTACTTGACTTCGTCATACGCGCGCTCCAGGTAGTCCAACGAGGGAGCAAAGACGAGATTTCCGTTCGCCGGTCCCTCGAAAGAGAATCCCTCGAACCAAAGTCGGGCGGCAACCCCTCGCGCGCGCACATTGCCGACTGCGCGCGCCAGTTCCGGATCCAGCCAGCCCGGATCGGCGAGCTCCAGCAGCGTGCGCCGCGGGTCGGCGCCGGAGATCACGATCGGCGCCTCGATTTCTTCGCCGTCGCCGAGCAGCACGCCTCGAGCCCGCCCGGCCTTCGTCAGAATTTTTTTTGTTTCCGCTGCCTTGAAATGCAACCCGGGACGCGCCGCCTGCCGCAGGCGGGTACTGAGGTCGGTGCGCGGCGGGCGGAACACGCCTTCAGGGCTTCCGACATGGTGGTGGAGGAAGCGGAAGGCGGTGCCGCCGGAGCGCGGCCCCTGCTGGATGTCGAGGATGCCCATCGCCGCGAGCGCCCCCTTCAGCGCATCGCACTCAAACCAGTCGTCCAGCAGCTCCGCCACCGGCATCGGCAGCAGGCGCATCAGGTCGACCATGCCCTCGCGGCCGAGGCCGCGCACGCCCAGCGCAAAGCGCAGATTCAGCGGATCGGTGGGCGCGTCAAGGTAGATCTGCTCGAAGAGCCGTGCGAGCGCGGCCATGCGCCGGCAGAAGTCGGGCCATGCTCGCGCATCGTGTTCGCTATGGCGCCGGATCGATCCGGCGCTGCGGCCGATATCGCGCCAGAGCTCGAGCTTGGCTCCGTCGGGCAGAAGCGCCGTGGCCCACGGATCGGGCGCCCCGGCCTTGAGCTCCAGGCCGAGCTCGCCGATCAGCTGCGCGGGTACCCAACCGAAGTCCTGCCTCGCGGGCGAGCGCTCCTCCACGACGAGGACCTGGTTTCCGCGCCGAGCGAGTAGATGCGCCGCGACCAGCGCGTCGACGCCTGTTCCGATGACGATGGCCTGGAAGCTCAAGCGCGTTTCCCGAGAATCGCAGCCGCTGCATTGCGGCCCGAGGCCCCCATGACGCCGCCTCCCGGATGCGTGCCCGAACCGCACTGCCAGAGTCCGTCGATCGGCGTTCGGTAGCGCGCCCAGGCCGGAGCCGGACGCAGAAAGAACATCTGCTGCAGCGAGAGCTCACCCTGGAAGATATTGCCTTCGGACAGACCGACCACGCGCTCGATGTCCGCCGGCGTTACCACCTGCCGGTGCAGGATGGCGGACCTGATGTTCGGGGCATGACTCGCAAGCGTGTCGACGACCGCGTCGCCGAGCGCTTCGCGGCGCGCGTCGGTCCATCCGCCGTTCAAGTGGTACGGCGCGTACTGCACGAAGATCGACATGACGTGCTTGCCGGGCGGGGCCATCGCCGGATCGAGCATCGAGGGGATGACGATGTCCATGTAAGGCCGCCGCGAGATCTCGCCGTACTTCGCATCGTCGTACGCGCGCTCCAGATAGGCGACGCTGGGACTGACGGAAATCGCGCCGCGCAGGTGCGGCCCGCGGCCCGGCAGGCAGGTGAAGTTGGGCAGCTCGCCGAGCGCGAGGTTCACCTTCGCCGAAGAGCCGCGGAATCTGAACCTGCGGATGGCGTCGGCGAACTCGGCCGGCAGGTGCTTCTCTCCGACCAGCCCGAGGAACGTCCTGCGGGGATCGGCGCCGGAGACGACGACATCGGCGTGGATTTCCTCGCCGCTTTCGAGCACGGCGGCTTTTGCTCGCCCGTTTTGCACCAATATTTTCTGAACCGGGGCACGGATGCGGATCTCGGCGCCGGATGAACGCGCGGAGGCCGCGATCGCCGCGCTCACCGAGCCGTTGCCGCCCTTCGCGAAGCCCCAGGCGCGAAACACGCCGTCGAGCTCGCCCATGTAGTGGTGCAGCAGCACGTACGCGGTGCCGGGCGAGCGCGGCCCGAGCATGGTGCCGATGATGCCGCTCGCGGATTTGGTCGCCTTCAGCGCCTCGCTCTCGAACCAGCCGTCGAGGTACTCGGCCGAGCTCATCGTCAGGAGCCGCCACAGCGCGTTGAACTTCTTCTTCTCGATATTCCTGAACATGCGCGCGAGGCGCGCCAGGTCGAGGAGCTCGCGCGGGTGCAGCGAGACGGGATCCGGCGGCGCGATGGCGAGGATCGGCTTGATGAGGCGCGCCATCTGGTGAAGCTCCAGGCCGAATTCGTCATAGGCCTCGGCGTCGCGTGGCGAGTGGCGCGCCAGCTCGCGCCGGTTCTGGTCGTGGTCGTTCCACTGCGCGAGGTAGTCGCCCTCTTTGCCTCCTTCGCGCAGCGGCGTCAGCGTGCTCTCGAGCGGCAGAATGTGCAGGCCGTGCCGCGGCAGCTCGAGCTCGCGGATGATCTCGGGGCGCAGCAGGCTCACCACGTAGGAGAACACGGAGAAGCGGAAGCCCGGGAACACTTCCTCGCTCATCGCGGCGCCGCCGACGCGCTCGCGCCGCTCGAGCACGACCGCTCTCTTTCCGGCGCGCGCGAGATAGGCCGCGCACACCAGGCCGTTGTGCCCGCCGCCGACAATCGCCACGTCGTAGCTTTTCATGCCTTCTTTCGCTCGGGATCGAAGAACGGCTTCTTGACGACCCTCGCCGCCGTGCGCTTGCGCCGGTGCTCGACTGTGATCTCGATGTCCAGCTCGGTCCCGGGTCGCGCCCAGCGTGAACGCAGGTGAGCGAGCGCGATGTATTTCTTGAGGATCGGCGACCAGCCGCCGCTCGTCGCATAGCCGGCCTGCTCGGCACCGGAATAGATCGGAACGCTGGTGCGCCAGGCCGCCTGCGGCAGGCGCGCGGCGAGGCCGGCGTCGGCGTAGAGGCGTTCCAGCCCGGGGTAGCCGATTTCGATGCCGACGAACTGCCACGCCGGGCCGCGGGCCTTCTCCGCCGCGAGCGCCTGTCTACCGACGAACTGCTCCTTGTCGAGGTTGACTGCCCATGCGAGGTCGAGCTCGTAGGGAGACGAGGTCTGGCTCTCGGTGAGCGCCTTCTTCGCCGGAACGTAATCGACGTCGATCAGCATGAGCCCCGCCTCGATCCGCGCCACGTCTAGCGCCAGCATCCCGGCAGCCTGGAGCCCGTAATCCTTCCCCACTTCCATGACCGCGTCCCACACCGGGATCGCGTCGCCCGAAGGAATCCAGATTTCAAAACCAAGGTCGCCGGTGTAGCCGGTACGCGAGATTTCGACCCGAACGCCGCGAAGCTCGGTGCGCGCGAGGCGGAAATACTTGAGCGGGGGGACGTCGCCCAGCGCCTTCAGCACCGCCAGCGACTGCGGGCCTTGGAGCGAGAGCGCGGCGGTCGACTCTGAAATATCTTCAACAGTTACATCCAAACCAATGCTGTTTGCCTCGAGCCAGCGCAAGCTCGGCTCGGCCGAGGTCATCCGGAAAAGGCCTTCGTCCAGGCGCGCCACCGTGCCGTCGTCGAGCACCTTGCCCGCCGCATCGCACCAAGGCGTGTAGAGCACCTGTCCCACCTGCGCGCGCATCACGTCGCGCGTGACCACCCGATCGAGCAGGCGCGCCGCGTCGCGGCCGCGGATGACGTACTTGTAGAGCGGCGAGACGTCGAAGAGCGCCGCCGCGGCCCGGATGCAGTGGTACTCGCGCTCGTGCGAGAGCTGGTACGAGCTCGCCACGATGTAGCCCGCCCAGCGCCGCCAGGCATGGCTTTCGCAAAGCGCCGAGGTGCGCTCGTGAAACGGCGTGGTCTTCAGCATGCCTACAGCCGCATGCCGGTTTCGGCGTCGAAGTAGTGCACGTTGGCCGCGTCGTAGTGCAGCGGCAGCCTGCCGGCGGAAACCGTCAGGGACGAATGGACCCGTGCGGCGATGCGCGCCCCGTTCGGCTGGTTGCGGACATGGCCGTAGACCAGCGTGTCGGCGCCCAGAGGCTCGACCAGGTCCACTTCGAGAACGAGCTGCGCCTGCGATTCGGAGCAGGGCTCGAGGTGCTCGGGACGCACGCCGAAGAGCCGCCGGCGGCCGTCGCCCTCCTCCGGGATCAGGTTCATCGGCGGCGAGCCGATGAACCCGGCGACGAAGGTGGTCGCCGGCCTGGCGTAGACCTCGAGCGGGGCGCCGATCTGCTCGGCGCGGCCGGCGTTCATGACGATCATGCGGCGCGCGAGCGTCATGGCCTCCACCTGGTCGTGCGTGACGTAGAGGCTCGTGGTCCCGAGGCGCCGGTGCAGCGACTGCAGCTCGGCGCGCATCTGCACGCGCAGCTTCGCGTCGAGGTTTGAGAGCGGCTCGTCGAACAGGAACACCGCCGGCTCGCGCACGATGGCGCGGCCCATCGCCACGCGCTGGCGCTGGCCACCGGAAAGTTGTCTGGGTTTTCTCTGTAGCAAATTCCTCAACTCGAGGATCGCGGCGGCTTTCTGCACCCGCTCCTCGATCTCGGCCTTGGAACAGCGCTGGATCCGCAGCCCGTAGGACATGTTCTCGTACACCGTCATGTGCGGATAGAGCGCGTAGTTCTGGAACACCATCGCAATGTCGCGGTCCTTGGGCTCGAGGTCGTTCACCACGCGCTCGCCGATGCGGATCTCGCCCGAGGTGATCGGCTCCAGGCCCGCCACCATGCGCAACAGCGTGGACTTGCCGCAGCCCGACGGCCCCACGATCACCACGAACTCTCCGTCGGCCACCTCGGTTGAGACGCCGTGGATCACCTCGAGTTCGCCGTAGCGCTTGCGCACCTCGCGAAACGACACCCCAGCCATTATTTTTCGGTCTCCACCAGGCCCTTGACGAACCACCGTTGCATCAGCAGCACGACCGCGGCGGGCGGGAGCAGGGCCAGCATGGCGGTCGCCATGACGAGGTTCCACTCCGTAAGCGCGTCCCCGGCGACGATCATGCGTTTGATGCCGATCACCGCGGTATACATCGACTCGTCGGTGGTGATGAGCAGCGGCCACAGATACTGGTTCCAGCCATAGATGAACTGGATCACGAAGAGCGCCGCGATGCTGGTCTTCGAGAGCGGCAGCACCACGTCGCGGAAGAAGCGCATCGGCCCGGCGCCGTCGATCCGCGCCGCCTCGGCGAGCTCGTCGGGCACAGTAAGAAAGAACTGCCGGAAGAGAAACGTGGCCGTGGCGGAGGCGATGAGCGGCAGCGTGAGCCCGACGTACGAGTTGATCATCCCGAGATCCGACACCACCTTGAACGTGGGAATGATGCGCACCTCCACCGGCAGCATCAGCGTGACGAAGATCATCCAGAAAAAGAAATTGCGCAGCGGGAAGCGGAAATAGACGATGGCGAAGGAGGCGGCGATGGAGATCGCGATCTTGCCGAAGGCGATGGCGAGCGCCATCACCAGGCTGTTCAGCATCATGCGCCCGACCGGCGCGGTCACGCCCTTCGTCGTGCCCGCGGCGAGGACCTGCGCGTAGTTCTCCCACAGCCTGTCGCCGGGCAGGAGCGGCATGGGAACGCTCAGGATGTCCTCCAGCGAGCGGGTCGAAGCGACGAAGGTGACGTAGAGCGGAAACATGATCACCAGGATGCCCGCGATCAGGACCGCGTGCGCAAACGCCGTCAGCCAGGGTCGCTGTTCGACCATCTCAGTACTGCACCTTGCGCTCGACGTAGCGGAACTGCACCACGGTCAGCGCGATGACGATCGCCATGAGGATCACCGACTGCGCGGAAGAGCCGCCGAGGTCGGCACCCTTCACGCCGTCGTAATAGACCTTGTAGACGAGGATCTGCGTCGCGCCCGCCGGACCGCCCTGCGTGGTGGCATCGATCACGCCGAAGGTGTCGAAAAAGGCGTACACGATGTTCACCACCAGCAGGAAGAACGCCGTCGGCGACAGCAGCGGAAACACGATGGTCCAGAATCTGCGCCCCGGGCCTGCACCGTCGATCGCCGCGGCTTCGATCAGCGGGCGTGGAATCGATTGCAGGCCGGCGAGGAAGAACAGGAAGTTGTAGCTGATCTGCTTCCACGCGGCGGCGATCACGACCAGCAGCATCGCCTGGTCGCCCTGCAGCACCCAGTCCCAATGCACGCCGATGCTCCTCAGCGCGAAGGTAACGATGCCGACGGAGGGGGCGAACAGGAACAGCCACAGCACTCCCGCGACGGCGGGCGCC
Source organism: Burkholderiales bacterium (assembly GCA_035577785.1). Classification (GTDB taxonomy): domain Bacteria; phylum Pseudomonadota; class Gammaproteobacteria; order Burkholderiales; family SG8-39; genus SCGC-AG-212-J23. The sequence continues at coordinate 13,475 of DATLUZ010000039.1, read as the reverse complement.
ACTGCATAAGGCCATATGAGGAGCGTCCGGTACGCGAGCGCGCCGCGAATCACCCGGTCGGCCATGGCGGCGAGCAGCAGCGAGATCGCGATGCCCGTCCCCGCGACGAGGACGCTGAATACCGCGGTGATCCTGAACGAATGGAGGTAGTTGGCATCGCCCAGGAGCGCGGCGAAGTTCGCGAGGCCCACGAACTGCGTGCGCTCGCCGAAGGCATCCTGCAGCTGGAAGGAATACCAGCCGGCCTGCACCGCGGGCCAGAAGAAAAAGACGATGGTGACGGCGATCTGCGGCGCGACCAGCGCGTACGGCAGCCAGGTGGAGCGAAAGACGACCCGCTTTTCCACCTGGGAGGTATTACTTGTTGGCCGCTTCGAACCTGCGGAGAATCTCGTTCCCCCGGCGCACCGCGTCGTCCATCGCCGCCTTCGGGTCCTTGCGTCCCGCGAACACGGCTTCCATCTCCTCCTCGATCACTTCGCGGCCTTGGACGTAGTTGCCAAAGCGAAGGCCCCTGGAGTTTTCCGTAGGCGGCTTGTTGGTGAGCTGCTTCACCGCGAGCTCGTGGCCGGGGTTCTTCTCGTAGAACCCGGACTTCTTCGTCAACTCGTAGGCGGCCATCGTGATCGGCACGTACCCGGTGCTCGTGTGCCAGTACATCTGGATCTCGGGCTGCGACAGGAAGCTGAAGAACTTCGCCACGCCCTTGTAGTCGGCCGCGGGCTTCTTCGCCATGACCCAGAGCGATGCCCCGCCGATGACCGAGTTCTGCGGGGCGCCCTTCACGTCGTCGTGATAGGGGATGAAGTTCACCGACCAGGCGAATTTCGCAGTGCGGCCGAAGGTGCCCTGCGCCCCGGTGCTCGAGGTCAGCATGGCGCACTCGCCGCTCGCGAAGCGCGCCTCGGCCTCGTTGCGCCGGCCGCTGTAGGTGAAGAGGCCGCTCTTCGCCAGGTCGCCCAGCATCGCGACCTGGCGCACGTGCAGCGGGGAATTGATGGTGAACTGGGTGTCGGTTCCCGACATGCCGTTCTGCTTCGTGCCGATCGCCACGTTGTGCCAGGCGCTGAAGTTCTCGATGTGCGTCCACGCCGGCCAACCGGTCGTGTACACGCACTCCTGGCCCGAGGCCTTCAGCCTCTCCGCCGCGGCGACGAATTCCTTCCATGTCCTCGGGGCCTTCTCGCCATCGAGGCCCGCCTTCTTGAAGGCGTCCTTGTTAACGTAGAAGACGACGGTCGAGCTGTTGAAGGGATAGGACAGCATGTTGCCCTTGCTGTCGGAGTAATACCCCGTCACGGTCGGCAGATACGACTTCGGATCGAACGGCTCTTTTGCATCGGCCATCACTTTGGCCACCGGCACGATGGCGCCCTTGGCCGCCATCATGGTGGCGGTCCCGACCTCGAAGACCTGGAGGATGTGCGGCGGGTTGCCGGCGCGGAAAGCCGCGATCGCCGCCGTCATCGACTCCGGGTAGCTGCCCTTGAACACCGGCACGACCCTGTATTCCTTCTGGCTGGCGTTGAACCTCGCCGCGAGCTCGTTCACCCCGGTGTTGTTGGCGCCGGTCATCGAGTGCCACCACTGGATCTCGACCTGCGCATGCGCCGGCGCAAGTAATATCGATAGGGCCAGCACGGCCCCGATTTTTCTGAGATTCACGGGATCCCTCCTCAGGGTGATCCCGCTAGGTTATTCCACAGTGACCGATTTCGCCAAGTTGCGCGGCTTGTCGACGTCGGTGCCGCGCACCACGGCAGTGTGGTAGGCGAGGAGCTGAAGCGGCACCACGTGGAGGATCGGCGAGAGCGGCCCGTAGTGCTCGGGCAGGCGGATGACGTTGACGCCGGGCGATGACGCGATGTGGGTATCGGCGTCGGCGAAGACGTAGAGCTCGCCGCCGCGCGCCCTCACTTCCTGCATGTTGGATTTGAGCTTCTCCAGCAGCGCGTCGTTCGGCGCCACGGTCACCACCGGCATTTCGCCCGTCACCAGCGCGAGCGGCCCGTGCTTGAGCTCGCCCGCCGGATACGCCTCGGCGTGGATGTACGAGATTTCCTTCAGCTTGAGCGCGCCTTCGAGCGCGATCGGGTAATGCACGCCGCGGCCGAGAAAGAGCGCGTGCTCGCGCTTGGCGAAGCGCTCTGCCCACGCAATGACCTGCGGCTCGAGCGCCAGCACCGCGCTGAGCGCCGTCGGCAGGTGGCGCAAGGCTTTCAGGTGCTTTTCCTCGTCCTCCGGCTTGAGGCGCCCGCGCAGCTTGGCGAGGGTCAGCGCGAGCAGGAAAAGGCCGGTGAGCTGCGTGGTGAAGGCCTTGGTCGACGCCACGCCAATTTCGGCCCCGGCGTGCGTGAGGAACTGCAGCGCGGTCATGCGCATCATGGCGCTGGTGGCCACGTTGCAGACGGCGAGCGTGTTCGCCTGGCCGAGCGACTGCGCGTGCTTCAGCGCCGACAGCGTATCGGCCGTCTCTCCGGACTGCGAGATGGTGACCACGAGGCTCTTGGGATCGGGAACGCTCGAGCGGTAGCGATACTCGCTCGCGATCTCCACGTTGCACCGAATTCCGGCGATCGATTCGAGCCAATAGCGCGCCACGAGGCCCGCGTGCCAGCTCGTGCCGCAAGCGAGGATCAGCACCGAGCTTGCGTCCTGCAGCGCCGGAGCCGCTCCCTTGGCGCCGAAAAGCTCGGGCGTGATCGAGGCCACGCTGAGCAGCGTGTCGGACACCGCGCGCGGCTGCTCGAAGATCTCCTTCTGCATGAAATGGCGGTACGGGCCGAGCTCGGCTTCGGCGCCGCTCGTCTTGACGGTGCGCACCTCCCGCTCGACCGGCCGGCCGTCGCGGTCCAGCACTTTCCAATCGCCCTGGGAGATCGACACCACGTCGCCCTCGTCCAGGTAGGCGACCTGATCGGTGGCGCCGGCGAGCGCGAGCGCGTCGGAAGCGAGGAAGAACTCGTCCTTGCCCCGGCCGACCACCAGCGGGCTGCCCGCGCGCGCGCCCACCACGGTGTGCGGCTCGCTCCTGGAGACGACCGCGATGGCATAGGCGCCTTTCAGCTCCTTCACCGCGGCGTGGACGGCGTCGAGCAGGCTGCCGCGGTACAGGCTGTGGACGAGGTGCGCGATCACCTCGGTGTCGGTCTGGCTCTCGAACTTGTAGCCCTGCTTCTGCAGCGCCGCGCGCAGCTCCTCGTGGTTCTCGATGATGCCGTTGTGGACCACGGCGATCTCGCCGCGCGAGAGGATGGGATGCGCGTTTTCGGTGGCCGGCGCGCCGTGCGTAGCCCAGCGCGTGTGCGCGATCCCGGTCAGCGCGGCCTGGTTCTTCACCCGCGCAGCGAGGTCGCTGACGCGGGACACGGTGCGCACGAGGCCGATGGCGCCGTCGCGCAGCATGGCGACGCCACAGGAATCATAGCCGCGGTACTCCAGCCGCCGCAGCCCCTCGACCAGGGTGGGCACGATGTCCCGGCGCGCCGCCGCGCCGACAATTCCGCACATGGCTATCCCTTCTTCTTTGTCGGCGGCTTCCAGCCCGGAAGCGAGACCTGGCGCGCGCGCGAAAGCGTAAGCTGACCGGCGGGCGTGTCCTTGTTGATCGTCGAACCGGCGCCGATGTAGGAGCCGCGCGCGACACGCACCGGCGCGACCAGCGTGGTATCGGAGCCGATGAAGCATTCGTCCTCGATGATGGTGCGATGCTTCGCCGCGCCGTCGTAGTTGCAAGTGATCGTGCCGGCGCCGACGTTGACCGCGGCTCCCACTTCCGAGTCGCCGATGTAGCTCAGGTGATTCGCCTTCGACCCCTTGCCGATGCGGCTCGCTTTCAGCTCGACGAAATTGCCCACGTGCACCTCGTCATCGAGGCTATTGCCGGGGCGCAGTCGCGCATAGGGCCCGAGGCGGCAGCGCGCGCCGATTTCGGAGTCCTCGAGGTGCGAGAAGGCTAGGATCTGGGTCCCGGCGCCGATCCGTACGTTGCGCAGCAGGCAGTTGGGGCCGATGCGCACGCCGTCGGCGAGAGTGACCTTGCCCTCGAACACGCAATTCACGTCGATGGCGACGTCGGCGCCGCAGGTGAGCTCGCCGCGCACGTCGATCCGCGCCGGGTCGGCGAGGGTGACTGCCTCGCCCAGCAGGCGATCCGCTTCTTTCGCCTGATACTGTCTTTCAAGGGCCGCGAGCTCACGCTTGGAGTTGACGCCGGCGACTTCCCACGCATCACCGACCTTCACCGCGCGCACCGGCACGCCTTCGCCCACGGCGAGGCTCACCACGTCCGTAAGGTAGTACTCGCGCTGCGCGTTCCGGTTCGTGAGCTTGCCCAGCCAGCCGGCAAGCCGGCGCGCGCTCATGGCCATGAAACCGGCGTTGACTTCCCGGAGCGCAAGCTCAGAGGCTGAAGCGTCCCGCTGCTCGACGATGCGCGCGACGTTCCCCGACGCCTGGCGCACGATGCGGCCGTAACCGGTCGGGTCGGCGAGCTCCGCCGTCATGACGGCGAGGCCATCGCGTCCCGCATCGAGCAGGCGCTTGAGCGTGTCGGAACGAACCAGCGGCACGTCGGCATACAAGATGAGAACGTCGGCATCCGGCGAAATGCTCGGCAGCGCCTGCTGCACGGCGTGGCCGGTCCCGAGCTGCTCGGCCTGCAACGCCCATTCGACCTGCGCGTCGGCGAAGGCGGTACGCACCTGCTCGGCCCCGTTGCCGTGGACCACGATGATGCGGCGCGGCGCCAATGCGCGCGCCGTATCGAGGACGTGGCTGAGCAGCGGCCGCCCGGCGAGCGGGTGCAGGATCTTGGGCAGGCTCGAGCGCATGCGCTTGCCCTGGCCCGCGGCGAGGATGACGATCTCTAACGGCATCTGGTTGAATCCGTGCCGATTCTAGCGTTTTGACCTAGACTCGACCGGTGCCGGTCGAATATTTACCTTCGGCCTTCGCGCGCGTGGCGCTCGATAACGTCGCTCGAGCATACCCACGGCGCCTCGATCAGCTCCTGCACGCCCCCGATGCCGAGTGGCGCCCGGGCGTGCTTCACCCGGCGTTCTACGGCAGCTACGACTGGCACTCGGCGGTGCACATGCATTGGTCGCTCGCGCGGATCCTGCGCGTGTACCCTGACATCCCGGAGCGCCCCGCGATCGAGGCCCGGCTTGAGCGCCACCTCACTCCCTCTAACATCGCCCGGGAGCTCGGGTTCTTCAATGGTCCAGGTGGGCTAACTTTCGAGCGGCCCTACGGCTGGGCCTGGCTGCTCGAGCTGCAGGCCGAGCTCATCCGGCTGCAGCGCTGGCACATGGCAGTCGCTCCCCTCGCCAGCGAGCTTGCCGAGCGCTTCATCGGCTTCCTCGAAGCCTCCGCCTATCCGGTCCGCGCGGGCACCCACGGCAACACCGCCTTCACCGGGATCCTGGCCCTCGATTACGCCCGGACGGCAGGAAGGACCGATCTTGAGGCAGCGATCGTAGCTGCCGCCCTGCGCTGGTATCTCGACGATCGCGACTATCCGGTGGCGTACGAGCCTTCGGGAGACGACTTTCTCTCTCCTGCGCTCGTCGAAGCTGTGCTGATGAAGCGTGTCTTGGCCGAAGGGGAATTCAGCGGATGGCTGACCCGGTTCTTGCCGCGTGACCTGGGTCCGCTCTCCCGCCCTCCGACCGTGGGCGACCATGCCGACGCCAAGCAGAGCCACCTCGATGGCCTGTGTCTTTCGCGGGCGTGGTGCTTCAGGCTTCTGGGTTTTGAAGAGCACTTTAGCGAACACCTAGAAGCGGGGATGCCGCACGTTGTGGGCGGGGACTACGCCGGCGAGCACTGGCTCGCTTCGTTCGCACTGCTCGCGCTTGGCGCGGCGGCTCTGAAATCCCCTTGAGCCGGGGAATGTCCACGGACAGCCAGGAATTCGCGGCACAGCTCGAAGCCGACGTGGCGACGCTGCGCCAGGTGTTCGAGGGATTCGACCGGCTCGAACAGATGTACCAGCACGCGTTCGACCTGATGTCGCCCGGCCAGCGCGGGTACTTCACGCCTGACGAAGACAACGAGGTGCGGCGCATGCTGCTTGCGTACCGCAACTACCGCTTCGCCTGCTGGGACGTGATCTGGCGTTATTACAACGCGTACAGGTCGCGGCGCGAATCGACCGACAAGGTGCGGGGATTCATCGTCGGCTATGCAGCAGCGCTACGCCTATTCCAGAAATCGCTGCGCCTCGTGGAGATCGCCGAATTCGATCCGCTCCTGCGCGCCAAGCTGAACGAGCCCGACCTGAAGTTCGACCTGCCGGCGGGCTTCTTCGAGGACGTGCTGGTGTCGTATGCGTCGCTGTTCAACTATCTGCGCATGCTGCGGGCGGGGATTTACTGGCGCCACAACCGCAAGAGGGCGCGCGAGCTCGGGTTGCAGGCCGATCCCGCAGTCGGCTGGCTGATCCCGATCATCGCCAGGGAAAGGCGCGTGCTGCGCGGGAAGTTCTGGACAATCCTCGCCAAGCGCCTGAGGCGCGACTGGGGCGCGGCGTGGCGCCTGCTGGTGAAGCCGGTAGCGATGTTTCGCTATCGCTCGCGAGCCGGCATCGCCTCGATGGTCTCGGAGCTGCGCCTCGGCGGCGGCCATGTCCGCGGCATCGGCCGCGAGGCGCTGCGCCGCCTCGAAAAGGTGCTCGTGCCCGGCGACGTCCTGCTGATCCGCGCCGACGACAAGATCACGTCGGCGATTCTGCCGGGGTTCTGGGCTCACGCTGCGCTGTTTGTCGGCACACGGCGCACGCTCGAATCGGCGGGACTCGCAGGCCACCCGAAAATCGATCGCCTGAGCTGGATCCTGGACCGCTTCGGAGCCGACGACCCGCTGGTGGTCGAGGCCGTCCCGCGCGGCTGCCGAGTGCATACGCTCGAGTACAGCCTGAGGGCCGATCACGTCGCCGTGCTTCGTCCGAACCTGGACGCGGGGACCCTGAACGAATGCATCGTGGAAGCGTTCAGCCACGTCGGCAAGCCCTACGACTTCGAGTTCGACTTCAACGTGACGACGCGCGTGGTCTGCAGCGAGCTGATCTATCGCAGCATGCATGGCCGCGGCCCGATCCGCTTCTCCCTGACCAAGCGTCTGGGGCGCTTCACGCTGACGGTCGACGACATGGTCGGGCAGATGCTTCAGCATCCGCCTGCCGACGCGCCTTTCAGCCTGGTCGAGCTCCTGCTGAAGGAAGGCGCAGCCGAGGCGCAGCAGGTTCCGGCGGCCGGGCGGCTGCAGCGCCTGGCGCAGATTTTCGACGGCACCGCGAGGCCGCAGCCGGCATGACGACAGCTTCTGCTAAGCTTCAGCGGCCATGCCGCGGAGGCGCTGCAAGCGCCTCGTGAAGGAGAACGCATGAAATTCCTCGCTCACGTCCTCGCCATCATCGTCGCCCCCGCTATTGCGCAAACCCCGGAGCAGCGCGAGCTGCGCGACATCTACAAGGAGCTGGTCGAGATCAACACCACGGACTCGGTGGGGAGCTGCACTCAGGCCGCCGAGGCGCTGAAGGCGCGACTCAAGGCGGGCGGGATTGCGGAGTCGGACCTGCAGGTCCTCGTGCCGCCGGGCGGCCCGAAGAAGGGCAACCTCGTCGCCCGCTATCGCGGGACCGGAGCGAAGAAGCCGCTCATGCTGCTCGGCCACCTCGACGTGGTCGAGGCGAAGCGCGAGGACTGGGAGCGCGATCCGTTCAAGCTGGTGGAGGAGAACGGCTACTTCTACGGGCGCGGTGCGTCGGACGACAAGTCGATGGTCGCGGTATTTGTCGCCAACCTGATCCGCTACCGGCGCGAGGGCTACCGCCCCGAGCGCGACCTGATCCTTGCCGCGACCTGCGACGAAGAGCTCATTCCCTCCAAGTTCAGCGGTATCGAGTACCTGCTGAAGAATCACCGCAGCCTGATCGACGCCGAGTTTGCCCTGAACGAAGGCGCGAGCGGATTGCTCGACGGCAAGGGCGGGTACGTGCGCATGGGCATCCAGGCAGGCGAGAAGGTGTTCCAGACCTACCAGCTCGAGGCGACCAATCCCGGCGGGCACAGCTCGCTGCCGGTGAAGGAGAACGCCATCTATCGCCTCGCGGGCGGCCTGGCGCGCCTCGGCGCGTTCGACTTCCCGTTCAAGCTTACCGACACCACGCGGCTCTACTTCGAGCGCATGTCGAAGATCGAGCAAGGCCCGATGGCCGCCGACATGGCCGCGATCCTGCGTAACCCGCCCGACCCGCAGGCGATCGCGCGGCTCTCCTCCTCCACCGCGTTCAACAATGCGACGGTGCGCACGACCTGCGTCGCGACGATGGTCGACGCCGGCCACGCCACGAACGCGCTGCCGCAGCGCGCGCGGGCGATCGTGAACTGCCGCATTCTCCCGGGCGAGCCGGTCGATGAAGTGACGCGCACGCTGGTGCGGGTGCTGGCGGACGACAAGATCAAGCTGACGCCCACACACCAGGCGGTCCTCTCGCCGCCGCCACCGCTCACGCGCGAGATCCTCGGTCCGGCCGAGAAGGTCAGCGCCGAGCTCTGGCCTGGCGTGCCGCTTGTCCCGACGATGAGCACCGGAGCGACCGACGGGCGCTTCACGAACAACGCCGGCATCCCGACCTACGGCCTGAACGGCATGTTCCGCGACCCGGACGGCAGCGGCGTCCACGGCCTGAACGAGCGCATCCGCGTGCGCTCGCTCTACGAGGGCCACGAGTACCTCTATCGCGTAGTGAAGCTCTACGCCGGTGGGAAGAGCGTGGCGCCTTGAGGGCATGACAGTGGCGGATTTCACCCCGTTCCGCATCCAGACTTCCGACCCCGAGGTTTCGATCGTCGGGCGCCGCGGCGGCGAAGGGCCGCCGCTCCTGCTCCTGCACGGCAATCCGCTCACCAACCTCTCGTGGCAGCGCATCGCGCCGCGCCTCGCCCGCGACTTCACCGTCGTTGCCACGGATCTGAGGGGCTATGGCGACAGCTCCAAGCCGCGCGGCAAGCCGGACCACTCCAATTACTCGTTCCGCCGCATGGCGCAGGACCAGGTGGACGTGATGCGCGAGCTCGGTTTCGAGAAGTTCTTCGTTGCCGGCCACGACCGCGGCGCGCGCACGACGTTCCGCATGGCGCTCGATCATCCGGAGCGCGTGCTGAAGGCGGCATTCCTCGACATCCTGCCCACGCACCACGTCTGGACCGAGGTGAGCATGGCGTGGGCGATCAACTCGTACCACTGGATGTTCATGGCCCAGCCGTACGACTTTCCGGAGCGGCTGCTGCGCGGCAACGAGGAGTACTACATCCGCAAGAAGCTCACCAAGCAGGGGCTCGGCAAGGGCGGCTTCACCGAGGAGGAGATCCGCGAGTACGTGCGCGTGTGCACCCCGGAGCAGATCCACGGCGTGTGCGAGGACTACCGCGCCGCCGCTACCATCGACTTCGAGATGGACAGTGCCGATTTCAACGCGGGCCGGAAGGTGGAATGCCCGGCGCTCGTGCTATGGGGCGAGCTCAGCCACACCGGCAAGCACTACGAGCCGCGCGCCGTTTGGCCGCAGTACTGCTCGAACGTCGTGCGCATGCAGTCGCTGCCGTGCGGGCACTATCCGAGCGAGCAGGCGCCGGAGCAGACGTACGAGGAGCTGCAGCGTTTTTTCGCCTGACGCTGACTATCTCGGCAGCTCTGAAAACCCCGTGAGGAATTCGTCGACCGCGCGGGCGCACTGCCGCCCCTCACGGATCGCCCACACCACGAGCGACTGTCCGCGGCGCACGTCGCCGGCGGCGAAGACTTTCGGTGCCGACGTGACGTAGGCGCCCTGGCCGTCGGTGGGCGCCTTCGCGTTGCCGCGGGCGTCCTTCTGCACCCCGAACTCGTCGAGCATCGACTGGAGCGGCGAGACGAATCCCATCGCGAGCAGGACGAGCTCGGCCGGGATCATGGCCTCCGATCCCTGGACTTCGGTCGGCTTGCCGTCTTTCCACTCCAGCTTGACCGTTTTCAACGCCTTGACCGCGCCCTTCTCGCCGACGAATTCCTTGGTGGCGATCGACCAGTCGCGGTGCACCCCCTCCTCATGCGAAGAGGAGGTCCGCAGCCGCGTCGGCCAATACGGCCAGACCGGATTGCGCTCCACGTCCGGCGGCATGGGCAGGAGCTCGAATTGGGTCACGGTCCTGGCGGCGTGGCGGTTCGAAGTGCCGACGCAGTCCGAACCGGTGTCGCCGCCACCGATGATGACGACGTGCTTGTCGGTCGCCCACAGGTCCTTGATGTCCTGGTCGCCCGCTACACGCTTGTTCTGCAGCGGCAGGAAGTCCATCGCGAAGTGCACCCCCGCGAGATCGCGCCCAGGGATGGGCAGGTCGCGCGGTTGCTCGGCGCCCGCAGCGAGGACGACCGCATCGTACTCAGCCAGCACATCCTTCGGGGAAAGATTCGCCTTGGCGTCGCTGCCCACGCCTCGCCCAGGTGCCTGGTCGCCGACGAATACACCGGCGCGGAACTTGACGCCCTCGGCGCGCATCTGCTCGAGGCGGCGGTCGATCACGCCTTTTTCGAGCTTGAAGTCCGGGATTCCATAGCGCAGCAGCCCGCCGATGCGATCGGATTTCTCGAACACCGTTACGTCATGGCCCGCGCGCGCGAGCTGCTGCGCACAAGCGAGCCCGGCCGGGCCCGAACCCACCACAGCAACCTTCTTGCCCGTGCGGTGGGGCGCCGGCTGCGCGCGAACCCAGCCCTCTTCCCATGCCTTGTCGACGATGGCGTGCTCGATCGACTTGATTCCGACCGGGTCCTCGTTGATGCGCAGGACGCACGCTTCCTCGCAGGGCGCGGGACAGATGCGGCCGGTAAATTCGGGGAAGTTGTTGGTCGAGTGCAGCGTCTCGATCGCGTTCTTCCAGTCCTGCCGGTAGACCAGGTCGTTGAAGTCCGGAATGATGTTGTTGACCGGACAGCCCTGCATGCAGAACGGGATGCCGCAGTCCATGCAGCGCGCGCCCTGCACCCCGGCCGACTGGTCGTCAAGGCGTGCGTAGAACTCGCGGTAGTGCTTCTTGCGCGTTTCCCTCGGCTCGTGCGGCTCTTCCAGACGCTCGTATTCCAGGAAGCCTGTGATCTTCCCCATCTACGCTGCTACCTTCTTCTGCTGCAGCTCGGCGAGCGCCCTGCGGTATTCCTTCGGGAACACCTTCACGAACTTCGCGCGGTACTGCCCCCACCCCGCGAGGATAGCCTGGGCACGCTTCGAGCCGGTGTAGCGCGAGTGGTTTTCGATCAGGCGCCTCAGGGTGGCTTCGTCCTCGGGTTCAACGAGCGGCTCGAGGTCGACCATCGAGGTGTTGCAGCGCCTGTTGAACTCGCCGTCGAGGTCGAGCACGTAGGCGAGGCCTCCGGACATTCCGGCGGCGAAGTTGCGCCCGGTGCCGCCGAGAACCGCGACCAGGCCGCCCGTCATGTACTCGCAGCCGTGGTCGCCGACGCCCTCCACCACGGCGTGCGCGCCTGAGTTGCGCACTGCGAATCTTTCGCCCGCGACGCCTCTGAAATACGCCTCGCCGGCGATCGCGCCGTAGAGCACCACGTTGCCGGTGATGATGTTCTCGGTGGGCTCGCCGCGGAACTTGGGCGAGGGCTGCACCGAGATGCGCCCGCCCGAGAGCCCCTTGGCGCAGTAGTCGTTGGTGTCGCCGACGAGGTCGAGCGTCACGCCCTTGGCGAGAAAGGCGCCGAAGCTCTGCCCGGCCGATCCGGCGAGACGGATATGGATCGTGTCGTCGGGGAGGCCCTCGTGGCCGTAGCGCCTGGCGATGTGCCAGGAGAGCATCGTGCCGACGGTGCGGTTGATGTTGCGGATCGGCGTGTCGATGGTCACCTTGTCGCCGCGCTCGAGCGCGGGCGCGGCGAGCTCGATCAGCCGGTTGTCGAGCGCTTTCTCGAGGCCGTGGTTCTGCTTCTCGCTGTTGAAGCGCGCAACATCGGGCGGCATCTTCGGCATGTAGAACACCTTGGAGAAGTCCAGGCCTTTCGCCTTCCAGTGCTCGACGCCTTTCTTCACGTCGAGCAGTTCGGTTTTCCCGATGAGGTCGTTCAAATGCCGGACACCGAGCTGCGCCATGAGCTCGCGCGCTTCCTCGGCGACGAAGAAGAAGTAGTTGACGACGTGCTCGGGCTTTCCGTCGAACTTCCGTCGCAGCAAGGGATCTTGCGTGGCCACTCCGACCGGGCAGGTGTTGAGGTGGCACTTGCGCATCATGATGCAGCCTTCGACCACCAGCGGCGCGGTGGCGAAGCCGAACTCGTCGGCGCCGAGGATCGCGCCGATCACCACGTCGCGGCCGGTCTTCATCTGGCCGTCGACCTGGACGCAGATTCTGCCTCTCAACCGATTCAAAACCAGTGTTTGCTGGGTCTCCGCGAGGCCAAGCTCCCACGGCGTGCCCGCATGCTTGATCGACGACCACGGGGAGGCGCCGGTGCCGCCGTCGTGGCCGGCGATGGTGACGTGGTCCGATTTGCCCTTGGACACGCCCGCCGCGATCGTGCCGACGCCGACCTCGGACACGAGCTTCACCGAGATGGCCGCCTCCGGGTTCGAGTTCTTGAGGTCGTGGATGAGCTGCGCGAGGTCTTCGATCGAATAGATGTCGTGGTGCGGCGGCGGCGAGATGAGCTCCACTCCCGGAGTCGAGTAGCGTATCTCGGCGATGTACTCCGATACCTTGCGGCCGGGGAGCTGGCCACCCTCGCCGGGCTTCGCCCCCTGTGCGATCTTGATCTGCAGCATCTCGGCGCTCGCGAGGTACTCGGCGGTGACGCCGAAGCGGCCGGAAGCGACCTGCTTGATCTTCGACTTGAGCGAGTCGCCCTCGCGGAGTTCGATGTCGGTTTCCACCCGGCTCTTGCCCAAGCGGGACATCAGCGATTCGCCCGCCTTGATGGGCGCGTAACGGCGCCGGTCCTCGCCGCCTTCGCCCGTGTTCGACCTGCCGCCGATGCGGTTCATGGCGACCGCGAGCGTGGTGTGCGCCTCGGTCGAGATCGAGCCGAGCGACATCGCGCCGGTGGAGAAGCGCTTCACGATCTCGGAGGCGGGTTCGACTTCCTCGATCGGCACCGGCTTGCGCTCGCCGAAGCGGAACTCGAACAGGCCGCGGAACGTCATGTGCCGCTTCGACTGGTCGTTGATCATGGCGGCGTACTCCTTGTAGGTGGAGTACTCGTTCTTGCGGGTCGAATGCTGCAGCTTGGCGATCGCGTCGGGCGTCCAGGTGTGGTCCTCGCCGCGCACGCGCCACGCGTACTCGCCGCCGGCGTCGAGCATCGACGCGAGCACCGGGTCGGCCGGGTCGAAGGCATCGCGGTGGATGCGGATCGCCTCCTCGGCGACGTCGAAGAGCCCGATGCCCTCGATGTTGGACGCGGTGCCGGTGAAGTACTTCTCGACCAGCGAC
>DATLUZ010000038.1:0-9637 GCA_035577785.1 Burkholderiales bacterium | reverse complement strand
AGCTCCGCGACGAACGAGCTCGCCATCGGCGGGCTCGAGCGCGCCATGTCCGCCGTCACCAGGATGAGGCTCTTCGGATCCTGGCCGGCGATCGCGATCATCCGGTCGGCCCACGCGTGGGCCAGATTGCGCTCGGTCGTGCTGGCGGCGATGCGCGCGGCCACGCGCCGGAGGTTCTCGATCAGCGCGAGCCGCAGCATGATCGGGATGGCCCAGAGCTCGCCGAGCTTGAGCGGCGCGACCGTCTGGTAGGCGGCGACGAAGCGCCGCAGGCTCTCCGCGTCCAGCCGCCCGTCGCCGTGCGAGATCGCCTCGAGGGCGATGTCGTAGACGCGCGGCAGGCCCGCGGACGGACCCTCCAGCAGGCGCGGCAGCTCGCGGCTGTAAGCCTTCGGCAGGTGCCGCTTGGCGGTGCGCACCTGCTCTTCGATGAGATGGAAGTTGTCGAGCAGCCACTCCCCGGCCGGCGCGATTCCGTGGCTTGCCGTGACGGCTGCCTTCAGGAGCTCGCCGGCGGCAACCAGGACGCTCTCGTTCCGGGTCAAGCGCGCGAGCAGCCGGTCGCCGCCAAATCCCGAGTGCCGCCCCGGGCGCAGCTTGTGCCCGCCCGCCAAGGTCCGGCCGTGGCGCTCCATCTGGTCGGCGCTATAGAGCGCCGAGCGCAGCGGCGCCTCGGGAGCGGCGTGCAGCTCGGGGAGCTTATGCAGCTTCGAAGCTACGCTCGTACTGTTCCGCCGTGACCTCGCCCGCGAGGAAGGCGAGAAACAGCTGCTGCAGCTTCTGCTGCTCGATGAGATTACGCGCCTGACGCTGATGAATCAGCAACATGGCGTATGCGAGGGCATTGCTCAAATGCGCTTCCTCAAATGCGCTTCCTATCTTCGCTGATCGCGCCATGGCCCAAGCCTAGATCGAATTGCCTGTGCCGTATGTACGCTGACGCCCAGAAGAAAGTCCACGGCCCGCGAAGTGTACGCAATCGAACAGACGCTGATGCAGCCGCGGAATATGTTGGCCGCAAGATTCGCTCCCGCCAATGAATCCGCATTCAAGCATGTCGCGCCCCGCCCCGAGAGGGAACGATCTTCTCGCGGCGTTGCCGCAGGCGGACTACGAGCGGCTCTCGCCCAGCCTGGAACTGGTTACGCTGCCGCTGGGACGCGCCGTGTACGAATCCGGCGAGCGCCTCGACCACGTCTATTTCCCGACCAACTGCGTCGTTTCGCTGCTGTCGGTGACGCACGACGGTTCCTCGGCGGAGCTCGCGCTTGCCGGAAACGAAGGGCTGGTCGGCATCGCGTGCTTCATGGGCGGCGAAACGACCTCCAGCCGCGCGGTAGTGCAGAACGCGGGCCATGCCTACCGCATTCCCTCGGCGGTGATCCGGCGCGAGTTCGATCGCGGCGGCGCGCTCCAGTTGCTCCTGTTGCGCTACACCCAGGCGCTGATCACGCAGATGGCGCAGACGGCGGTATGCAACCGGCATCATTCGCTGGAGCAGCAGCTGTGCCGCTGGCTGCTTCTCAGCATGGACCGGCTGCCTTCCAGTACGCTCGAGATGACCGAGGAGCTGATCGCCAACATGCTCGGCGTGCCGGCAGCAGGCGTCGACGCGGCGGTCCGCAGGCTGCAGTCCGACGGGCTGATCCGGTACCGCCGGGGCTCGATCACGGTGCTCGTGCGTCCGGCGCTCGAGCAGCGCGCGTGTGAATGCTACGCGGTGGTCAAGGGCGAGCTCAACCGCCTGCTGCGGTTGCCTGGCCGCGCAGAAGCGCCGCAACTCTCCACATTCATCGAGCGGAACCTGGAGGAAATCGTCGCGGAATGGGAGGCGTTCGCGCGCACCCTCCTTCCCGCCGCCGCCACCATGAGCTCCCTCGCGCTGCGCGACCACGCCAAGGAGATCCTGACTTCGATCGCGACGGAGATCGACTCCGTTCGCGCCGGCGCGCCGCCGCACGCCCAAGAAGCCGCCGCGCAAACGGCGGCCGCGGCGCACGGCGCGCTGCGGCACCTGAGCGGCTTCAACCTGCCGCAGCTCGGCTCGGAATACCGGGCGTTGCGAGCGAGCGTCATCAAGCTCTGGCGGGCGCATTTGTCGCAGGAGCACCACAGCACCCTGGACGACCTCGCGCGCTTCAACGCGTCGGTCGACCAGGCGCTGGCGGAGTCCATCGTAAGCTACTCCGACGAGCTGGCGCGCTCGCGGGATACCTTCCTCGCGATCCTGGGGCACGACCTGCGCACCCCGCTTGGCGCGGTGTCGCTTTCGGGACATTACCTCTCCAGGGAGGGGATGCTCGAAGGCAAGCAGCAGCTGCAGGCCGTGGCGCGCATTCAACGCGGCGCGGCGAGGATGGACGCGATGATCAGGGACTTGCTCGAATACACCCGAACGCGGTTGGGGCGCGGGATCCCGATCGCTCTGCAGGCCTGCAGCATCGCCGGCGCCTGCGAAGCGGCGCTCGACGAGATGAAGGCGGCCCATCCGGATCACGTGTTTCGCTTCGAGATGTCGGGCGACCTGGGTGGCGCTTTCGACAGTGCCCGCCTGCAGCAGGTGTTCTCGAATCTTCTGAACAACGCGGTTCAGCACGGCGCCAAGGGCTTGCCGGTGATTTTTGAGGCGCACGGCGGGCCCGACGCGATCAGCGTGCGCGTGAAGAACTACGGCTCCCCGATTAGGGCCGACGCCCTGCAGGTGATTTTCAATCCCCTGGTCCAAGCGCCCTCCCCGGGTTCAGGCCCGGGAGATCGTCGATCCACCAGCCTGGGGCTGGGCCTTTTCATAGCCCGCACCATCGTGGCCGGGCACGGCGGCACGCTCGAGGTGGAGTCTTCCGAGCAAGGCGGGACCGTATTCACGGCCCGACTCCCGCGCGGCAGCTGAAAGGCCGCTCGTTTGTGCACCGCTGCATAGTCGAGCAAGCGACGGCCTGTCGCTTATGTACGGCACCGAACAGAGCGCTGGCGCGCCGCGGGGTACAAAGGGCTCCATGGACCGCCGTTCATCCACGGTATCCGCGCGTTTGACCGCCGACCTCATCCTGGTTGTGAGCGTCAGGCCGGGCAAGATGTGCAGGCAATCCAACGTCATGCTGGCGCGGGTCTGCAGCAGCGGAACGTTCGAGCTGTTGACTGCTCCGGCATGGATGGACGCGTTGGGCTACCTGCCGGACGAACTGAACGGAAAATCGCTACGCCAGCTCCTGGAGCTCGAGAAGGGCGCGGCCGGCAAGTTCGTCACCGCGCTTCTCGATGAAGAGGATATTCGGCCGCTCGAAGTCACGCTGCGGTGCAAGGACGAGCGGCGCAAATGCTTCAGGCTCTACCGGCAGTTCGACCCCTACGAGCAGGCGGTGTTCGTCGTAGCGGACGAACTTTCAGAGGAACGCTCTGAGCCGTTGAGAGCCTGCGGCTAGCCCGCGTGGATGCCTCGGAACGTTGGGCGCCGAACAGACCGCTTCGGCCCCGCTGTCTATGCTGCCCGTGGTGAGCACAGCGTCAAACGGTCCGCTCGACTTGCGCCTGGTTCTGCATGACACGCTGTCGGACAGCTATGAGTCCTCCGGGGTCCTGCTGGCGAAAGCCGGCTTCGATGGAACGCTGCAACTGCTCACCTCCGCCTGGGAGCGGGCGCTCGGCTACCGGCGCGGGGAGTTCAAGGGTAAGACGCTGCTTGACTTCATGTGGTCCAACGCGCGCAGCGCCGCGGCTGCTGCCGCCGCGATCATGGACGAGCTGAACATGTCTCCGGTCGGTCTGAGGCTGCGCTGCAAGAACGGCAGCGGAAAATCCCTCACGCTGCATCGTCTCTACGATAACGACGAGCGCACGATGTACATCGTTGCCGAGGAACCCCCCGCGGAGCGGGTGGGTGCGCGGCTGGGCGTGATCTGCGCTCGCGAAGAGCGCCGCGCGCATGCCCGGCCAGAAGTAAAGGCTGCGCATGCGTCTGTCAACGCGTCCAAACCCAGGAGCTGACCGTGAAAAAGCCAAGCCCGTTCGACAAGCCGCTCGAGCAATCGACCGGTCGCAAGTATGCGCAAATGACACGCAGGCAAAAGTGGATCTTCTTGGCGAAGCTCGTGGTATGCATCGGCACCTTCGGATTCGCCTTCCCGAACGTGCAGCACGACTGAGATCGAGTCTTGCTGCCGGCTCAGTAGCTCGACCACTCCCAGCTATTCACGCGCCAGTCTTCCGGAGTCGTGGCGCCGAATGAGACGCTGAGGCTGCCCTGGGTAGAGTAGGTGCCCGGCCAGGAGTAGGTCCACTGCAAGGTTCCCTGCCCGGGTGCGCTCGCCGCGGGGCTGCTCTTAAGTGCCGTGCGTCGCGGCTTGCCGAGCAGCTTTTCCACTTCCTCTGCCGACATCCCCTGTTTCAGCTCGACGGATTTGCGCTCGGCCTGGGCCGCGCTGAGCCCGGCGACGGGCCGCGGGGTCTGGGCGGACGCGGGCGCGCTCAAACCGAGCGCTAGCGGCAGGGCGCCGAGAAGAGCCACAACGAAGAGGCGCGTCGCAGGCATGGCAGGGATCAGTGCAAGGTTTCGCCGCGGTTCGTGAGCATCGCCAGAGCGTTTTTCAGGCCCATGAAGTAGCCGTAGCGCAGGTAAAGCCGGTCGCGGCTGCCTTCATCCGCATGCGCGTGCTCGCTCTGGAGGTCGATCCCTTGAGCGGCGAGCCACTCGCCGAGCTTGGCGAGCTCCCGCTCGACCATCGCCTCGGCCGACAGGTCGTTCGGGCCGCCCTCCTCGGATCGGGCTCCGGGCGGCTGCAGCATGGTGCGAGTTTTCATCCGCTACAGCATGCGCCTGCCGCCGCCGCGCGTATGTGCGCTTGCCAACACATCCACGCGCTCGCCTATGTCTTGAATCGCACAGACGCGCCGGTTCTCAGGAACGCATCCTGAGGGCACCATGAACCCCCTGATGGCAGCTCTGCTGATCGCGGCTTGCGCCGGCGGCCTTGCCGGCTGCGGCGAAAAGCCGCAACGGCCTTCCCCCGAGTCCAGGGAACCCTATAACGGCCCGAGCGGCGAGCGCCCGCTTCACGAGAGAACGCTCATGCAGGACGAGTCCAGCCGCATGCGCAACTGAGGCAGGGAGATTCCCCGTGTCAGTCCGCATATTGCGTGCGTTCTTCATTCGCAAAATCCTGGAGACGCGCTTCAGCCCGGGCGCGCTGCAGGAATCCCCGGAAGCGATGAGTGAACGCGAGCGCCTGGAAGGCGCAACCGAGGCCGAGCTCGAGGCCGAGCTCACCGCCCTGGATCACATGCCCATGGCGCCCATGCCCGGCCTGCCGTCCTCCTGAGCGCGGCTCGCGTCCTCCTCCACGCGCTCTGCGACCATGGCGGCGGTGGCGAGCACCAGACCCGCGACCGAGGCCGCGTTCTGCAATGCGAAGCGCACCACCTTGGTGGGATCGATGACGCCCATCTGCACCAGATCGCCGAACTCGGCGCTCTGCGCGTTGTAGCCGAAGCTGTCCTTCCCCTCCATCACCTTGTTGAGCACCACGGAGGGCTCCGCGCCGCTGTTGGCCACGATCTGCCGCAACGGCTCTTCCAGCGCCCTGAGCACGATCCGGATGCCCGCGTCCTGGTCGTGATTGGCGCCCTTGAGATCCTTCAGCGCGGCGCGTGCGCGCAGGTAAGCGACACCACCGCCGGGGACGATGCCTTCCTCGACCGCCGCGCGCGTCGCGTGCAGCGCGTCCTCGACCCGCGCCTTCTTCTCCTTCATCTCGACCTCGGTCGCCGCCCCCACCTTGATCAGCGCCACGCCGCCGGCCAGCTTCGCCAGGCGCTCCTGCAGCTTTTCCTTGTCGTAGTCGCTGGTCGTCTCTTCGACCTGCATGCGGATCTGCTGCACCCGGTTCTCGATCTGCTTCGCCTCGCCCGCGCCGTCGATCAGGGTCGTGTTTTCCTTGGTGCTCTCCACCTTCTTGACGCGCCCGAGGTCCTTCAGGGTGGCGTTCTCGAGCTTCAGGCCCAGCTCCTCGGAGATCACCGTGCCGCCGGCGAGCACCGCGATGTCCTCGAGCATCGCCTTGCGCCGGTCGCCGAACCCCGGCGCCTTGACCGCGAGGGTCTTCAGGATGCCGCGGATGTTGTTCACCACCAGCGTGGCGAGCGCTTCGCCCTCGACGTCCTCGGCGATGATGAGCAGCGCCTTGCCGGCCTTGGCGACCTGCTCGAGCAGCGGCAGCAGCTCGCGGATCGAGCTGATTTTCTTGTCGTACAGCAGGACGTAGGCATCTTCGAGCAGGGCGTTCTGCTTTTCGGCGTTGTTGATGAAGTAGGGCGAGAGATAGCCGCGGTCGAACTGCATGCCCTCGACCAGCTCGAGCTCGTTCTCGAGCGACTTGCCGTCCTCGACCGTGATCACGCCTTCCTTGCCAACCTTTTCCATGGCCTCGGCGATGATCCTGCCGACCTCGGTGTCGAGGTTGGCCGAGATGGCCCCGATCTGCGCGACCTCCTTCGACGAGCTGCAGGGCCGGGAGATCTGCTTCAGCTCCCCGACCACCGTGGCCACCGCGCGGTCGATGCCGCGCTTGAGATCCATCGGGTTCATCCCCGAGGCCACGTATTTCATGCCTTCGCGCACGATCGCCTGCGCGAGGACCGTCGCAGTGGTGGTGCCGTCGCCGGCGACATCCGATGTCTTGGAGGCGACTTCCTTCAGCATCTGCGCCCCCATGTTCTCGAACTTGTCCTTCAGCTCGATCTCCTTGGCGACCGACACGCCATCCTTGGTGATGGTCGGCGCGCCGAAGGAGCGCTCCAGCACCACGTTGCGGCCCCTCGGGCCGAGCGTGATCTTGACCGCGTCGGCGAGGATATTGAGCCCGTGAACCAGCCTGGCTCGGGCGTCTTCATGGAAGCGCACGTCTTTGGCGGTCATGGCTGACCCTCCACTACGCCGAGAAGGTCTTCCTCGCGCATGACGAGAAGCTCATCGCCGCTCAACCGGACCGTCTGCCCGGAGTACTTCCCGAACAGCACCCGGTCGCCGACCTTCACGTCGAGCGGCACCAGCTCGCCTTCGTCGCTCAGCTTCCCCTTGCCGACAGACATCACCTCGCCCTGGTCGGGCTTCTCCGCGGCGGTGTCGGGGATGACGATGCCGGAAGCGGTTTTCTTCTCTTCGTCGAGACGCTTGACGATGACGCGGTCGTGCAATGGACGGATTTTCATCTTGACTCCTGTAATGGCTGTTTGGCTTTGCGCGACGGCAGGTCGTTCTGCTCCGCGCGTTCCTGCGCCGCGAATTCCAGCGCGTACCCCAGGGCTTCCATGAACTGCTCGGTCTTCAGGGGCTTGCTCAGGTAGTGGAAAAACCCCGCCTCGAGCGCCTTGGTGATGGCATCGGGCGCGGCG
Source organism: Burkholderiales bacterium (assembly GCA_035577785.1). GTDB lineage: Bacteria > Pseudomonadota > Gammaproteobacteria > Burkholderiales > SG8-39 > SCGC-AG-212-J23. The sequence goes on along the minus strand of DATLUZ010000038.1, from coordinate 2,251 downwards.
TTGGCGCCGAGCGCCAGGAGGGGCGTATTTTGCGTAGCCGGATCGGCGCGCAGCAGCTTCATGAACTGGAGCGCGTCGTTCGCGGCCAAATCGATGTTCAGGAGGATCACCTCCGGCCGCGCGCTGCGCGCCAGCTCGATGCCGAGAGCCACATTCGCTGCATGCAGCAACTGGACGTCGGTGTCGCGTGCCACGGATCGCTCGACGAGCCCGAGGCTCGCCGGCTGATCTTCAACATAGAGCAGGCTCCGGCGCGGCGCGCCGCTCGCCGGCCGCGGCCGGGAAGCAGGCGCGCAGGCAGGTTCAGGGGCCTCGATGGCCGGCTGCTGCGGCTCGCCGATGCGGGCGCTGCGGGTCAGATCCCGAGTCAGTCTCGCGAACCCGCGCAACACGCCGGCCTGGTCGTGGATCGACGTCAGGACGATGTTCGCGCGGTATACCGAGCCGTCCTTGCGCGAGCGCCAGCCCTCGGTCTCGTAGCGTCCTGTCGCCGCTGCCGCGTCGAGGTCGCGTTGCGGAACGCCCAGCTCGATGTCTTGCGCGCAATAGAAACGGCAGAAAGACTGCCCTAGGATTTCCTGCGCGCCGAAGCCGTCGATGATCTGCGCCCCCGCGTTCCAGCTCAGCACCCGTCCCTGCGCATCGAGCTGGACGATGCCGTAGTCGGTCACGCTTTCCACCATCAGGCGAAAGGTTTCCTGCGCGGTATTGTCGGTCGCAACCATGAGGTAGCCGATGACTTCGTCTTTGGGATCGCGCAGCGCGCTGACGGATACGACTGTCGGAAGCCGGCCGCCGTCCTTGCGAATCCAGGTCAGCGCGTACTGGTCCTCGACGCCGTGCGAGGCCCTGAAAACCAGTGCCTGGAAGCCAGGATCGACGGCGGTCGCGAACTCGAGGCTCAGAGCCCTTGCCCGCTCGACGGCTTGCAGCGGATCGGAAAAATCCGCCGGCGTGCGCTTTCCCGCCACCTCGGCCTCGGTGTAACCCAGCATGCGCTCGGCGCCCGCGCTGAGAATCTGGATGACGCCTCTTTCGTCGGTGGCGATGCTCGAAATGCCCGCGCTGTTCAGAACGGCGTTCTGCAATGCGCCTGCGCTGCGCGGGTCGCGCCTGCGGCGGTCCTTGATAACGACGTTCGCCATAAGGGCGCAGCTTCGCATGCGGCGATCCGCAGCGCTGTGCGTTGGAGCGCATAGCGCTGCGGACTTTGCTGGGTGCGGAATCGCACAGACGGGCTATCCACCCGGGCCCAGCATGAAACCATGTCCAACGCCATTCGTTCCCCGAGCACCTTGCACAAGCGAGCCGCCGCCGATCATGAGCTCGCGGCGCTCCAGCATCGCACCGCGGCGGAATATCACGACAAGCGCATGCTGCATGCGGCGCGGCGCAGCTCCGAGGGCGCCGGGGAGTGCTCCCTCAAGGCGCACAGGCAGTCGTTGCTCGCCTGCCAGCAGCCCGCCTATACGGCTTCTGCAGCGGGCGCCGTCTGGCGCGGCCCCGCGATTCGTCGGATCGTCGAAGCGCGCTTCAGCATGGCGGCCCTCGAGGCGTCGAGGAATAGAGATCCTGTCTGGTGGAACTCCGCAAGGAACGACATGGGCCGAGACATCCACTGGGAAGCCGTGCGGGAATCCCGGCGCCTGGAGGACGCGACCGACGCCGAGCTCCAAGCGGAGCTCGCCGCGATAACCAGTCAGCCTGTCGCCGGCGCCGTGGCGCCGCGCTTCCAGGACTATCCGAGGCGCGTAGAAGCCTTCCAGACCGATTGACACAGGGGATGAACTTCGTCATCTGGATGCTCTCCGGAGCCATCGTCGGCCGGCTCGGTTATTCGCTCGCGGGCTTGAACGACGCCCGGGCGAAGAGGGACTCGATCGTCATCGGCGCCCTCGGTGGGATGGTCGGCGGATCTCTGGTGGCGCCGCTCTTCGCGGCGGCCGCGGCGCCCGGCGATTTCAGCTTCCCGGCCCTGTGCTTTGCGGCTGCGATGGCCGCCACGGCTCTCTTCGTCCGCAATCTGGTGCTCAACCGCCGGGGAGTCTAGTCGCGGCCGGCGCCGCTACTCGAAGCCGCGCGGGCGGGCCCGCAGCCGCTGCTCGTCATCGCCGGCGCGGGTACCGGCAAGACCAACACGCTCGCCCACCGTCCTGACCATGGGTCGGGAACGCCCGCCTATGTGCGCCACCCGGCAGAGGGCGCATGCGTCGCGCGCCGACAATCGATAGCGCCGCTCCCTGTCGAGCGG
>DATLUZ010000037.1:0-5422 GCA_035577785.1 Burkholderiales bacterium | reverse complement strand
CTCGATGCACTTGTCGCGGTCGCCCACCATCGCCTTGGCGGTGACGGCGATGATCGGCAGCGACTTGTAGCCGTCGAGCTGGCGCACGATGCGCATGGTGTCGAAGCCGTCGAGGCCCGGCATCATCACGTCCATCAGCACGACGTCGATGTCGCGCGCGCGCTTGAGCACCTCGATGCCTTCCTTGCCGCTCTCGGCGTGCATCACGCGCATGCCGTGCTGCTCCAGCGCGCTCGTGAGCGCGAACACGTTGCGGATGTCGTCGTCCACCACCAGCACCTTCTTCTCGGCGAGCTGGTTGGCGGCCTGGGGCGCCACCTCCTCGGCCTCCACCGTCGACACCGGCGCGGGCGCGGGCGTGAGCGCGGCGAGCTCCTCGGGCGACTCGGGCTCGAAGCCGGGCTCGGCCATCGCCGGCTGGTAGGCGAGCGGCAGGTACAGCACGAAGGTGCTGCCTTCGCCGGGGGTGCTGGTGACGCGGATCTCGCCGCCGAGCAGGCGCGCGAGCTCGCGGCTGATCGAAAGCCCGAGGCCCGTGCCGCCGTACTCGCGGCTGGTGGTGCCGTCGGCCTGCTGGAACGCTTCAAAAATGAGGCGCTGCTTGTTCGCCGGGATGCCGATGCCGGTGTCGACCACGGCGAAGGCCACCACCGTGCCGGCGCTCGAGAGCACCGGGTGCCCGGGGCTCCAGCCCGACTCGGCGGCGCGCGCCACGAGCGACACCTTGCCCTTGCTCGTGAACTTGAACGCGTTCGACAGCAGGTTGGTGATGATCTGCTGCAGGCGCTTGGCGTCGGTCTCCATCGCGGCCGGGAGGCTGCGGTCGACCGAAACCACGAACTCCAGGCCCTTGTCGCTCGCCATCTGCCGGAAGGTGCGCTCCACGTAGTCGGTGACGTCGGCGAAGCGCTCGGAGGCGATGTTGAGCGTGACGGTGCCGGACTCGATCTTCGCGAGATCGAGGATGTCGTTGATCAGGGCGAGCAATTCGGCGCCGGAGGAGTGGATGGTCCTCGCGAACTCGACCTGCTTGGGCGTGAGGTTGCCGCCGACGTTGTCGGCGAGCAGGCGCGCGAGGATGAGCAGGCTGTTGAGCGGCGTGCGCAGCTCGTGCGACATGTTCGCAAGGAATTCGGATTTGTACCTGGAAGACAAGGAGAGCTGCTCGGCCTTTTCTTCCAGCGCGGCGCGCGCCTGCTCGATCTCGCGGTTCTTGAACTCGACCTGGCGCATCTGGTCGGAGAGCTGGCGCGCCTTTTCCTGCAGCTGGTCGTTGGCGGAGCGCAGCTCGTCCTGCTTGGACTTCAGCAGCGACTCCGATTTCTGCAGGTTGAGCGCCTGCTGCTCCAGGCGGTCGTTGGTCTTCTTCAGCTCCTCCTGCTGCGCCTGCAGCTCGGCGGTGAGCGACTGCGACTGGTGCAGCAGGTACTCGGTCTGCATGTTCGCCGCGATCGTGTGCAGCACCACGCCGATCGACTCGGTGAGCTGGTCGAGGAAGCTCTGGTGGATCTCGCTGAAGCGGCTGAACGAGGCGAGCTCGATCACCGCCTTCACCTGGCCTTCGAACAGCACCGGCAGGATGACGATGTTCACCGGCGCGGCCGAGCCGAGCGCCGAGCTGATGCGCACGTAGTCCGGCGGCGCCTGGTTCAGCACGATGCGCTTCTTCTCGAACGCGCACTGCCCGACCAGGCCCTCGCCGAAGGCGATCTTGCGCGGCAGGCTCTTGCCGTGGCGCTGCGCGTAGCCGGCGAGCAGCTCGAGCTGCGAGTCGCCGCTCCTGTGGTCGGCCACGTAGAAGGCGGCCTGTTGGGCGTTAACGAGAGGCGTCAGCTCGCTCAAAATCAATCTGCTGACGGTGACGAGGTCGCGATGCCCCTGCAGCATGCGCGTGAAACGCGCGAGGTGCGTCTTCAGCCAGTCCTGCTCGGTGTTCTTGCGCGTGGTGTCCTTGAGGTTGCGGATCATCTCGTTGATGTTGTCCTTCAACGAGGCCACCTCGCCGCTCGCCTCGACCGCGATCGAGCGCGTCAGGTCTCCCTTGGTCACCGCGGTCGCCACTTCGGCGATGGCGCGCACCTGCGTGGTGAGGTTCGCGGCCAGGCGGTTCACGTTGTCGGTGAGGTCCTTCCACAGGCCGGCGGCGCCCGGGACGCGCGCCTGCCCGCCGAGCTTGCCTTCGCTGCCGACCTCGCGCGCGACGTTGGTCACCTGCTCGGCGAAGACCGCCAGCGTGTCGATCATGCCGTTGATGGTCTCGGCGAGCGCCGCGACCTCGCCCTTCGCCTCCACCGTGAGCTTGCGGTCGAGGTCGCCGTTCGCGACCGCGGTCACCACGCTCGCGACGCTGCGCACCTGGCTGGTGAGGTTCGCCGCCATCGAGTTCACGTTGTCGGTGAGGTCCTTCCACACGCCTCCGACGCCCTTGACGAGAGCTTGCCCGCCGAGTTTTCCTTCGGTGCCCACTTCCTTCGCCACCCGCGACACCTCGCCGGCGAAGCCGTTCAGCTGGTCCACCATCGTGTTGATGGTCGACTTGAGCTCGAGCATCTCGCCCTTCACGTCGACCGTGATCTTCTTCGAGAGATCGCCGCGCGCCACCGCGGTGGTGACGTCGGCGATGTTCCTCACCTGGCCGGTGAGGTTCGCCGCCATCGAGTTCACGTTGTCGGTGAGGTCCTTCCACACCCCGGCGACGCCGATCACCTGCGCCTGGCCGCCGAGCTTGCCCTCGGTGCCCACTTCCTTCGCCACCCGCGACACCTCGCCGGCGAAGCCGTTGAGCTGGTCGACCATGGTGTTGATGGTGCTCTTCAGCTCGAGGATCTCGCCGCGCACGTCGACGGTGATCTTCTTGGAGAGGTCGCCCTTCGCGACCGCGGTGGTCACCTCGGCGATATTCCTCACCTGCCCGGTGAGGTTGGCCGCCATCGAGTTCACGTTGTCGGTGAGGTCCTTCCACACGCCGGCCATGCCCTTCATCTGAGCCTGCCCGCCGAGCTTGCCTTCGCTGCCGACTTCCTTCGCCACCCGCGAGACCTCGCCGGCGAACGCGTTGAGCTGGTCCACCATGGTGTTGAACGTGCTTTTCAGCTCGAGGATCTCGCCGCGCACGTCGACGGTGATCTTCTTGGAGAGATCGCCGCGCGCGACCGCGGTGGTGACCTCGGCGATGTTCCTCACCTGACCGGTGAGGTTCGCCGCCATCGAGTTCACGTTGTCGGTGAGGTCCTTCCACACCCCGGCGACGCCCTTGACCTGCGCCTGGCCGCCGAGCTTGCCCTCGGTGCCCACTTCCTTCGCCACCCGCGACACCTCGCCGGCGAAGCCGTTGAGCTGGTCGACCATGGTGTTGATGGTGCTCTTCAGCTCGAGGATCTCGCCCTTCACGTCGACGGTGATCTTCTTGGAGAGGTCGCCCTTCGCGACCGCGGTGGTGACGTCGGCGATGTTCCTCACCTGCCCGGTGAGGTTGGCCGCCATCGAGTTCACGTTGTCGGTCAGGTCCTTCCAGACGCCCGCGACGCCGGGCACCCGCGCCTGTCCGCCGAGCTTGCCGTCGGTCCCCACTTCCTTCGCAACCCTCGAGACTTCGCTCGCGAAGCCATTGAGCTGGCCGACCATCGTGTTCACGACGGTGCCCAGGCGCATCGCCTCGCCGCGCAGCGGCCGCCCGTCGGCCTCGAGCACCATGGTCTCGGAGAGGTCGCCCTTCGCCACGCAGCCGATCACCCGCGCCACTTCGGTGAGCGGGTAAAGCGTGTCGCTCACCAGTCCGTTCATGGAGTCGACCACGTCGGCCCAGGAGCCCGACGCCCCGGGCACGCTCATGCGCTGGCCGATCTGGCCTTCCCGGATCTGGTCGGCGACGCGCGCGATCTCCGCCGCCTTCGCCTCCTCGAGCTCGACCACGTCGTTGAAGGTCTGGGCGATCTCGCCGTCGATGCCGGTCAGGTTGAGCGGCATGCGCACGGTGAAGTCGCCGCGCTTGAATGCGCGCATGGCTTTGAGGAGCTCGCCGCGGTCGAGCACCATGTGGAGGCCTGGCTGGATCGTTTCCATAGCAAGCAATTCTTCTGAAGAAAAAGGGAAATCCAGCAGGATCGTAGGGGCGATCCCGACAGCCGGGTATCCCAATAGGCTGCTGGCTTTTGTCGTTATTTCAACTACGGGAATAAATCAAAAAATCGGGGTCCGACCCCGATTCTTTTCAGAGGAAAACCGCTCAGTCGACCAGGTGGTGGGCGATCGCGTAGTGCATCAGCTCCGCGTTCGACTTCATGTTCATCTTGCGCAGGATGCGGGTGCGGTGGGTGCTGACGGTGTTTGGACTCAAAAACAATTCATCCGCAATCTGGCGAACCGTCTTTCCCGAGGCGATCATCCACATCACCTGGTACTCGCGGTCGGAAAGCGTCTCGTGCAGGGGCTTGCCGCGGTTGTCCTCGAGCTCGAGCGCGAGCTTCTCGCCCAGCGTGGGGGTGACGTAGCGGCCGCCGCCGGCAACCTTGCGGATGGCGCTCACCAGCTCCTCGGGCGCGCTCTCCTTCGTCAGGTAGCCCGAGGCCCCTGCCTTGAGCGCGCGCACGGCGTAGCGGTCCTCGGGGTACATGGAGAGGATCAGCACCGCGCGCCCCGGGTAGCGCTGGCGCAGCTCCTTGATGAGCTCCAGGCCGTTCTTGCCCGGCATGTTGTAGTCGAGCACGGCCACTTCCCAGGGCACGCGCCTGGAGAGGTCGACCACCTCCTGGCCGTTGCGGGCCTCCCCCACGACGGTCAGGTCGGATTCGACTGCCAGCATCTGCCGCAGGCCTTGGCGGACCACGGGATGGTCGTCAGCGATGATCACTTTCATGGGCCGCCTCTGTGCCTTATCTCTCGATCCCTGTTTCTCGTTGGAATGACGACGGCCACGCGAGTTCCATGCGCGGGGGCGCCCGTAATGCTCACCTCGCCCCCGAACAGCAGGGCCCTTTCGTGCATGCCCAATAGTCCGAGCGACTTGCGGCCGTGCAGGTCGCCATCGGCGATGCCCACGCCGTTGTCGTGCACCTGGAGCCGCACGTCGTCGTCTCCCACATCGAGCTCGATGTCCACCCGCGTCGCGCGCGAATGGCGCGCCACGTTGGTGAGGATCTCCTGGAAGATGCGGAACGCCGTGGTCGAGATGTCGATGTCGAGCTTGACCGTTTCCGGCGGCAGCTTGATCCGGCAGCGGATGCCGGTGCGCTTCTGGAAGTCCTTCGCCTGCCAGCCGATCGCGGCGACGAGGCCCATGTCGTCGAGCATCTCCGGGCGCAGGCCCGTGGCGATCTTGCGCACCGTCTGCACGGTCGAGTCGATCAGCTTCGACATCGACTCGGTCTTCTCGAGGAGCTGCGGCTCCTTCAGGCGCTTCTGCAGCCAGCCGACCTCCATCTTG
>DATLUZ010000036.1:0-57586 GCA_035577785.1 Burkholderiales bacterium | reverse complement strand
CGTGTACATGACGCGGCCCCAGGCGCTCTACGACGGTCCTTTCAGCGCGTACAAGATCATGTTCAAGAACATCTGCCAGCAGGCGATCTTCTACCCGCGCCGCGTGTTCGAAAGCTACTCCTTCGACCAGCGCTATAAGCTCTGGGCTGACCACGCGCTGAACATCACGCTCTACGGAGACAAACGCTTTCGCTTCTCCTACATCGACAAGAAAGTCTGCCTGTACAACGACCACACGGGGGCGAGCTCCCACACCGAGGACGCAGTTTTCAAGGCGGATCGTCCGTCGCTGATCAGAACGCACCTGCCGTCGGTCCTGTTCCTGCTCTATCTGCTGCGCAACGTTGCTTCCAGAGTCAAGCGCTGGTCGGCCTGCCTGCTCACGTCCCGCTGAGCCGCTCGCCCTCTCGCCGACCAGAGAGAACCAGAGCGGTTGTTCTTGCGTAGGCGCCCAGCTGTTTGCGAAATGGCTCCCGTTGCCGATCGGCCGCTACACCTCTCCAGCCTGAAGGTCTCGCACGGAGCGCTGCTGAACCTGGCAGGGCATGCCGCGCCGCTGTTGGCGGCGCTGCTGGTCGTACCGGGTCTTCTTGCAGTGCTGGGATCCGAGCGGTTCGGCTTTCTCGCGCTCGCCTGGGCGCTCGTCGGCTACTTCAGCTTTCTCGACCTCGGGCTGGGACGCGCGTTGTCGCGCATTGTGGCCGAGCGGCTCGGAACGCCGCGGGAAGCCGGGCTTGCGCAGCTCTCGGCGAGCACAGTGACCCTCAGCGGCTTGCTCGGCGTGGTCGCTGGACTCGTGCTCTATGCGTGCGCCGGTTGGCTATGCAACCGCGTGCTTGACTTGCCGCCGGACATTGCCCGCGAGGCCGTCCCGGCCGTGCAAATACTTGCGGCGTGCCTTCCACTGGTGACACTCACCGCCGCCTTGCGCGGCATGCTCGAAGGCGCGCGGCGCTTCGGCTGGATCAACGCCATCCGGGCGCCGCTCGGTATCCTCACCTTCGCCGCGCCCCTCGGCGTGGCTCATGCTACGGTCAGCTTGTGGGCCCTTTGCGCGACCCTGTTCGCCCTGCGTGTGCTCGCGCTCGTAGCGCATTGGTGGGTGTGCGCGTCGCTGCTTCCGGCTTTCGGCAAGCTCGCGATGCCGACACGCGAAGCGGCATTGGAGCTTTTCGGCTTCGGCGCTTGGGTAACGGTCTCGAACCTTGTCGGATCGATCATGGTCTACGTAGACCGGTTCATCATCGGGGCGCAAGTTTCGATCGCCGCCGTGGCTTACTACACTGCGCCTTACGAAGTGCTGACGCGCTTAGGGGTCATTCCCGCGGCGCTCGCAGGCGCGTTGTATCCGGCCCTTGCCGCCGCATCGCCCGCCCAGGCAAGGCTGCTCCATCGCAAGGCGGTGTTGACGTTGCTCGTCACGGCCGTGCCGCTTGCTCTGATCGCGGCGCTGCTCGCACCCTTTTGGATGTCGCTGTGGCTCGGCGACGAATATGCCCGGCAGGCGACGCGGGCGGCCCAATGGCTGGCCGTCGGTGTGGCAGCCAATTGCCTGGCGCAGGTTCCGTTCACACTGCTGCAGGCACGGGGCAGGGCTGACGTGCCCGGCAAGCTTCACATCGCCGAGTTGCCGTTTTATCTTGTAGTCCTGTTCCCGCTCATCCGCAACTATGGAATCGAAGGCGCCGCCATGGCGTGGTTTGGCCGTTGCGCGGCCGACGCCGTCTTGCTTTTCGCCCTTGCGCACCGCGAGCTTGTTGGATTGGCCATGAAAGGACCGGGTTGATGCGAACCGCGGCGGCGCCAACCTGCGTTATTTGCGGTAGCGAGGGGCGGCCCAAATACAGTCGTCTGCCGGACCGGCAATACGCGACTCCGGGAGAATGGACCCTCTCGGAGTGCACGAACCCACGTTGCAGGATGCTATGGCTCGACCCCATGCCGATCGCCGAAGACATCGGCCAGGCCTACGCGGAGTACTACACCCACGCCAGCAGCGCGCCGGCTAGTGCACTCACGCTCGTGGAGACCGCCAAGCGTGCGTACCTCGCGATTCGTTGGGGCTATGCATTCGAAGGCTCGGCGGCGGAGAAGCTGCTCGGCCTCGCGGCCTATCTCTATCCCTGGCGCAGGGTCGCCTTGGATTTCTCGGTGATGTGGCTCGAGTCCAGTCGCGCCGGAAGGTTGTTGGACGTGGGTGCCGGAAGCGGGGTACTGGTAGCACGAATGGCGGGCTTGGGCTGGCAGGCTGAAGGCCTCGACTTCGATCCGCGCTCGGTCGCATCGGCGCGCCGGCGTGGCCTGACCATGCACCTGGGAGATCTCGACGAGGCCGGCTTCCTCGAAGGCAGCTTCGAGGCCGTCACCATGAGCCATTCGCTGGAGCATGTGCATGACCCGGTGCGGTGGCTCGCCGAGGCGAGGCGCATTCTGAAACCCGGCGGACGCCTTACCCTTGCCACGCCCAATACGCGAAGCCTTCTGCACCGGCTTTACGGTCAAGACTGGTTCGCGCTCGATCCGCCGCGCCATCTGCATCTCTTCAACCGAGCGGCGCTGGCAATGGCGCTCCGCCAGGCCGGGTTCGCGGCCTTCCAAATCTTCACTGTGGCGCGTGATGCGAGGGGCCAATGGCGCGCAAGCAGGGATATCCGTCGAACCGGCCACCACGAGTTCCTGTCGGCAGCGTCGCTCTTGCAACGCGTCGCCGGCGGCGCCGTGCGATTCTGCGAGGCGGCCATGACGCTCGTGGACCGGGATGCAGGTGAAGAGCTCATCGCCCTGGCAGTCAAGTGAGCCCGTTCAGGGTCGCAGCGGTCGTCGTCACCTACTATCCCTCGACCGAAGCGCTCGAACGGCTCTTGCAGGCGACGCGGCCGCAGGTCGAAGCCGTGATCATCGTGGACAATACGCCCCCGCAAGCTGGGTCGACAGTCGACGCTCGGCAGTTCGACGGTTCCGTTGTCGTCATCCGCAACGGCCGTAACGCCGGTCTTGCATGTGCACAAAATCAGGGTATCCGATGGGCGGCGGCCGGCGGGTTCACGCACGTATTCACACTGGACCAGGACAGCGTTCCGGACACGGCGTGCGTCCAGCGGTTGCATGAAGCGCTGCTCGGCCTTACAAGGCGCGGTTTGAATGTCGGCGCAGTCGGCCCGCGCGTGCAGGATCGGCGCACGGGCCGCGCCTATTCTTTCAAGCGGTTCTCCTTTGCGGGCACCAGGCACGGCCGCTGTGCCCTGGAAGAGGACGTGATCCCGGCCGATTTTGTGATCGCGTCGGGGAGCCTTACCCCGATGGTGTCAATCGAGGCGGTCGGCCCGATGGACGAGGGCCTGTTCATCGACCGCATCGACATCGACTGGTGCCTTCGCGCGATCGCGATGGGCCGGCCCGTGTTCGGGGTGTGTGCCGCCCGCATGCAGCACGAGCCCGGAGCGCACGCCAGGCGCCTGTGGATCGGGCGCTGGGTCGAAGCGGCGGTGCATGCGCCGGAGCGAAACTACTACATGGTTCGCAACAGCGTCGTGCTCTATCGCAAGCCGTATGCGCCGCTCCGCTGGATCCTGAACGACGCGATCTGGCTCGTTGGCGTTGTCGTCTTCAGCTGCATCGTCGCGCCCGACCGGTTACGTCGTGTCGGTCTGGCGTTCCGCGGCCTGTGGGATGGGCTGCGCAGGGTGCAGGGCCCGCTTGCGTCAAAGAAGAACGCGCAGATCTAACGCGCTTCGCCGAGCGCCGGTTGCTCACCTGCTTTCCGCGCAAAGACGATGATGTGACAGGGGTACTCCACTTCCTGGGCCAGGATTTCGAATCCGGCCAGACGCACCAGATCGACTGAAAGAGCCACGTCGAACACGTGGTGGTGCGCCATGCGATGCGTTTTGTTGTCCTCGAGCGACGTGCGCAGCGCCTGGCGGTCAGGGTGCTCGGTGTGAAGCGCGGCGATCTCGTCGAAGTGCGTTGTGTCGCTTTCCGGGGTCGAGCTCGCGAAGTCGTGCTTGAGGTGCTCGAGCGTGGTGATTGGACGCCGCCGATCGTAGGTGCTCCGAGCCTCTGGCAGCACGAGCAGCAGGTGGCCCCCAGGCCTCAACACGCGTCGCCATTCCAGCAGCACGCGGAGAGGATTGGCGCTGTGCTCGAGCATGTGCGACGACAGGACGAAGTCGTAGGATTCATCCGGCACTTTGATCGCAAATGCCTCGGACAGAAACTGAAAACCGGTCCTCGCGCCGAACCTGAAGTGGCGACCTTCGCTAAGCGGGCGTTCCCACACCGTCTCCGCAGCGAAATTGCAGTTGTCCAGCTCAGCGACTCTCGAATAGACGGGCAGCAGCCCTCGGTGCGCGAAGATCGGGCTCGGACCGCCAACCTCCAGGCCGCGTCCCTTGATGCGATCGATGACGAGCGGAAAGCAGCGCGCTTTCGGCGCGCGCACGGTGTAATAAAGTCGAGTTGCGAGGTGCCGCGGGCCGCGCCGCAGGAACGTGGCGAGCCGTCCGGGCGTGATCACGAGCCGCTTCGCAACGTGCTCATGAGGTAGCGCACCACGCTCGCGGCGTGGATTCGCATCAAGCGCGGATCGCTGCGGCTGGCCCTGCGCGCCTCGTGAACGATCGAGACCGTCGGGTCGTACAGCACCTTGTAACCATGGTTGCGCAACCGTCGACAGATGTCGACGTCCTCATAGTAGAGAAAGTAGCGTTCGTCGAAGCCGCCGACGCGCGCAAAGGCCTCGCGGTCGAACCCGATGAACATGCCCGCCACCCACTCGACCTCGATCGGGCCTTTGTCGGTCGGATAATCCGGGCCGGTAGCGCCGACGAAGAGCTTGCGCAGGAGGCTGGATAACGTGGGGAACCGTCTTGCGCTGTCTTCCACCTTGCCGCTCGCGCTCAGGACGACGGGGCCGACCGCGGCGACTCGCCCCTTGAGCTGGCCGGCAAGGGTTTGAAAGGGATCGCCCAGCAACCGCACGTCCGGGTTGACGATAAAGAAGCTTTGCGAGGTGGAACGGGCGAACGCCGCGTTGTGGTTGGCACCGAATCCCTTGGGCTTGGAATTCGTGATGGCCTCGAACCGGTGGACGCGCGCGGGCGCGCTCAACGGCACGGCATCGAGGATGTTCTGCGTTACGATGAGTTCCAGCTCCGATGTGCAATGCTCCGCCAGATCAGCCAACAATCGGTTGAGCAGCGCATTCTGGCCGTGGCTCACCACGGAGACCGTGACGCTCGGGCGGATCATCGTTCGGGTGAAGTAAACTGCATTCTATAAAAAGCCTGGCGCGCGTCACCGTAATCATCGTCAACTGGAATGGCGGCCAGTTCGTGCTGCGCTGCCTGAGCGCGCTCGCTCGGCAAACCTACCGCGATTTCCGTGTCGTCGTGATCGACAATGCCAGCTCCGACGGCTCCGACGCACGCATCGAAAGCCAGTTTCCTGGAGTGAAGCTGGTGCGCGCCGGAGCCAATGTCGGTTTTGCGCGCGGGAACAACATCGGCTTCGGACACGCCGAGGGCAGCGAATTTGTCGTCTTGCTCAATCCGGACGCCTTCGCCGAACGGGAGTGGCTTGAAAAGCTGGTCGAAGCCGCAGGGCAACATCCCGACTGTGCCTCCATTGGCAGCCGCCTGCTGCGCGCCGACGACCCCCTTACGCTGGACGGGATCGGGGACGTCTACCACGTGAGCGGCGTGCATTGGCGCGAAGGCTTCGGCAAGCCTCTCGCTCCATGGTCGCTCGTCGGAAAGGAGATCTTTTCGCCCTGTGCAGCTTCCGCCTTGTATCGCCTGTCTGCGATACGCGCAGTGGGTGGCTTCGACGAGGACTATTTCTGCTATTCGGAGGACGTCGACCTCGGCTTCCGCCTGCGACTGGCGGGATACCGCTCATGGTATGCGCCCGACTCGGTGGTCCACCACGTAGGCTCGGCGACCACCGGCAAGACGAGCGACTTCACGATGTATCACGGGTGTCGGAATACGATCTGGACGTACGTCAAGAACATGCCCGGACCGCTCTTCTGGGCATTGTTGCCCGCGCACCTCTTCGTGGTCGTCATGCTTTTCTGCAAGCTCGCCTGGCGCGGCCAAGGGGCCGTGGCCTATCGCGGCTTCCGCGATGCCGCAGCGGGCTTGGGTACGGCCTGGCGCAAGCGCCGTGCTATCCAGTCCGCACGCCGGGCGGGCCTCGGGGACGTTTGGCGAGTCTTGAACAAGGCGCTGCCGGGGTTCCGGCGCTAGCTCCGGCTCAGTTGCGTTTGTAGCGGTCCTCGAAGCGCACGATGTCGTCCTCGCCCAGGTAGCCCCCGGACTGCACCTCGATGAGGTAGAGCGGCATCTTGCCGGGGTTCTCCAGCCGGTGTTTCGTCCCGATTGGAATGAACACCGACTCGTTCTCCGACACGAGGAGCTGGTCCTCGCCGCGCGTCACCTTCGCGGTCCCGGACACCACGACCCAGTGCTCGGCGCGGTGGTGGTGCATCTGGAGCGAAAGCGCCGCGCCCGGCTGCACCATGATGCGCTTCACCTGGAAGCGCTCGCCGGCGTCGACGCTCTCGTAGTAGCCCCATGGGCGGTGCACGCGAGTGTGCGAGACGTGCTCCGTGCGCGCCTTGGCCTCCAGGTTCGCCACCGCCTCTTTCACGTCCTGGCTGCGCTCCTTGGCGGCGACGAGGAGCGCGTCCTCGGTCTCGACCACGACCAGGTCCTTGAGGCCGATTGCCGACACGTGCCGCTTCTCGGAGCGCACGTAGCAGCCGCCGGAATCGCGCAGGTAGACGTCGCCAACCGCGACGTTTCCGGCGGCATCCTTGGGGCTGATGCCCCAAAGCGCGCTCCAGGTGCCGACGTCGCTCCATCCCGGATCGCTCTGCACGACGACCGCGTCGAGCGTCTTTTCCATGACGGCGTAGTCGATCGAATCGGACGGGCAGGCTGCGAACGCCTCGCGGTCGAGGCGCAGGAAGTCCAGGTCGCGGGCGCTTCTTTCGTAGGCGCGCTGCGCCGCGGCGAGCATCTCGGGCCGCAAGCGCCCCAGCTCGTCGAGGTACTTCATCGCGGAGAACGCGAACATGCCGCTGTTCCAGAGGAACCGGCCGCTCGCGACGAAGCCCTCGGCGCTCGCGCGGTCGGGCTTCTCGCGGAAGCTCGCGACTTTGCAGGCGCTGCCCTGGAGCGGTGCGCCGCGTTCAATGTAGCCAAACCCGGTTTCAGGGGCGCCAGGGACGATGCCGAACGTCGCGAGGTAGCCGCGACTCGCGAGATCGAGCGCGATGGCCGCGTCCTGGCGGAACACCTCGGGCTTGGTGATGGTGTGGTCCGAGGGAAGGATGAGCAGCAGCGCGTCCGGGCTGCGCTCGCGCGCCGCCAGCGCAGCGACCGCGATGGCGGGCGCCGTGTTGCGTCCGACCGGCTCCAGGATCATCGGCGCGGCCTGTATCCCGATCTCGCGCAGCTGGTCGGCGGCGAGAAAACGCTGCTCGTCGTTGCACACGACGATCGGCGGCTCGCAGCCCGCCATCGGCCGCACGCGCAGCGCGGTTTCCTGAAGCAGCGTGTGGCGTGAAAGCAGCGCGAGGAACTGCTTGGGCAGCAGCTTTCGCGACATCGGCCACAGGCGCGTGCCGGAGCCGCCAGAGAGGATCACCGGGTAAAAGCGCAGGCTCATCGGATCCGGATTCTATCCTCGCGCGGAAGGCTCTACGGTGCGTCGATGTTGCGGCCGTCGCGCTCGCGCCGCTCGCGCCGCTCGCGCGCCCTCAGGAGCCGCTCATGTGGAGTCCAGTCCGCGGCGAGCGGGCCGGATGCCGCTTCTCGAGCGATGGCGCGCTCCCTCACGTAGGCGGTAGCGAGCACGAGCACGAAAAGCGCGATGAAGGCATAGGAGATCGCCCAATCGGGCACGCCGAGGCGCCAGGCAGCCAGGCCCGCGGCGCTGGCAAGCGCGGCGATCCCGGTCATGATCCACGCCGTCGCGTAGACGGGCACGCCGCGCTCGAGAAGCAGGTGGTGCAGGTGCTCGCGGTCTGCCTCGAACATGCTGATGCGCTTGTGGATGCGCACGAACATGACGCGCGCCATGTCCAGCAGCGGCACGGCGAGGATCCACATGCACACGATTGGCGGCAGGGCGCGCCCCTCTCCCTGAGTGAGGTCGATCGAAAACCAGCACAGAGCGAGCCCCAGCATCATGCTTCCGGAGTCTCCCATGAACACCCGGGCCTGGGTCCGGATGCCCGGGAACCGCATGTTCCACATCAAGAATCCCGTGACTGCGGCCGCAAGGAGGAGCAGCAGCACGGTGTGTACCCCCAGGCCCTGCACGAGGGCCGCATAGGCGAGCGACAGCAGGGCAACGATCGAAACGCCGCCGGCGGTGCCATCGAGGCCATCGATCATGTTGATGGCGTTGATCACACCGAGCGCGCAAATCACCGAGAACGGGATGGCCCACTGGTAGAGGTTCAGCGGGCCGAAGCCGAACAGATTGCCCAGCACGTGGACTTGCACGCCCGCCCACGAGGTCATGAGCAGCGTGGCCACGAGCTGAATCATGAATTTCGACTGGTGCGAGATGTCGTGCATGTCGTCGGCCGCGCCGCCGAAGACCAGCAGGAACAGGGCGACGACCAGGGCGACGGTGGCGCCGCTGATCAGGCCGGAAGCCATGGCGGCGAAGAAGAAGCCGGCGAACATGCCGATGCCGCCGGTGACCGGGATGGTTCCGGAATGTTGCTTGCGGCCGCCCGGCGGGTCTGCGAGGCCGATGCGCTTGGCAAACGGCGAGAGGATGCGAGCGACGACGCCCCCGACGACCAAAGCAAGCAGCATGCAGAAGGCGACCCGGTTTCCGGGAAGGGGGAGGATATCGAGCATGCGCTCAGAACGCGGTGACCATGCGGTGCCAGAGCTCGCTCAGGGGAATCGGCTCGGCCTGCGGCCTCGCCCGGCCGCCCGTGTCCAGGAAATAGCCGATGCCGTTGTGGTGGCCGTTCTTGATCGCGACGAACACGACATCCCTCGAAAGATCGTCGATCGATGCGCGCGTGAACTGCGCACGAAATCCGGCGGTGATTTCGTGCGGGTAAGAAAGGGTGACGAAGAGCGAGCTGCCGCGGTTGTCCAGTTCGAACAGCGGTATGCCGTCGGGCGCCTTGCCGGAAGCGAGGACTGCCGCCACTTGGCCGCATTGGGCCGCATCGGCGCAGTTGACCAGAAAGTCGCGCGACATGCGAGGCTCTACCGAAACGAATTTGCAACCTATGCGCTTCAGGAAGCCGGCGTGGTCGCGCAGGCGCCAGTAGAACACGGGCTCATCCATGGGATCCTGGTGCAGCCCGGTGGCGATCATTACGCGCGGCCGGTCCGAGAGCTCGAGGCAATCGCGCAGCAAACCGTCGTAGAGGCGGTAGATGCCGAGGACGGGATCGCTGGTTTGTGGCAGGTACCACGCGGGATTGCGGTGAGGGCCGCGGTAGGCCGGCGAGTTGAACATGCAGTGATGCTGGATGTGGGCCGCGCCGTTGAGGAACAGGGTCGCGAAATCGGGCCGGGTCTTGCGCCACAGGTGCATGAAGCAGTCGGCGAGAAAGCGGTCCAGAAATATCGCGCGTGGCCAGTGCTCGCGCAGGCCTGACACCCCCTCGGAAAGGTATGCGAGCCAGTTCTTGAATCGACCATAGCGTACCAGGCCGAGCAGAAGCTGAAAGGCGGAGCGCGGTGCGATGGTGCCTTGTGCGTTGTCGCCGACCGCCTGACAGATTGCCATGTAGGCGCGGCGCATCAGGGCCGGCGCGGTCACGGAAGTCCGGGTCCACGGGTCGGGCACGAAAAACGCCGCATCGGCGACCGCAGGCGCGTTCATTGGGGAAAAGGCGCCGACCTTCAGGCCTCGTTCTGCCAGTTCGTCCCAGATCTGCCGCAGGCCGGCTTGGGGGCCGTCGCCCAGGCGAAATACGCCGTGCTCGCGGTAGGGCTTGCCGGTATGCACGGTAATCCACTGGATCCAGGGCTCTATCTGATCGTAGACCTCCTCGGAACGCGTCTGCACATAGCCGTTTGCAGAAAACAGGCGCGCAAACGCGGGCAACTCGCCCCGCCGCGCATAGTGCTCGACGTATTCGAAGTTGACCTCGTTCAGCTCGAGGAAGAGCAGCCGTGCCACAGGCGCAATTATGCAGCAATGCCCCGCGCGGACCGCTTGCCGGGCAGAACCGCCAAACCTAGCAGCGTTCCAGCCACACCCCAGAAAAGCAAAGAGCTCTGACGTACGAAGAGGGTGTCGGTCATATTGCGAACCAGCATGCCGGCGACGACCGCCATCAGCGCCATGCCGCACGCCGCGCGCACGTCGTTCGAGTCGCGCGCCGCCCGCCAGCCCTCGCGCAGCAGCGCCGCCATCAGGAGTAGAAAAAGCGCCAGGCCAGGCACGCCCAGTTGGAGCAACTGCTCAAGGAAGATGTTGTGCGCGTGCCAAAGCATGGCATCGAGGTCGCCAAACTCTGCATGCAAAGGTTTGCGAAGCAGGCCGCGACCGAAGCCGTATCCCGTGAGCGGACGCTCGCCGATCCGCTCGACGATCTCAGGCCATAGGGCAAGCCGCGTATCGTTGGCAAGAGACTTGCCGCCGATCGCTTCGCGGTGCGCCTGAACCGCGGACAACACGAGTGCCACGCCCACCACCAACGCGACCGCCACGAGCCCGCTGACGAACTGGGTACGTGTGCTCCACGACCCCCGAGTTCGGGTGCGCAGGATCGCAAGGCTACCTACCAGCAAGAACTCCGCTGCAAAGCCGATCCATATCGTCCGGTTCACGGTGCAGTACGCGCCGAGCAGGGCAAGTCCGCCTATTGAAAGTGCTGGCACGTGCCTCCACCACGACCAGCGCGCCCGCCAGCCATACCAGCCTGTCAGCGCGATGCAGGGCATCAAAATCAGTAGCGCGCTGGAATGGTCGCCGGGACCTCCGTGCAGACCCTCGAGGTAGTTTTCCCAGCCGAGCGAAAACTCGTACACACCGATCGCCATGACGGAAGCCGCGGCGGCGCCGACGACCGGGACTACGATGCGGGCCGCGTTCGCGGCCTGGGCGCCGACGAAGCACACCCAGAGCGCAACGCCGGTGTAGACGATTTCGTTGTGCACCTCCTTGAGCGTGCGTGCCGGCTCCAGCGACCAGGTGATCGAAAGCGCGGCCCATGTTCCCCAGAGAAGAAAGGGCAGCCAGATCGCAGGCAGGATGCGGATGTCGCCGCGGCCGCGGACGACGGTTGCGGCGGCAAGCACGGCTCCGCCGACCAGGAACGCGAGGCGCAATGCGACCGTGTGCGAGAAGAGCGAGGCCGAGAGGAACGCCGCCGTGAACCACGCCGCCGCGCCCGCGAGGCTCATGACAGGCGCTTGCAAAGCCGCGCCCAAGCCTGCGCCACCTGGTCGACCGGGATGCCGCGGAAGTCCCCGGTCTGCGGCGAAACGATCTCGTGGGGCACACGCCAGGGGTGCCAGTGGCGCTGCTTGGACGCGATGTTCTCGAACAGCGCGACGATCGGCAGCCCGAGCCCGGCGGCGATGTGCATTGCGCCCCCGTCGGAGCCGATGAATGCGCGGCACAGCGACAGCACGGCGACCAGATCCTCGAGCGACTCGGTCCTGGCCGGCACCAGCAACACACCGGCACCCACGGCGGCCGCGATGGTCGCGGCGCGCGCATCGTCGCCGGGGTGGCGTGGATCGTCGGCCTGTCCCGGCGACCACAGCAGGACGATGCCCATGGTCCGATCCGCGCTGAGGCGCCTCGCCATTTCCACGAACCGC
This sequence comes from Burkholderiales bacterium, assembly GCA_035577785.1. Classification (GTDB taxonomy): domain Bacteria; phylum Pseudomonadota; class Gammaproteobacteria; order Burkholderiales; family SG8-39; genus SCGC-AG-212-J23. The sequence continues at coordinate 45,764 of DATLUZ010000036.1, read as the reverse complement.
TCGGCAGGCCAGGTCTTGTCGGGCTTGCGCGCGCTGATGTGCAGGGCGATCCAGTGCCGGTGCGCATCGGAGAGCCTGCTGCGCCAGCGAGCAACGCGCTCCGGCGCTGCAAACACGCGCACCGGCCCGGGGGGCTCCGTGACGCCGATGCGCGCGCCGAGCTGCATCATGATTTCCACCTCGTGCAGGTCTTGATCGACCGGCTCCTGCGCCGCGAAGCCGATAATGTTGCGCGCACGTATGCGACGCGCCATGGCCAGCCCGTGGCGATCGAACCCGGACTTGGCGAGGATGACGTGGTCGAAGGCGGGCTTGCGCAGCGCTGACAGCAGTCGCCAACTCGCCAGCGCTGTGCCGAGCAGGGATTCGCCGGGCATGCGGTGCTTGAGCTTGGTGTAGGCGTGGACTGCGTCGAGGTCCGGATTGCCCTCGAGCACGCCTGCGTTGTAGCTGTTCACCAGCGCCGCGATGTGCGCATCGGGTTGATGCCGGCGCAGCGCCGCGAAGAGCGGCGTCGCGCAGACCAGGTCGCCGATGTTGTCGCGCCGGATCACCAGGATGCGCGCCCTTTCGACTGAAGCCTTGGCGGCGCGGTTCTCAGGCACGTCGGCCGGCGAGCGCGCCGTCATAGACGGAGCCGAGCTGCGACATCATCGCCTCGATCGAGAACTCGGCCTTTACGCGCTCCCGCGCCGACGCTCCCAGGGCGCGCCGACGTGCCGGTTCCCGGGCGAGAGACCGAATCGCGCGCGCGAGCGCAGCGTCGTCGGCGGGCGGGACCCGGAGGCCGTATTGGTTGTCCCCGAGGGCCTGCGCAACTCCGCTCACGTCGCTGATGACCACGGGCAGGCCCGCGGCCATCGCTTCGAGCATGGCGATCGAAAGCCCCTCCCACAGCGACGGCATGGCATAGATATCGAGCGCCCTCAGGATTTCGGGCACGTCCTGCCTCGTGCCAAGAAATGAGACGGATGACATCAGGCCCAGCGCGCTGGCCTGCCTCTCGAGATCGCCGCGCAAGCGCCCGTCACCCACCATGAGTATCCGGAGCCGATGCATCAGGCCAGGATCGTTGCTCAGCTTGGCGCATGCTTCGAGCAGGAAGCGGTGGCCTTTCTGCTCCTCGAGCCTGCCTACGCATCCGATCGCCAGCTCGTCGTCCTTGATGCCCAGCGCCGCGCGGGCCTGTTCGCGGGTCAGCGAGGCTTGGACGCGCCGCACGTCGATGCCGTTGTGGATCACCGTGACTTTGCGCGGCGCGATCCCATCGTGCGCCACCAGATCGTCGCGGATCGCCTCCGAGACGGCGATGATGCGGGCGCTGGCGCGAGACAGCAGGCGGTTCAGCAGCCTGCGGTGAAACTTGGTCCGCGTGTAGACATTGTGAACCGTCGCCACCGCGGGGACGCCGGCGAGAAACGCCGCGACCCGGCCGTAGAGGTTGGCGTGGTACAGGTGCGAGTGCAAGAGCGCGATGCGCTCTGCGCGCAGCAGCCTCATCAGGTCTCGGACCGCGGCCCAGTCGAACCGCCTCGATTGCATTCGATCGAGGCAGATGAGGCGAACCCCCATGCCTTCGATCTGCGCGGCGAGCTCGCCTTTCGCCTGGATGCAGCAGACGATCGACTCGTATCGCTGCGGGTCGAGCCGGCGCACGACGTCGACGAGGACCTTCTCCGCTCCACCGACCGGAAGGCGGGTGATCACGTGCAGGATCCGCGCCTTATTCAGGCTTCAGTCTCTGGAAACGGAACCACCGCGCGCTTTCTCCCGAGAGCGGAACCACCAGGAACATCACTCCGGTGACCGACTCGTAGACGTGAGTGACGAGGTAGGGATCGGCCTGGCTGAACTCGAGCTTCACGCTTTCCCGCCCGGACATCAGGTCGGAGGCGACCCAGCGCCGGGCGTTGAGCTCCAGCCGGCCCCGGTCGCAGCGGGCCTCCCCCGCCTTGATGCTGAAGCGCCGCGTTTCCGGCTTCAGGCCTTCTGCCGACACGGTGACCTCGATCGAATCTTCAGCCGCGAACTGGAGCCGCACGGCGGCGGCCTTTTCCCAAGGGCTGGCTTCGCCGAACAGCTCCCGGGTGAGCGACGGCCGAGCGGTCTGGCCGTACGCCTCGCCGCGGTCGGCGTAGGTGCCCTCGAACTGGCGGCAGTCGGAAGAAGTCGGCACCGCGATCGGATCCCAGGCCATCGGATAAGGGTTGTCGGCGACGCTGCAGCCGGCGAGGAGCGCGACGAGGCAGAGTCGTTTCACGCGCGGCCGTAATACTGCCTGAACCAGACGGCGAAGCGTTGCAAGCCCTGCTCGAGCGGCGTGGACGGCGCGAAGCCGACCGCGCCCGCGAGGGCGGTGGTGTCGGCATAGGTCGACTTGACGTCGCCCGGCTGCATCGGCTTCATCTCCAGGCGCGCTTTCTTTCCGAGCGCGCGCTCGAGCGCGGCGATGTAGTCGAGCAGCCCGACCGGCTGATGGTTGCCGATGTTGTAGATCGCATAATGCTGCGGACGGTCGAGCACCCGCAGCGTCCCCTCCACGATGTCGTCGACGTAGGTGAAATCGCGCTGCATGTCGCCGTGGTTGAAGACCGCGATGGGCTTGCCGTCGAGGATGGCATTGGTGAAGAGCATCGCCGACATGTCGGGCCGTCCCCACGGGCCGTAGACCGTGAAGTAGCGCAAGCCCGTGGCATGCAACCCGAAAAGGTGGCTGTAGACGTGCGCCATGAGCTCGTTCGATTTCTTGGTCGCGGCGTAGAGGCTCACCGGGTGGTCGACGCTCTGGCTTTCCGACCACGGAACCGGGTTGGTGCCGTAGACGCTCGAGCTCGAGGCGAACACGAGGTGCCGGGGCGGGTGGCGCCGGCAGCATTCGAGGAGGTTGGCGAAGCCGACGAGGTTCGTCTGGACATACACCGCCGGGTTCTCGAGCGAATAGCGCACGCCCGGCTGCGCGGCCAAGTGCAAAACCGCTTCGGGCTTCGCTTTTTCAAAAATCTCTTCCAACGCCGAAGCGCTCGCGATGTCCATCTCATGAAAGGCGATGCGCAGCTGCTTCAGCCGGTCGCGCTTGAGCTGCACCGAGTAGTAGGGCGAGAGGTTGTCGATGCCCACGACCTCGTCGCCGCGCGCCGTGAGACGCTGCGCGCAGTGCATGCCGATGAAGCCGGCGACCCCCGTGACAAGAACCTTCATTGTTGCTCGGCCCGGTGGAGCTCGATCAGTTTGGCGTACTTCATGTAGCTGTTCATGCAGCCGATCGAAATGTGCAGCAGCCCGGGGACGCCGTCGAGGAACCCCAGGCGCAGGACGTAGAACTTGATGAAGCGCACCACCGGCGAAAGCATCAGGTGTGCCGTCCCCGCGCTCACCCCGCGCTCGAACGCCTGGCGCGCGGCGAGCGTGGTGTAGCGGTTCTGGCGTTCGAGGTACCCGGTGAGGTCGTCGGTGGAGTCGTGCATCAGGTCGCCCTGCAGCGTTCCTGGCGTGACCGCGAACAGCACCTTCTCGTGCACCAGGTCGTCGCTCCAGCGCGCGTTCAGGCGGTTGAAAAGGCGCGGGCTCCAGTCCGGATAGCCCTCGCCGTGGGCGAGCCAGCGGCCGAGAAAGCGATTGCGCCTCGCCATGCGGTACACCGGGGACACGGGCGCCGCGAGGGCCGCCTTGATGCTGGCGGCGAGCTCCGCGGAGACGCGCTCGTCGGCGTCCAGGCACAGCACCCAGTCGTTGCGCGCCTGCTCCACCGCGAACTGCTTCTGGCGGCCGAAGCCGAGCCATTCCTTGCGGACCACGCGCGCGCCGCTGCGCGCGGCGATCTCGTCGGTGCCGTCGGTGCTGCCCGAGTCCACGACCACGATCTCGTCGGCGAAGGCGAGGCTCTCGAGACAGGGCTCGATCAGGCTGGCGGCGTTGCGGGTGATGAGGACTGCGGAGAGCGCGGACTGCGGTGCGTTCAAGTGTGTCGAATGGAAATGCGCCGTAGAATCGGCGCTCGCTATTCTAATCCGGCCGCCATGCAAAAGCCCAAAGTCGCCCTGATCACCGGCATCACCGGCCAGGACGGCGCCTACCTCGCAGACCTGCTCCTCCAGAAGGGCTACGTGGTCCACGGCATCAAGCGGCGCAGCTCGCTTTTCAACACCGATCGCATCGACCACCTGTACCAGGACCCGCACGTGCACGGCCGCAGGTTCATCCTGCACTACGGTGACCTGACCGACGGCTCGAGCCTGGTGCGGGTGCTGCAGGATGCGCAGCCCGACGAGGTTTACAACCTGGGTGCGCAGAGCCACGTCGCGGTGTCGTTCGAGGAGCCCGAATACACGGCCAATTCCGACGGCCTGGGCGCGCTCAGGCTGCTGGAGGCCCTGCGCATCCTCGGCATGGAGAAGAAGGCTCGCTTCTACCAGGCCTCCACCTCCGAGCTCTACGGCAAGGTGGCCGAGACGCCGCAGAGGGAGACCACGCCATTTTATCCACGCTCTCCCTATGGCGTCGCCAAGCTGTACGCGTACTGGATCACCGTGAACTACCGCGAGGCCTACGGGATGTTCGCGTGCAACGGCATCCTCTTCAACCACGAGTCGCCGACCCGGGGAGAGACCTTCATCACCCGCAAGGTCACGCGAGCGCTGGCGCGCATCGCCCTCGGTGCGCAGGACTGCCTCTACGTCGGCAACCTGAACGCCCGGCGCGACTGGGGACACGCGAAGGATTACGTGGAGGCGCAGTGGCTGATGCTGCAGCAGCCGCGTCCGGAGGACTACGTGATCGCCACGGGCGAGAGCCGCAGCGTGCGCGAGTTCATCCAGGCGGCCGCCGCGCAGATCGACCTCGACGTCGACTGGAAGGGAAAGGGCGCGGACGAAATCGGCATCGCCGCCCGGGCCTCGCCGCGCTGGCCGGCGGTGAAGGCGGGGCAGACCGTGGTACGCATGGATCCGCGCTATCTCAGGCCGTCGGAGGTCGATACCCTGCTCGGCGATGCGACTAAGGCGCGAGCGCAGCTCGGCTGGACGCCGCGCATCGGCTTCGGCGAGCTCGTCGCCGAGATGATGGCGCAGGATCTGCGTCTTGCCGAGCGCGAGGACCTCGCGCGGCGGCACGGCCACACGGTCCACGAGCGGCGCGAGTAGCGCGCGGTGAGGCCCGACACGCGCATCTACGTTGCAGGCCATCGCGGGCTCGCGGGGTCCGCGCTGGTGCGGCGCCTGCGCACGAAGGGCTACAGCAGCCTCATTACCCGCACCCACGCCGAGCTCGACCTCGCGGACGGCGCCGCCGTGCGCGAATTCTTCGGCCGCGAGAAGCCCGAGGTCGTCCTGCTCGCCGCCGCCAAAGTCGGCGGGATCCTCGCGAACGACACCTACCCGGCGCAGTTCATCCACGAGAACCTGGCCATCCAGACCAACGTGATCCACGAAGCCTTTCGCGCCGGCGTGGGCGAGCTCCTTTTTCTGGGCTCCTCGTGCATTTATCCGCGCGACTGTCCGCAGCCGATCAAGGAGGAGTACCTTCTCACCGGCCCGCTCGAGCCCACCAACCGTCCCTACGCGATCGCAAAGATCGCGGGGATCGAGATGTGCTGGTCCTACAACCGCCAGTACGGCACGCGCTACCTCTGCGCCATGCCGACCAACCTCTACGGGCCGGGCGACAACTACGATCTGCAGGCGAGCCATGTTCTTCCGGCGCTGATCCGCAAGTTCCACGAGGCGAAGCTGCGGAACGACCGCTCGGTCACGGTGTGGGGAACCGGCGCGCCGCGGCGGGAATTCCTGCACGCCGACGACATGGCGCAGGCGTGCATCCATCTCATCGAGCGTTCCGCCGAGGTGCGCGCGCGCCTGGGCGCGCAGCGCCCTCCCCTCGTCAACGTCGGCTGCGGCGAGGACCTGACGATCCGCGAGCTGGCCGTCGCGGTGCGGGAGGCCGTCGGCAGCCAGGCGGACATCGTGTACGACCGCAGCAAGCCCGACGGCACGCCGCAGAAGCTGCTCGACATCTCCCTGGTTCGCTCGCTCGGCTGGAGGCCGAGCATCGGGCTGGCGGAGGGCTTGCGGTCGACCTACGAGTCTTTTGCCAACAAGTAAGCGACTTCTTTTCGTCAAGACGTCCTCCCTGGGAGACGTGGTGCACCAATGCCCCGCGGTGACGGACGCGGCTCGCAGCGTTCCCGGGGCGAGGATCGACTGGGTGGTCGAGGAAGGCTTCGCCGGCGTCGCACGCATGCATTGCAGCGTCGAGCGGGTCATCCCCGTGGCGCTGCGCCGCTGGCGCGGGGCGCTCTGGAAGCGCTCCGTCTGGAAGGAAATCGCGTCGTTCCGCGCCGCGCTTGCGGCGCAGCCCTACGACGCGGTCATCGATACGCAAGGCCTGCTGAAGAGCGCGCTCATTGCCTGCTGCGCCGCCGGACCGAGGCACGGAATGGACCGCGCCAGCGCGCGCGAGCCGCTCGCGGCTCTTTTCTACGATCGCACGCATGCGGTGCCGCGCGCGCTGCACGCCGTGGAGCGCAACCGCCGCCTGATGGCGGCTTCCCTCGGTGTCGCCTTGCCGCCCGGCATCGATTACGGGCTTCGCTCCAATGCGGAGCGGGCTGCGGCACTGCCCGCCTCGTATTCGGTGCTGCTCACGATGACGAGCCGCGAGGACAAGCTGTGGCCCGAGCCGCGCTGGATCGAGCTCGGGCGCGCACTGGCGCTTCCCGCAGTACTGCCGTGGGGAAACGCGGAGGAGCGCAGCCGCGCCGAGCGCATCGCGCAAGGCATCGGCGAGGCCGTGATCCCGGAAAGGATGGCGCTGGAGGAGCTCGCGCAGGTGCTCGCAGGCGCGACGAACGTGGTCGGGCTGGATAGCGGCCTCTCGCATCTCGCGGCGGCGTTCGGCGCTCCGGCGGTCGCGGTCTTCTGCGGCTCGGACCCCGCTCTCACCGGCCTGTATGGGGCCCCCCGCGCGCGCAATGTCGGTGCGCGCGGGCGCCCGCCGCAAGTTTCCGAGGTGCTCGAAGCGCTCCGATGAGGCGCCTTTACAGCGCGCTGCTCGCGCTCTCGATGCCGCTCATCCTGCTGCGCCTGTGGTGGCGGGGCCGGCGCGAGCCTGGATACCGGCGCCATGTCGGCGAGCGCCTGGGCCGCTACGATGTGCCGGGCGCCGAGAGGCTGGTCTGGGTGCACGCGGTGTCCGTCGGCGAGGCGCGCGCCGCGGCGCCGCTCGTGCGCGCCTTGCAGGGAGCGCTTCCCGGGCACCGCATCCTCATGACCTGCACCACCGCGGCCGGACGCGACACGCTGCGCCAGGTCTACGGAGACTCGGTGCAGGCGGGCTTCGTTCCGTACGACCTGCCGTCGGCGGTGCAACGCTTCCTCGGCCATTTCAGGCCGCGCCTGGGCGTCCTCATGGAGACCGAGGTCTGGCCCAACCTCATCGACGCCTGCGCGGCGGCCGGCATCCCGCTCGTCCTCGCCAATGCGCGCATGTCGGAGAAGTCCGCTCGCGGCTATGCACGCCTGAGGCGACTCACGCGGCCTGCGTTCGCGGCGCTTACGGCGGTGTGCGCGCAAAGCAGCGCCGACGCCGAGCGCCTCCGTGCGCTCGGTGCGGCGCGCGTTCAGGTGAGCGGAAACCTCAAGTTCGACGCCGCGCCTAACCCCGCGCAGCTCGCCGCAGGACGCGCCTGGCGGGAAGCGCTGGGCCGCCCGGTGCTCCTCCTTGCCAGTACCCGCGAAGGCGAAGAGAAGTTGCTTTTTCAGCATCTCGATCTGCTATCCGGCGAGGTCCTGGTCTTGGTCGTCCCGCGCCATCCGCAGCGCTTCGACGAGGTGGCCGGGCTTGCCCAGTCGCGGCGCACGCGGAACGCGGTGCCTGCCGCCACCGACCGCGTGTACCTGGGCGACACGATGGGCGAAATGGCCTTCTACTACGCGGCGGCCGACGTCGCGGTGATCGGCGGCTCGTTCCTTCCATTGGGGGGGCAGAACCTGATCGAGTCGCTCGCTTGCGGGACGCCGGTGATCGTCGGCCCGCACATGTTTAACTTCGCCGAAGCCACCGAGCTTGCCGTGGCGGCGGGTGCCGCGCTTCAGGTCGAAAGCCCGGAGGCGGCGCTAATCGCGGCCGCCGCGCTGCTGCAGGACGTCAACCGGCGCCGTGCAATGAGCGAGGCGGGTTGGAAATTCTGTGAAGTCCATCGCGGTGCTGCCGAGCGGCAGCTTGCCGTTTGCCTGGAAGTTCTGAAGAACCGCTAGCGGCTGATCACGGGCCCCAGAACGCGATTCACTTCTTCCAGATCCTCCTCGCGCAGGCTGGCGGCGAGGGACTTCAGCTTCAGCTGGTTGACGATGGTGTTGTAGCGCGCGACCGCGAGGTCGCGGCGCGTGGAGTAGAGCTGCTGCTGCGCGTTCAGAACGTCGATGTTGATCCGCACGCCGACCTCGTAGCCGAGCTTGTTCGAGTCGAGCGAGCTCTGCGAGGAGATCATCGCCTGCTCGAGCGCCGCGATCGCCGAGATGCCGTTGATGACGAGGAGGTAGTTCTGGCGGGTCGAGACCGCCGCCGTGCGCCGGGCGTTCTCCAGGTCGTCCTTCGACTTCAGCGAAAGCGCGGCGGCCTCGCGCTCGCGTGAATCGATTCCCCCGCCCTGGTACAGCGGCATCGCGAACTGGAGCCCGATCGTGCTGGTCGTGACGTCGGCGCCCGCCGGGCTGGTGGCCGAGGTGCTCGACGCGCTCGAGCCGGTCTGGCCATAAGTGGCGACGGCGTCGAGCGTCGGCAGGTGGCCCGCGCGCTGGCGCCTCGCTTCCAGGGCGGCGATCTCGGCGGCGGCGTCGGCGACCTGCACCGGGTAGCCCTGCTTCTCCGCGATCTCGACCCAGCTCTCCATGTTCTCGGGGTTCGGCGGCGCGAGCTTCACTTCGGGACGCAGCGCCTTCAGCTCGTTGTAGGCCTTGCCCGTGATGAGCTGCAGCGCCTGGTACTTGGTCTGGAGGTCGTTCAGCGCGGCGATTTCCTGCGCGCTGATCAGGTCGAAGCGCGATTGCGCCTCGTGGGTGTCGGTGATGGTGGCGGTGCCGACCTCGAAGTTGCGCTTCGCCGCCGCGAGCTGCTCGCCGGTGGCGGTCTTTTGCGCCCGCACGACTTCCAGCGTATCGAACGCGGCGAGGACGTCGAAATACGCCTGCGCGGTGCGCACGATGAGGTCCTGGCCGGCCTGCGCGAAGGTCGCCTCGGCCTGCGCCACCTGCAGCTCGGACTGGCGATACTGGAGGTAGTTCTGCGGCCGGTAGATCGGCTGCGCCAGAGTGAGCGTGTAGCCCAGCGTGCGCGGGTCGCGCGTAAAGCTCGGGGTCAGGGCCGTGTTGCGCGACTCCGAATCAATGCGCCCGACTTGTGCGTTCGCCGAAAGATTGAGGTTCGGCAGCAGCAACGCGCGGCCCTGCGGCAGCCGCTCGCGTCCGGCCGCGAGCGTCTGGCGTGCCGCCGCATACACCGCGTCGTAGCGCTGGGCGTCGCGGTAGACCTGAATAAGATCTTCCGCTTGGCCATTCGAAGCCATCAGGACGGTTGCGCCCGCAAAACCCGATAGAAGGACCCGGAGAAGAATCGGGGTCAGACCCCGATTTCTAGTAGAGAGGAACAGCCGGGTCGACGGTGCGAGACCAGGCATCGATGCCCCCCTCAAGGTTGTGCACGCGCTTGAAGCCGTGCTTTTCGAGGAACATCGCCACCTGCATGCTGCGTCCGCCGTGATGGCAGATCGCCACCACCTCCTTGTCCTCGTCGATCTGCCCGATCCGCGACGGCAGCTCGCGCATCGGGATGAGGGTCGCGCCCTGGATGCGCGCCTTTTCATGCTCCCACGGCTCGCGCACGTCGAGGAGCAAGGGCTTGTCGCGGCGCTCGTCGGCGAGCCAGGCGGCGAGCTCGCCCGCGGTGATCCGTTCCATGTCAGAAGCGAAAGCGCCGCGGCTGCTCGGCGTTCGCCAGCGGCCGCAAGACCGTCTCGAAGAGATCCACGCTGCTCGAGGCGCCGGGGGCGGTGCTGGTCACGAGGCGCGCCTGCATCGCCGGTGCTTCGCCCACCACGGCGAAAAGGCGTCCCCCTGGCGCGAGCTGATCGAGAAAGGCCTGCGGCAGGATCGGCGTCGAGCCCGTCAGCACGATGGCGTCGTAAGGCGCGCGCCGCGCCCAGCCGCGCGCCGCGTCGCCGATCTCGAGGACGATGTTGTCGGTGCCGTGGCGCTCGAGATTCGCCCGGCCGAAGGCTGCGAGCGTGGCGCGGATGTCGACCGAGCAGACCTCGGCGGCACGATGCGCCATCAGCGCGGTGAGGTAGCCGCTCCCGGTACCCACTTCTAGGACGCGGTCGGTCCTTTTCAGCGCGAGCTCCTGCAATACCCGCGCCTCGAGCTTGGGCTGCCACATGCGCTCGCCTTCGCCTGCCTTTGTTCCTTCCTCAAGGGGAAGCTCGAGGTCGGAAAATGCGAGCGCGCGATGCTGCTGCGGCACGAACTCCTCGCGCGGGATGACGTAGAGCAGGTCGAGCACTTCCTGATCCAGCACCTCCCAGGTGCGGATCTGCTGTTCGACCATGTTGGTGCGCGCTTGCTCGAGATTCATCGTTCTTGGCCCGCTTTTTGACGTGCGGGCAGGAGCGCGATTCTAGCTTATCGCCGCGTCACGCCCCACACGCCTGTGGTACCTTTTCAGCTCCGCGGGGGTCCCTGCGCAGGGTGGCGTTGCTTCCCTCGCCGGGTGAGAGAGTCCCTTTGAACCTGATGCGGGTAATTCCGCCGAAGGAAGCGCAATGAACGCCAATCCCAAGTTCCTGGCCACGCAGGCGCACGTCGACGAGGCGGCGGTGCAGCCGTTTCCCGGATCGCGCAAGGTGCACCTCGGCCCGCTGCGCGTGCCGATGCGCGAGATTGTGCAGACCGGGGACAATCCGCCGATCCTGGTTTACGACACCTCGGGCCCCTATACCGACCCGGCGGCGAAAATCGACATCCGCGCGGGGCTGCCCGCCCTGCGCGAGCCATGGATCGAGCGACGGGACGACACCGAGGTGCTGGAGGGGCCGAGCTCCCTGTACGGCAGAAAAAGGCTGGAAGACCCGAAGCTCGCCGAGCTGCGCTTCGACCTTCGGCGCAGGCCGCGCCGGGCGGTTCCCGGGCGCCGCGTGACCCAGATGCACTACGCGCGCACGGGCATCGTTACGCCAGAGATGGAATTCATCGCCGAGCGCGAGAACCAGCGCCTCATCGATTCCTTGAGTTCTCAACATCGCGGCGAATCGTTCGGGGCCAAACTGCAGAAGGTCATCACGCCGGAATTCGTGCGCGACGAGGTGGCGCGAGGGCGCGCCATCATCCCCGCCAACGTCAACCACCCCGAGTCCGAGCCGATGATCATCGGCCGCAACTTCCTGGTGAAGATCAACTGCAACATCGGCAATTCGGCGGTGAGCTCGTCGATCGGCGAGGAAGTCGACAAGATGACGTGGGCGATCCGCTGGGGCGCCGACACGGTCATGGATCTCTCCACCGGAAAGCACATCCACGAGACCCGCGAGTGGATCATCCGCAACAGCCCGGTGCCGATCGGCACGGTGCCGATCTACCAGGCGCTGGAGAAGGTGAACGGAAAGGCGGAAGAGCTCACTTGGGAGATCTTCCGGGACACGCTGATCGAGCAGGCCGAGCAGGGCGTCGACTACTTCACCATCCACGCCGGCGTGCGGCTGCCGTTCATCCCGCTTACCGCGGGCCGCATGACGGGCATCGTTTCGCGCGGCGGCTCGATCATGGCGAAGTGGTGCCTCGCGCACCACGAGGAGAGCTTCCTCTACACGCGCTTCGAGGACATCTGCGAGATCATGGCCGCGTACGACGTGTCGTTCTCGCTCGGCGACGGGCTGCGGCCGGGGTCGATCTACGACGCCAACGACGAAGCCCAATTGGCGGAGCTGCGAACTCTCGGCGAGCTGACGAAGATCGCGTGGAAAAACGATTGCCAGGTGATGATCGAGGGCCCGGGGCACGTGCCGATGCAGCTCATCAAGGAGAACATGGAGCTGCAGCTCAAGCATTGCGACGAGGCGCCCTTCTACACGCTCGGGCCGCTCACCACCGACATCGCGCCCGGCTATGACCACATCACGAGCGCGATCGGCGCCGCGATGATCGGCTGGTACGGCACCGCGATGCTCTGCTATGTCACGCCCAAGGAGCACCTCGGCCTGCCGAACAAGAAAGACGTGAAGGACGGCATCATCGCCTACAAGGTCGCGGCGCACGCCGCGGACCTGGCGAAGGGCCATCCCGGAGCGCAGCAGCGCGACAACGCACTCTCGAAGGCGCGCTTCGAGTTCCGCTGGGCCGACCAGTTCAACCTCGGCCTCGACCCCGATACCGCGCGCGAGTTCCACGACGAGACCCTGCCGCAGGAAGGCGCCAAGGTGGCGCACTTCTGCTCCATGTGCGGGCCGCACTTCTGCTCGATGAAGATCACGCAGGACGTGCGCGACTACGTCGAGCGCGGCATGAAGGAGAAGGCGGTCGAGTTCGTGAAGAAGGGCAGCGAGCTCTACAACCCTAGGCCTTGAAGAGCGCCTCGGCGCTCACCCCGGCCTTGCCGTATTCCAGCGTGCGCTTGATGCGATAGGCCTCGCCTGTCGCGATCTTTTGCCCGCGGGATAGGTCGAGGAGCTTCTGCGGCTTGAGCGGGTTGCCGTCGGCGTCGCGCACGATCATCACCCGCGGCTGTAGCCGCCGCCCGGAGTGCTGCCCGATTACGATGGCGAGCTCGCCGCTGTTCAGCTCGACCACGCACCCCAGCGGAAAGATGCCGATGCAGCGGATGAATTGCTCCACCAGCGCGGCGTCGAAGAAGGTGCCGCGCCACTTGTAGAGCATGCTGAGCGCTGCCGACGGCGAAACCGCCTGCGCGTAGGGCCGCGGCGAGGTCAGCGCATCGAAAGTGTCCACGATGGCGGCGATCGAGCCCATCATGCCGATCTGCGCGCCCTTGAGGCCGTTCGGATAGCCGCTGCCGTCGTGCCGCTCGTGATGCAGCAGCGCGAGCTCGGCGAGCCGCGGCGGCACATCCGGGGTCACGCTCAGAATGTCCGCTGAATGCTGGACGTGCCGCCTCGCCTGCTCCAGCTCGGAGGGCGTCAGGCGCTCCTCCTTGCGCAGGATCTCATCAGGCACCCGCAGCTTGCCGATGTCCTGCATCAGGCCGAGATAGCCCAGGAGCGCGATGTCGGCGACGGAGAGCTCGAGGAAGCGCCCGAAGCAGGCCATGTAGATGGCCGTGTCGAGCGAGTGCGAATGGGCATAGTCGCCTTTTTCCCGCAGGCGCGACAGGAGCATGAGCGCGTCGGGGTTGCGCAGCACGCTCTGCGTCATGGCGTCGACCGCCTGGGCAACGCTCCCCGCGTCGAGGGTCTGATTTGCCCGCACGGCCTTGATTGCATCGCGCAGCACGCTCATCGTCGCGCCGTGCGTGAGCGTGGCGGGCCCGACTTCGTGGTCTATTGCAACCTGGACCTCGTAGCGCGGGGCGCGTGGAGTCAAGGCGGGCTTGAGCGCATGCGGGCGTTGAGGTTCGCTGAGCGCCTCGTCGACGAGCACCCAGTTGCAGAAACCCTTCAGGGTCTCGAGCTCCTCTTCGGTCTGCAGCACGAAGCCCTGGAACACGAAGGGCGTATCGGTCCACGGGCGATCGAGCTCGGCGACGTACATGCCGTAGCGCAGCTCGCCCACCGGGACGCTTTTCTTCAACATTCGAATCCTTTGGGTCCATTAAGATAGGGCATGCTGCAAGAGGCGCCAAAGGACCTTTCCGGCATGCCGCGCGAGGGCGCTTCGCCGCAGCTTCTGCGCGAGCGCTGCGACTTCGCCTACCGCCGACTGGTCCCCGCCGCGGGCGGGACCCTTGCCGTCAGCGTGATCCTCAGCGCCTTCCTCTGGCGCTCGCAGCCGCCAGAGGTGGTGCTGTCGTGGCAGGCGCTGATGGTCGTGCTCGCGGCGTTCATCGTGGGGCTCGCCTGGGCCTATCGCCGCGCCGCCGACCGCGCCGCCGAGGCGGCGACCTGGGTGCGCCGCCTCGCGATCGGCGCGGCGGCGCTCGGGGCGGGCTGGGGCTACGGCGCGGCGGTGTTCTTTCCGGGCGGTGTCGACCACCAGGTGTTCCTGTCGTTCATCGTCGCCCTGGTCACCGCCGGGGCGCTGCCGATCTTCTCGACGCTGTGGTGGGTCTACGCCATCTACGCCGCCGCGGTGATGCTGCCGTTCAACGTGGTGCTGTTCTCGCATGGCACCGAGTTCCTTCGCCTTCTCGGCGCGGCGGTGCCGCTCCTCTACATCGCCAACGTGATCACGGCTTACGAGCTGGGGCGCGCGTTCCTGGCGGCCTACGGACTGCGCACCGCCTACCAGCGCCTGTCCGCCGACAACGCCGAGATCCAGGCGCAGCTCGCCGAGCAGCTCGACAGCCTGCTCGACGCGCACCGCGAGGTGCAGGCCGCGGGCCGCAAGCTCCGGCTGTTCTCCGAGCGCGCCCCGATCGCGGTGTTCGAGCTCGACCCGGGCGCCACGATCCTCGACATGAACCCGGCCGCCGAGAACCTGTTCGGCTACGCCGCTCCGGAGCTCGTGGGCCGCAGCTGGATCGCGATGGTGCTCGGCCCGGACGAGCGCAGCCGGGCGCAGACCTGGTGGCCCGGGTTCGTCGCCGCCGGCAGGCCCCTCACGCTCATCGCCGAGCAGTGCCTGCGGCGCGACGGCCTCGAGCTCGCCTGCGAGTGGACCCTGACCCCGCTCTCGGACGAGGAGGGCCGCGTGAACTCGATCGTCCTGCAGGGACGCGACATCACCCAGCAGCGCGCGGCGGAGCGCATGCGCAGCGAATTCACCTCGACGCTGAGCCACGAGCTGCGCACGCCGCTCACCTCGATCCTCGGCTCGCTGCAGCTCTTGCATAGCGGGGCGCTCGGCGACATGGACAAGGACCAGGGCGAGCTCGTCGAGGTCGCCGAGCGAAACGGCCAGCGCCTGCTCGACCTCATCAACGAGGTGCTCGACATCGAGAAGATCGAGTCGGGACGTTTGACCCTGTTGCCCGAGCCCATGCCGATCGACTCGCTGCTCAACGAGTCGGTGCGCCTGAACCAGGGCTATGCCGACCGCTTCCGCGCCAACCTTGCGCTGCACGGCACGGTGCCGGGCGTCACCGTGCGCGCCGACCGCAAGCGCCTGATGCAGGTGATGACCAACCTGCTCTCGAACGCCGCCAAGTTTTCCCCGCCCAACTGCGCCGTCGACGTGAGCGTCTCCAGGCGCGGCGAAAACGTGCGGGTCGAGGTGAGCGATCGCGGCCCCGGCATCCCGGAGGCGTTCCGCTCGAAGATCTTCGGCCGCTTCGCGCAGGCCGACTCGGCCGATTCGCGCATCAAGGGCGGCACGGGCCTGGGCCTCGCCATCAGCAAGCGCTTGATCGAGCTGATGCAGGGCCGCATCGGCTTCGAGGACCGCGCCGGCGGCGGCACCACGTTCTTCTTCGAGCTGCCGGTGCTGAGCTCGGCCGAGGGCGAGGCCGACAGCGCCGTGCGCGTGCTCCTCACCGAGCCCGACAGCGTCACCGCCGAGTACCTGACGATGGTGCTGGAACGCGCGGGCTACCGCGTCGACCCGGCCCCCGAGCCTACAGCGGTGGGCGAGCTCCTCGAGCGCTGGAACTATGGCGCCTGGCTGCTTGCGCGCCGCGTCGAAGGCGTGGATACCCTGGCGCTGCTCGAAGAGCTGCGTCCGCGCCTGCGAGACACGCCCGTGATCATGCTCGCCGGGCTGACGAGCGACGAGGCCGGCGTCGTCGAGCCGCAGCGCCACGGCATCGCCGACTGGCTGTCCAAGGCCGACTCGCGCGCGCGCATCCTCGAGGTCGTGGACCACGCCACCGGGCGCGTCGCCTCCTGAAACGTTCAATGGAATGGGTCGTCGCCGTCGTCGCGTTGGTGCTCGCGCTGCCCGTGGCCCTATACGTCGGACAGGACCGGCTGATCTTCCATCCGCAACCCACTACGGCGAACGCCTTTCCCGGCGCCGAAAGCGTCTTCATGCAGGCACGCGACGGCATCCGGCTGCACGCCTGGCACCTCGCCGGCTCGCCGCTGGTCCTCTACTTCGGCGGTAACGCGGAGGACGTCTCCTGGATGCTGAGGCGCGCGGCGCAGCAAGCCCCCGGCACCGGCTGGCTGCTGGTCGACTACCGCGGCTACGGCTTAAGTGCGGGCTCTCCGTCGG
Organism: Burkholderiales bacterium; assembly: GCA_035577785.1. GTDB lineage: Bacteria > Pseudomonadota > Gammaproteobacteria > Burkholderiales > SG8-39 > SCGC-AG-212-J23. Next base: position 29,460 of record DATLUZ010000036.1, on the reverse strand, counting down.
AAGTCGCCCTGAGCTCAGACGCGATCGAATGGCTCGACTACGCAAAGCAGAAGCTCGAGGCGCGGCAGGTCGTCGTCTTCGGCCGCAGCCTTGGCAGCGGCGTCGCCGTCCAGCTCGCGGCCGCGCGCGCGGTCGAAGGCGTGATCCTGGTGACGCCTTACGACAGCATGACCAGCGTTGCGAGCCACCACTATCCCTACCTGCCGGTGAGCTGGATGCTGAAGCATCCGTTCGACTCGCTCGCTCGCGCGCCCGCCATCGCCGCGCCGCTCCTCTGCCTCGTCGCCGAGCGCGACCAAGTCATTCCCGTAATCCATTCGAAGCGGCTTTTCGAGGCCTGGAAGGGACCGAAACGGTGGGTCGAGCTCGCCGGCGCGGGGCACAATAGCACCGACGACGTGCCTGCATTCTGGCAGGCGATAAGGGAGTTCCTTGTCCAACCTCATTGACCTCATCGACGCATCGGTCCTCGGGATCGTCGAGGGCCTCACCGAGTTCCTGCCCATTTCCTCGACCGGCCACCTCATCCTCGCCGGCGACCTGCTCGGTGCGAACGACGAGCGCTGGAACGTCTTCAACATCGTCATCCAGACCGGCGCGATGCTCGCCGTGGTATGGGAATACCGGGCGCGGTTCTTCAAGATCGATCTTCAGCTCTACAGAAACCTCGTCATCGCATTCATCCCCGCAGCGGTGCTTGGACTGCTGTTCTCGAAGTACATCAAGTCTTACCTCTTCCATGCCGTGCCGGTGGCGCTCGCATTCATCGTCGGCGGCATCGTGATCTTGCTGGTTGAATCCAGGCAAAGCAGGAATGTTCGCGTGGAGACAGCCGCCGCGATGACGTGGCTCGACGCCCTCAAGGTCGGCATCGCCCAATGCTTCGCGCTGATTCCCGGAACGTCGCGCTCAGGGGCGACGATCATCGGCGGCATGCTCTTCGGCCTGTCCCGCAAGGCCGCCACCGAGTTCTCGTTCTTCCTCGCGGTCCCGACGCTGATCGCCGCCGGACTCTACGACCTCTGGAAGCACCGCGACATGCTTTCCGCAGGGGACGCGCCGATCTTCGGCGTCGGCATGGTGGTTTCCTTCGCCTGCGCGTTCGTCGTGATCCGCTGGCTGATCCGCTACGTCGCGACGCACGACTTCAAGCCGTTCGCGTGGTACCGCATCGCGTTCGGGCTGGTGGTGCTCCTGACCGCCTATCTTGGCTGGGTGGAGTGGAAGGACTGACCTAGCCCTGGGTCCACGGCAGGCCGGACTTGCGCCAGCCCCCCAGCGTGCCGCGATGCTGCTCGGCGTCCTTGTCGCCTTCGAAGCCTTCGAGCACGTTGTAGCACTCGCGCCAGCCCGCCTGGGTGGCCGCTTCGGCGGCGGCATTCGAGCGCGCCCCCGAGCGGCAGATGAACATCACCGGTTCGTCCTTGCGCACGCTGGCCGCGAGCTCCCCCAGGAACTCGGGGTTGGGCCGGCTGCCGGGGTAGGTCTGCCACTCGACCGTGAGGCTGCCCGGGATCTTGCCGACGTAGAGAAGCTCGGGCTGGGTGCGCACGTCCACGAGCTTCGCCCCGTGCTGCATGAGGGCGTGCGCTTCGGCCGGCAGCAGCGCGCCGGCATAACTTAAGCCAAGCTTACGTCCCCGCTCGGCCGCCGTTTTCTTGAGCTCGTCCATCGAACCGAAATTATAGGCGCTCGGTGCGCACGGTTAGAATCGACCGAAAGGAGGAACACCGTCCGATGGATACGCTGCTTCGCTTGGCGAGGGCGATCGATCGCCTGAACGCGCTCGTCGGCCGCTCGGTGGCATGGCTGGGCCTTGCCGCGGTGCTGATTTGCGCCGCGGCCGCGAGCGCGCGCTATGCGCTCAACGTCGGCTCGAACGCGTGGCTCGAGATCCAGTGGTACCTGAACGCCGCGGTGTTTCTCCTGGTCGCCGGCTACACGCTCAAGCGCCACGAGCACGTGCGCATCGACGTCATCTTCGGCAAGCTCCCGCCCCGCGTTCAGGCGTGGATCGAGATCCTGGGCGGGCTCTTCATGCTGCTCCCCGCGACCATCATCATCGGCTGGTACAGCTGGCCCTCACTCGTCAACTCATGGGGCATCCAGGAATACTCCTCGGACCCCGGCGGGCTCATCCGCTGGCCGGTGCGCCTCCTGATTCCTGTGGCGTTCGCGCTGCTCGCGCTGCAGGGCGTCTCGGAAATCGTCAAGCGCATCGGATTCCTGAAGGGCCTGGTGCCGGCGTCGGAATTCGAGAAGAAAGGCCACGGCGTCACCTGATGGGTTACGACTTCATGGCGCCGTTGATGTTCGCCGGCCTGGTGGTGTTCCTCCTGATCGGCTATCCGGTGGCCTTCTCGCTCGCGTTCACCGGCCTCGCCTTCGGCCTGCTCGGCATCGAGCTGGGCATGCTGGAGCCCGCGCTGCTGCAGGCGCTGCCCGAGCGGGTGCTCGGCATCATGGGCAACTCGACGCTGCTCGCCATCCCCTTCTTCACCCTGATGGGGCTGATCCTGGAGAGAAGCGGCATGGCCGAGGATCTCCTCGACACCATCGGCCAGGTGTTCGGCTCGATCCGCGGCGGCATCGCCTATGCGGTGGTGTTCGTCGGCGCGCTGCTCGCCGCGACCACCGGCGTGGTGGCGGCCTCGGTGCTCGCCATGGGCCTCATCTCGCTGCCGGTGATGATGCGCTACGGCTATTCCAACCGGCTTTCCACCGGCGTCATCGCCGCCTCGGGGACGCTGGCGCAGATCATCCCGCCGAGCCTGGTGCTCATCGTGCTCGCCGACCAGATGGGCACTTCGGTGGGCGACATGTACGAGGGCGCGCTCTTCCCCGGTCTCGGGCTCGCCGCCGCCTACGCGGTCTGGGTGTTCATCGTCTCGCTGGTGAAGCCAAACGCCGCGCCCGGTTGCCCGCCGGAGATGCGCACACTGCACGGTAGCCAGCTCGCGCTGCGCGTGCTCACCTCGATGGTCCCGCCGCTGGTGCTCATCTTCCTGGTGCTCGGCACCATCTTCCTCGGCGTGGCGACGCCGACCGAGGGCGGCGGCATGGGTGCCACCGGCGCGCTGATACTCGCGCTCGTCAAGCGCAAGCTCTCCTGGAAGCTGCTGCGCGAGGCGGTCGAGTCGACCGCGACCATGACGAGCTTCGTCATGTTCATCCTCGTCGGCTCGACCGTGTTCAGCCTGGTTTTCCGCGGCGTGGACGGCGACCTGTGGGTCGAGCGGCTGCTGCTGCACGTGCCCGGCGGCGCGCTCGGCTTCCTGATCGTGGTGAACGTGATGATCTTCCTCCTCGCGTTCTTCCTCGACTATTTCGAGATCGCGTTCATCATGGTGCCGCTGCTCACACCGGTGGCGCAGAAGCTCGGCATCGATCTCATCTGGTTCGGCGTGCTGCTCGCGGTGAATATGCAGACCTCCTTTCTGCATCCGCCGTTCGGATTCGCGCTGTTCTACCTGAGGAGCGTCGCCCCGCCCTCGGTGCGCACTGGGGATATCTACTGGGGCGCGGTCCCTTTCGTGGTGATCCAGGTCCTGATGGTCGCGACGGTCATCGCCTTTCCCGGCCTAGTCACCGGCAACGTCACCGCGGCGGCCGCGATCCAGGGAACGGGTCTCGAGGAGCTGCAGCGCCAGCTTGGCGCCCCGAGCGAGTCGCCCCAGCAGGGCCAGGGTGACATCGGCTCGGAGGTGGAGCGCGCCTTGCGCGGCGGGAAATAGCCTACTTCACCGGGTTGTTGTAGACGAAGCTCTCGTAGGCGAACTCCTGCACGCGGTGCCAGAGGAATTGGTCGGAACGGAACTTCTTCCAGGGCTCGTAGATCTTCTTCCACGCCGGGTTCTTGGACGCCTCGTCCTCGTAGAGCTCGTAGGCCGCCTTCTGCGCGGCGCGCAGGATGTCCTGCGAGAACTGGTGCAGCTTTACGCCGCTCTTCACCAGCCGCTGCAGCGCAGGGACATTCTTCGCGTCGTACTTAGCCATCATGTCGATGTTGGCCTCGTAGCAGGCCGCCTCGATCGTCGCCTGGTATTCCTTCGGCAGCTTGTCCCATTCCTTGAGATTGACGTAGAGCGAGTACATCGAGTTCGATTCCCACCATCCGGGGAAGTAATAGTTCGGCGCGATCTTGTAGAAGCCGAGCTTCTCGTCGTCGTACGGGCCGACCCATTCGGCGGAGTCGATCGCGCCGCGCTCGAGCGCGGGATAGATGTCGCCTCCGGCGATCTGCTGCGGCACCGCGCCCAGGCGCGCCATCACCTCGCCGCCCAGGCCGGCGATGCGCATCTTGACGCCTTTCAGGTCGGCCACGCTGTTCACCGGCTTGCGCCACCAGCCGCCCATCTGCGCGCCGGTGTTGCCGGCCGGGAACGAGATGAAGCCAAAATCGCGGAAGAAGGCGCGCACCAGGTCCTCGCCGCCGCCGTAGTAGATCCACGCGTTCTGCTCCCGCTGGTTCAGGCCGAAGGGCAGCGTCGTGTCGAAGGCGAAAGCCTTGTTCTTGCCCACGAAGTAGTAGCTCGCGGTGTGCGAGCACTCGATGGTGCCCTGCTGCAGCGCGTCCACCACGCCAAAGGCCGGGACGATCTCGCCCGCGGCGAAGACGCGGATCTGGAACTTGCCGCCGGAGATTGCCTCGACGCGCTTGGCGATCACCTCGGCGCCGCCGTAGATCGTGTCGAGGCTCTTCGGGAAGCTCGAAGCACAGCGCCAGCGGATGCTCGGCAGCGAGGGGGTTTGTGCGATGGCCTGCGATACCGCGAGCCCGCCGCCCGCGGCGGCTGCCGCGCCGCGGCTCAGAAACTTCCTGCGATCCATGGTTTCTCCTGTTAGGGGTTTGAATCCAGGCCGCCCTGCGCCCGGAACCGCGAGCTCTTGCGCTGCCGCCGGGCGAGGCCCGGGCGCAACCCGGCAGGCGCCGGCTCCACCCCGACCCCTGCCTTGGAGCATTATAGGGGTGCAGGGGCCGCACCCGAGTTGTGCAGCCGGTGCCCGATTGCTCTTATCCGGTGCATTGGCCTTGGGTAGAATGCCCCGGTTCCCGTCACCTCCCCCTATTTTCCGAAGACAGCTCAAGGCGACTTTTTGGCACGGAACATGCTGGTGTCGCCGGTCCACCTACATCAAACCACACACGCTCAGGAGACCCGCAGATGGCGATGACCGCCGACGATGTATTGAAGCTCATCAAGGACAAGGAGGTGAAGTTCGTCGATCTCCGCTTCACGGACACGCGCGGCAAGGAGCAGCACGTCAGCGTGCCCGTCAAGTACTTCAACAAGGAGAAGTTCGAGCTCGGCCACGCCTTCGACGGCTCCTCCATCGCCGGCTGGAAGGGCATTCAGGCCTCCGACATGCTGCTCATGCCGGACCCGGTCAGCGCGCGCATGGACCCGTTCACCGATGAGCCGGTGCTCAACATCAGCTGCGACGTCTACGAGCCGATGGACGGCAAGCCCTACGACCGCGACCCGCGCTCGATCGCCAAGCGCGCCGAGGCCTACCTCAAGTCGAGCGGCATGGGCGACGTCGCGTACTTCGGCCCCGAGCCCGAGTTCTTCATCTTCGACGGCGTCACCTGGAACGTCGACATGTCGGGCTGCTCGGTGAAGATCAAGTCCGAGGAAGCGCCGTGGTCGAGCGGCATCGACTACGAGTCGGGCAACATGGGGCATCGCGCCCCGGTGAAGGGCGGCTACTTCCCGGTCCCGCCGACCGACACGCAACTCGACATCCGCAACGCGATGTGCCTCGCCCTCGAGCAGCAGGGCGTCGAGGTCGAAGTCCACCATCACGAGGTCGCCGCGGCGGGCCAGAACGAGATCGGCACGCGCTTCGCGCCGCTCGTGCAGCGCGCCGACTGGATGCAGATCCTGAAGTACACGGTCTGGAACGTGGCGCATTCGTACGGCAAGACCGCGACCTTCATGCCCAAGCCGGTCGTCGGCGACAACGGCTCCGGCATGCACTGCCACCAGTCGGTGTGGAAAGGCGGCAAGAACCTCTTCGCCGGCAACGGCTACGCGGGCCTCTCCGACTTTGCGCTGCACTACATCGGCGGCATCATCAAGCATGCGAAGGCGCTCAATGCGATCACCAACCCCGGAACCAACTCCTACAAGCGCCTGGTCCCGGGCTTCGAGGCGCCGATCAATCTCGCCTACTCGGCGCGCAACCGCTCGGCGGCGTGCCGCATTCCGTACGTCTCGAGCCCGAATGGCCGGCGCGTGGAAGTGCGCTTCCCCGACCCGACCACGAACGCGTACCTCGCGTTCGCGGCCATGCTGCTCGCGGGGCTCGACGGCGTGCAGAACAAGATCCACCCCGGCGACCCGGTCGACAAGGACATGTACCACCTGCCGCCCGAGGAAGCCGCAAAGGTGCCGCACGTGTGCGCCTCGCTCGAGGAGGCGCTCAACTGCCTGCAGGACGACCACGCCTTCCTCACACGCGGCGGCGTGTTCTCCGAGGACTTTCTCGAGTCCTACATCGCGCTGAAGACCGAGGAGCTCACGCGCTTCCGCATGACGACCCACCCGGTGGAGTTCGATATGTATTACGCCGCGTAAGCGGTTTTGCGCTTTGGACGTTGAAGAGGGGGCGGGCATGTGCCCGCCCCTTCTTTTTCGGTATATTGCGCCCTCATGGGACTTAGGTTGTTGATTTTCGGGATATTCGTAGCCGCCGCGGGGCCGGCGGCCTCGCAGCCGCGCAGCGAGATCTACAAGTGCGTGGACGCCTCGGGGAAGGCGAGCTACACCAACGACGCCCGCGAGACCGCGGGCCGCAAGTGCCAGCTCGTCACCACGCAGATCAACGTGGCGCCGCCGCAGAGCAAGCAGGCGCGCCCAAACGGCTTCCCGAGAGAATCGGCGGCCGACCGGGCGAACGCCAAGGGCAAGCAGCGCGAGATCCTCGAGCAGGAGCTCGCGAGCGAGGAGACAAACCTCGCGAAAGCCAAGGAAGACCTCGCGGAACAGGAAGCGGTACGCAATGGCGACGAGCGCAACTACGCGAGAGTGCTCGAGCGCCTGCAGCCTTTCAAGGATCGCGTCGACACCCACGAGAAGAACGTAGAAGCGCTCAAGCGCGAGCTGGCGAACCAGCGCTAGCGTGGTTTCGTTCTCAGGGCTCGAGCTCCTCGCCACCGCGGTGGTCGCGCTCGACGAGGGCTTCGTCGTGCGCTATGCCAACCCGGCGGCGGAGAGCCTTCTTGCCACCGGCGCGAAGAGCCTGATCGGGCAGCCTTTCCTTCAGCTCTTTTCCGAACGCCATGAGCTCGCGAAGTCCCTGAGGGAAGCGCGCACGACGCATTGGGATTATGCGGCGCAGAATGTTACGTATAGCCGACCAGGCCGCGAGTCGCTGCCCCTCTCGTGCGTCGTCACGCGAATCGACGGCACAGGCCTCGCGCTGCTTGCGGAACTGCGGCCGATCAGCGAACAGCTGCGCCTCGCGCGCGAAGAGCGCATCGTCGCCGGCGAGCAGGCGAACCGCGAGCTGATCCGCAATCTCGCTCACGAGATCAAGAATCCGCTCGGCGGGCTGAGGGGCTCGGCGCAACTTCTCGAGCGCGAGCTGCATCAGCCCGAATTGAAGGAATACACGCAGGTCATCATCAAGGAGGCGGACAGGCTGCAGGCATTGATGGATCGCATGCTTACGCCGCACCGCACGCCGCGCATCGAGCCGATGAGCGTGTACGAGGTGCTAGAACGCGTGCGCAGCCTCGTGAAAGCGGAATTCGGAATTGTCGTCGAGCGCGATTACGATCCGAGTCTGCCGGATCTCGTGGGCGACCGCGAGCAGCTGATCCAGGCGGTGCTCAACATCGCGCGCAACGCCGCTCAGGCGGGTTCCAGTTCGATTCTTTTTAGAACAAGAGCAATAAGGCAGACCACCATTCTGAGGCAGCGCTACAAGCTGGCATTAGAATTGCAAGTGATCGACGACGGCCCGGGCGTTCCGGAAGAGATCCAGGACCGGATCTTCAATCCGCTCGTTTCGGGCAGGGAAGGCGGCACCGGCTTGGGGCTCTCGCTCGCTCAGACGTTCGTCCAGTATCACCAGGGCGTCATCGAGTTCGAATCCCGTCCTGGCCGCACAACATTCAGGATCCTACTGCCGCTCACATGAAACCGGTCTGGATCGTGGACGACGATCGGTCGATCCGCTGGGTGATCGAGAAGGCGCTCAGCCGCGAAGGCATCGCGTTCAATTCCTTTTCCTCCGCGCAGGACGCGCTCGATGCGCTCTCGGGCGATTCACCCGAGGTTCTGGTTTCGGATATCCGCATGCCGGGTCTTTCCGGCCTCGAGCTGCTGAACGCGGTGAAGCAGCGCCACCCTGCAGTGCCGGTGATCGTGATGACGGCGTATTCGGACCTCGATTCCGCCGTCGCCGCGTTCCAGGGCGGTGCCTACGAATACCTGCCGAAACCCTTCGACGTCGACCAGGCGGTCGACCTGATCCGGCGCGCGTTGGACGAGAGCCGGCGCGAGACCCAGGCGGTGGAGACGGTGTTCGAGCCGAAGGAGATCCTCGGCCAGGCGCCCGCGATGCAGGAGGTGTTCCGCGCGATCGGGCGGCTTTCGCAGTCGAGCGCGACGGTGCTGATCACCGGCGAATCGGGAACCGGAAAGGAGCTTGTGGCGCGCGCGCTGCACCGTCACAGTGCGCGCGCCCAGAAGCCGTTTGTCGCGATCAACACCGCGGCGATGCCCAAGGATCTGCTCGAATCCGAGCTCTTCGGCCACGAGCGCGGCTCCTTCACCGGCGCGCAGCAGCAGCGGCGCGGACGCTTCGAGCAGGCGGAGGGCGGCACGCTCTTTCTGGACGAGATCGGCGACATGCCGCCCGAGCTGCAGACACGGCTTTTGCGCGTGCTCTCCGATGGCAACTACTATCGCGTAGGCGGCCACCAGCAGATCAAGGCCAACGTGCGCGTGATCGCCGCCACGCACCAGAATCTCGAGCAGCGCGTGCGCGAAGGGACGTTCCGGGAGGATCTCTACCACCGCCTGAACGTCATCCGCTTGCGGCTGCCGAGCCTGCGCGAGCGCTCCGAAGATGTGCCTTTGTTGACCCGGCACTTCTTGTCCTTCAGCGCGAAGCAGTTGGGCGTGGAGTCCAAGCGGCTGTCCGACGATGCGCTGGCGCACCTCGCGCGGCTCGAGTTTCCGGGAAACGTGCGACAGCTGGAAAACCTCTGCCACTGGCTCACGGTCATGGCGCCGGGACAGGTGGTCGATACCGGAGACCTGCCGGCGGAGTTTCGCGACCAGGCCGCCGCCACGAGCTCGGACTGGCTCGCCGCGCTCGAACAGGAGGCCGAGCGCCGTCTGGCGCGCGGCGAAACCGGGATCCTCGACGGACTTTCGCGTCAGTTCGAGCGCGCGCTCATCACCAAGGCGCTCGAGCGCACCGCGGGCCGGCGCATCGAGGCCGCCAATCTCCTCGGCATGGGCCGCAACACCATTACCCGCAAGATCCAGGAGCTCGGCATCGACGATGACAAGCCCGTGCTGCCGAATGATTCAGTCGGGAGCGACCCCGATTAGCTAGGCGGTCTTGCGTGCGCTTTGCGAGACGCCGGCCTGCGTCGCGCGCCGGTTGAGCTCCAGCCGGGCGTCCACCAGCGTCACCACCTCGTCGATCACCGCGTTGCGCATGCCTTTGCGCGCGCCCACCGCCTGCACCAGGCGATCGACGCGCTCGATGTTGGGTGCGCCGCCGAAGAGGGCGCGCGCCGCGGAGGATGGGCTCGCCAGCCCCTGCGCGGCGGCGGCGTACTTCTCGAAGGGCACGAGGTCCTTCGGATCGGCGCCCAGCGAAACGCACAGCTTGACGACCCAGTCGTACACGGCGCGTGAGGCCTCGAGATCGCGGTGCACGGCCTCCTTGATCGGAATCATCCCGTCCTTGGTGACGCAGCGGTAATTGCCTGCCATCAGCATCGCCCACTTCGCGAGCGGCACGAACACCGAGTCATGCACCTTCAGCTTCACCGGCAGCTCCATGCCCTCGTAGCGCACGGCCTCGATTCCCTTTTCGAGGTCGCGCAGGATCTTCGTGTGCGCTTCCGAAGGGAAGCGGGCGGACTTGAAGTTGGTCGGCAGGCGAACCTGGAGCACATTGATCTTCTCTTCCGGGGGACGGAACGCCTGCGGGTCCGGGCTGCAGAGCGTCATGAACGACGGATCGAAGCTGTCCCACACGCTGGGATCCGTGTACGCGCTCCTCAGCTCCTTGACCGATAGCCCCGGGATCCGGGCGAGGTACGGCAGCGGCGGCATGTTCATGATCGACATGCACGGCACCTTCTGCTTTGCCACCGCCTCGAGGAGCTCGCGCACGCCCGGCGAGCGGTACTGCGGCTCCTGCATGGCGAGCACGGCGAGGTCGTAGTCGCGCGGATTCACGGCCCCCGGTCCATCGGCCGAGAGCTTCCCCGGCAGCTTCTTCGAATGCACCTCCACGAGGCCCTCGCGTCCCTTGATGGGCATGCGCACGCGGGCACCGTCGCTGTTGAAGGCCTCCGCTTCGGCCGGCAGGCATACGAGCTTGGCCGTATGCCCCGCGGCCACCAGCTTGATGGCGAGCAGGGAGCCATAGGAAGCACCAAGAATCAGGACCTTGTAGGGGGTGGGCAGCATCGGCTATCTCACGATATGAAACAAGGGGTTGGGAGAAAAAGGCGAGCAACCGCAGCCTACTCCGATTGGCGCGGCATTTCACGCCGCAGTGCCGCATTTCATCATATGAAATCGTCGTCAAACTTAAGAACTCCAACCGGCAGTCCCGTGAGGTATGTCTCATTCACTCGGCCTGTGGTAATGTTGCAGTGCGGCAACCGCTTCGCTGGAGGGTCCTTCGGTATTGGCGGTCACGGGGGAGATTCGCCGCCGACTCAATAATTTAGTGTCTTGATAGCGAGTAGATGCTGCTATGCACATGTCCAGTCCGCTGCCCAAAGACGTTTCGACCTCCGGACGCATCACTCCCGAGTTCGCGCAGATCCTCACGCCCGAAGCCCTCGCCTTCGTCGCCAAGCTCCACCGGCGCTTCGAATCCCGCCGCCAGGAATTGCTTGCGCGCCGCGCGGCGCGGCAAGCGACCTTCGACGCGGGCGCCAAGCCGGACTTTCTCGCGGAAACGAAACACGTCCGCGATTCCGATTGGCAGGTCGCCGCCCAGCCGAAGGATCTTCTGGACCGGCGCGTCGAGATCACCGGACCGACCGACCGCAAGATGGTGATCAATGCCCTGAACAGCGGCGCCTCGACGTTCATGGCGGACTTCGAGGACGCCAACTGTCCGACGTGGCACAACATGGTGGACGGGCAGATCAATCTTCGCGATGCCGTACGCGGCAGCATCGCGCTGGAGCAGAACGCGAAGCAGTATCGGTTGAACGACAAGACCGCGGTTCTGATCCCGCGCCCGCGCGGCTGGCACCTCGATGAAAAGCACGTCACGGTCGACCGCCAGCCCGTGTCGGGCGGCATCTTCGACTTCGCGCTCTACTTTTTCCACAACGCGAAAGAGCTGCTCGCGCGCGGCTCGGGCCCGTACTTCTATCTGCCGAAGATGGAGTCGCACCTCGAGGCGCGCCTGTGGAACGAGATTTTCGTCTTCGCGCAGCAGGAGCTCGCAATCCCCGTCGGGACGATCCGCGCCACCGCGCTGATCGAGACCGTGGTCGCCGCGTTCGAGATGGACGAGATCCTCTACGAGCTGCGCGAGCACTCGTCGGGCCTCAACATCGGGCGCTGGGATTACATCTTCTCGTGCATCAAGAAATTCCGCGCCGACCGCGACTTCTGCCTCGCCGACCGCGCCCAGGTGACGATGACGGCGCCCTTCATGCGCGCCTACGCGCTGCTGCTAGTGAAGACCTGCCACCGGCGCGGGGCGCCGGCGATGGGCGGCATGGCCGCGCAGATCCCGATCAAGAACGATCCCAAGGCGAACGAGGCCGCGCTCGAGAAGGTGCGGCAGGACAAGCTGCGCGAGGTGACCGACGGCTGCGACGGAACCTGGGTCGCGCATCCGGCGCTCGTGCCGATCGCCAAGGAAGTGTTCGACAAGCACATGCCGCAGCCCAACCAGTACACGCGGCAGCGGCCGGACGTCAGCGTCTCGGCAGGGGATCTGCTCGCGTTCCAGCCCGAGAAGCCGATCACCGAGGCGGGACTGCGCAACAACATCTCGGTCGGGATCCAGTATCTCGGCGCCTGGCTCGTCGGCAACGGCTGCGTGCCGGTCTACAACCTGATGGAGGACGCCGCCACTGCCGAAATCTCGCGCTCGCAGATCTGGCAGTGGATCCGCTTGCCGAAAGGCGTGCTCGACGACGGCAGGAAGGTTACGGTCGAGCTTTTCCGTGCCCTTCTGAAAGAGGAGCTCGCCAAGGTGAAGGCGACGATGAGCGAGGGCAGGTACGAGGACGCGGCGAAGCTGTTCGAGCGCATCACCGCCGACGACCACTACGTCGAGTTCCTCACCTTGCCGGCGTATCAGTTGATCGACTGAGCAGCGCCTATCGCAGCTCCGCGATGACCGGAGCGTGATCCGACGGGCGCTCCAGCCTCCGGGGCGACTTGTCGATGGTGCAGCCCACGCAGCGCTTCGCGAGCTCCGGCGAGAGCAGGATGTGGTCGATGCGCAGGCCCCAGTTGCGCTGGAACGCGGCGAGGCGGTAGTCCCACCACGAGAATTCCCCGGGCGGCTGGGGGAAAAGCCGGAAAGCGTCCACGAGCCCGACTTCGTCGACCACGCGGCGCATCGCCGCGCGCTCGGCGTCCGAGACGTGGATCTGTCCTGCCCAGCGCTTCGGATCGTGTACATCGCGGTCCTCCGGTGCGACGTTCAGATCGCCTAGAACCGCCAGGCTTGGATGGCGTTCCGCTTCCCGTCGCAACCAGGCGGCGAGAGCGTCGTACCAGCGCAGCTTGTACTCGTACTTGTCCGATCCCGGCGCCTGCCCGTTGGGCGCGTAGAGGCACACGATTCGAAACTCGCCCACCGACGCGCCGATTACGCGCTTGGGGTCGTCGGCGAAACCGGGAATGCCGTGTTGCACGGCAACCGGCTGGGTTCGCGCGAGGATGGCGACGCCGTTGTAGGCCTTCTGGCCGCAGAACACCGCTTCGTAGCCGGCGGCGCGCACCTCGGCAAGGGGAAAGCTCGCGTCCTCGACTTTCGTCTCCTGCAGGCAGGCGACGTCCGGCTTTTCCCTTGCCAGCCAGTCGACGAGGTGCGGCAGGCGCACCTTCAGCGAATTGACGTTCCAGGTCGCGAGGCGCAAAGCCCGAGCCTAATAGCCGCGTGGCTTCGGCGCGTAGGGTCCGGTCGGCGCGGGTTCGGGCTTGGGCTCGTCCGGATCCGGCGGTGCAGCCTGAGCCCGCGGCGGCGACGCGCCCGGCTTCGGGTAGCGCGCCGAATCGAGCAGCGCCGAGTACGAGTCCGGCGAGTACCCGCTGTGCACGCTGTGGCCGACCACGAGCGTGGGGACGGTGTCGCCGCCGGAGGCCGCCTTCAGTTCCTGGCGCGACGCGTCGTCCGCGACCTGCACCTCCGTGAACGGCACCCCGCGCTTGTTGAGCAATGCGCGCGCCGCGACGCAATACTCCTTGCACGACGGCGCGGTATAGAGCGTCACCGGAAAATTTCGCACCGCCTGGCTGAGTTCGAAGCCCTGCTGCGCTTCGGCGACGTTGCCGGCGCCGCTCTTTCTCTGCACGTTGCGAGCGGAGGCAGGCGGCGGGGTATCGGTGATGTGCACCCGCCCTTTTTCGTCGGTCCAGCGATAGAGCTGCTGCGCGAGCGCCGCAGAAGCGGCCGCGCAAAGCAGAACCGCGAGGGGCGCGCGAAACTTCATGAATCCTACGCGGCGATCATACCATTGTGCCTGAGCAGCGCATCGACGCGCGGCTCGCGCCCGCGGAAGGCGCGGAACGATTCCGCCGCCGGCCTGCTGCCGCCGACGGCCAGAATTTCGTCGCGAAAGCGCTGCCCGGCGCGCGCGTCGAGGATGCCGTTCTCCTCGAAGAAGGAATAGGCGTCCGCCGAAAGCACTTCGGCCCACTTGTAGCTGTAGTAGCCGGCGGCGTAGCCGCCGGCGAAGATGTGGGAGAAGCTGTTCGCGAAGCGGTTGAACGCGGGCGGCTTGAGCACGGCGACGCGATCGCGCACCTGCTCGAGCAGCTCCTGCGCGGTGCGCGGCGACGCGGGATCGCTCCGACCGGAGGTCGGGTCAAACTCGGAGTGCAGGCGCATGTCGAACTCGGCGAACTCGATCTGGCGCAGCATCGCGAGACCGCTCTGGAAGTTTTTCGCCGCGATCATCTTGTCGAACAGCTCGCGCGGCAGCGACGCGCCCGTGTCGACGTGCCGCGTCATGTGGCGCAGCACGTCCCACTCCCAGGCAAAGTTCTCCATGAACTGGCTGGGAAGCTCGACCGCGTCCCACTCGACGCCGTTGATGCCCGACACGCCGAGGTCCTCGACGCGCGTGAGCAGGTGGTGCAGCCCGTGCCCGAACTCGTGGAACAGCGTCAGCACCTCGTCGTGGGTGAAGAGAGCGGGCTTCCCACCCGCAGGCGAACCGAGGGGCCGCGAGAAGTTGCAGTTGAGGTGCGCCACCGGCGTCTGGATCGCGGCGCCCTTGCGCCGCCGCGTGATCGCGTCGTCCATCCATGCGCCGCCGCGCTTGGTGTCGCGGGCATAGAGGTCCATGTAGAAGTGGCCGATGACGGCGTTGGCAGCCGCCCCCGAGGCGTCGCGGATCTCGAAGAAGCGCACGTCCTCGTGCCAGACCGGCGCCTGCGAGGGCGTGATGGTGATCTGGTAGAGCGCCTGGGCGACGCGGAACAGGCCCTGCAGCACCGCTTCTTCGGGAAAATACTGCTTCACTTCCTGGTCCGAGAAGGCGTAGCGCTTGAGGCGCAGCTTTTCCGACGCGTACGGGACATCCCACGCCGCCAGCTCCTCGATTCCCAGTTCGGATCTGGCAAAGGACCGAAGCTCGGCCGCGTCCTTTTCGGCGAACGGCCGCGCATGGCGGCCGAGGTCGTCGAGGAATCCCAGTACCTCCGCCGGCGAGTGCGCCATTTTCGGCTCGAGCGAGACTTCGGCGTAGCTGGCGTAGCCGAGGAGGGCGGCGAGCTCGCGCCGCAGCTCGACGATGCGCGCGATCAGCGCAGTGTTGTCCCAGTCGGGCCTGCCGAACTCGGAGGCACGCGTGGCGCTTTCGCGGTAGAGCCTCTCGCGCAGCGACCGGTCGTCGGCGTACTGCATCACGGGCAGGTACGACGGCATGTGCAGCGTGAACTTCCACCTGGGCTTGCCAACCGCCTGCTTTTCATCCTTGTCTGCCGCCTCGCGCGCCGCCTGGAGGACGTCGGCAGGAATGCCGCTCAAGCGCTTTTGTTCTTCTATGACGAGCGAGAAAGCGTTCGTGGCATCGAGCACGTTCTCCGAAAACTTGGCCGACAGCTTGGCGAGCTCTTCCTGGATCTCGGCGTAGCGCTGCTTTTTCTCGAGCGGCAGCTCGGCGCCGCCGAGGCGGAAGTCGCGCAGCGCGTTCTCGACGATCTTCCTGCGGGCAGGCGAAAGGGCGGTGAACTGCGCGGAGCGCGCGAGCTCCTTGTACTTCTGGAAAAGCTGAAGATTCTGTCCGAGCTCGGTCCAGTATTGCGAGACCTTCGGCAGGGCGGCGTTGTAGGCCTCGCGCAGCGGCGGGCTGTCCATCACCGCGTGCAGGTGCGCGACCTGGCCCCAGGCGCGGCCCAGGCGCTCGTTCGCGTCCTCGAGCGGCGCGACGAACTCCTCCCAGGTAGGGCGCGCCCGTACCGCCGCTTCGATCGCGGCGCGGCCGGCGGCGAGCAGCTCGTCGATGGCGGGGACAACGTGCTGCGGCTTGACCTCGTCGAACCGTGGCAGGCCGCTGAATTGAAGAAGGGGATTCATTCCTTGGTGGCAGCGCGTATGCAATTTTCCAGAAGCATGGCGATCGTCATCGGACCGACCCCGCCGGGAACCGGGGTAATCCAGCCGGCGACGCTCTTGACGGCGTCGAAGTCGACGTCGCCGGCGAGCTTGCCGTCGGGCAGCCGGTTGACGCCGACGTCGATGATGCAGGCACCCGGTTTGACCATTTCCGCGCCAATGAGTTTTGGCCGCCCGACCGCGGCGACCAGGAGATCGGCGCGCCTGCAAATGCCGGCGAGGTCCGCGCTCTTCGAGTGGCAGATGGTGACGGTCGCGTCCTTTTGCAACAGCAGATGGGCGAGCGGCTTGCCGACGATGTTCGAGCGGCCGACGACTACGGCGTGCCGGCCTGCGACTTGCACGCCGGCGTGCCCGATCAGGCGCATGCAGGCGAGCGGCGTGCAGGGCACCACGCCCGGCCGGCCGGCCATGAGCGCTCCGAGGTTGGCTTCATGGAACCCGTCGACATCCTTGGCCGGCGCGATGGATTCGAGCACGCTCGAGGCGTCGATGTGCTTCGGCAGCGGGAGCTGCACCAGAATCCCATGCACCGCCCGGTCGGCGTTCAGCGCTGCGACCGTTTGCATGAGCTCGGCTTCCGAGACGTCCTTTCCGTATTCCAGAAGGCGTGAGTGCACGCCGATTTCTTCGGCGGCGAGCGTCTTGTTCCTCACGTAGACCTTGGACGCCGGGTTGTCGCCGGCGATGAGCACGCCGAGCCCGGGCCGCACCCCGCGCTGCACAAGCGCTTCGACTTTCTGCTTCAGCGCGCTGCGCGTGGCCGCGGCGAGGGATTTTCCGTCGAGGATCCGGGCCGTCATGGGGGCGGCGCAGTCTAGCATTGGGCCCACTTTCTGGTTAAGCTAATCGCGCCCCCCGCAGCAGACCTTCACCGGACTTCATGCAAGACACGAACCTGTAAGACACGGAACCGAACCATGGCCGCCGTCCCCCAATTCCCCGCCGCGAACGACCAAGACGCGCTCGAGACCCAGGAGTGGCTGGACGCCCTCGAGGCAGTGCTCGAGCGCGAAGGCCCCGCGCGTGCTCACTACCTGCTGGAACGCCTGATCGACAAGGCGCGCCGCTCGGGCGCGCACATTCCGTTCTCGCCGAACACCGCCTACATCAACACCATTCCTCCGCACATGGAGGAGCGCTCGCCCGGCGACGTCGCGATCGAAGAACGCATCCGCTCCATCTGCCGCTGGAACGCGATGGTCATGGTGGCGCGCGCCAACAAGAACGACGACGAGCTCGGCGGCCACATTGCGAGCTTCGCCTCGGTCGGCACGCTGTTCGGGACCGGCCAGCAGCACTTCTGGAATGCGCCGCACGACGGACACGGCGGCGACCTGATCTATTTCCAGGGGCACTCCTCGCCGGGCGTCTACGCACGCTCGCTCATGGAGGGCAGGCTTTCGGAAGAAAGGCTGTTGAACTTCCGGCGCGAGGTGGACGGCAAGGGGGTTTCGTCGTATCCGCATCCATGGCTGATGCCGGACTACTGGCAGTTCCCCACCGTGTCGATGGGCCTTGGGCCGATCCAGGCGATCTACATGGCGCGCTACCTGAAGTACCTCGAAGCGCGCGGACTCGCCCAGACCGCGAACCGCAAGGTGTGGGTGTTCTGCGGCGACGGCGAAATGGACGAGCCCGAATCGCTCGGCGCCATCGGCCTCGCCTCGCGCGACAGGCTGGACAACCTGATCTTCGTCATCAACTGCAACCTGCAGCGCCTCGACGGCCCGGTGCGCGGCAACGGCAAAATCATCCAGGAGCTCGAAGGCGACTTCCGCGGCGCCGGCTGGAACGTGATCAAGGTGATCTGGGGCTCGTATTGGGACCCGCTGCTCGCGCGCGACAAGGAAGGCCGCCTGCTGCGCGTCATGGAGGAATCGGTCGACGGCGAATATCAGAACTACAAGGCGAACGACGGCGCGTTCGTGCGCAAGCATTTCTTCGGCAAGGACCCGAAGGTCGCCGAGATGGTCGCGCGCATGAGCGACGAGGACATCTGGCGCCTGAACCGCGGCGGGCACGATCCGCACAAGGTCTACGCGGCGTACGCGGCGGCGGTGAAGCACAAGGGCCAGCCGACCGTGATCCTCGCCAAGACCATCAAGGGCTTCGGCCTGGGCAAGCAGGGCCAGGCGAAGAACCCGACGCACCAGCTGAAGAAGATCGACACCGCCACCATCCGGGAGATGCGCGAGCAGTTCAACATCCCGATCCCGGACGACAAGCTCGACGAGCTGCCGTTCTACATCCCGCCGCCGGACTCGCCGGAGATGAAGTACCTGCACGAGCGCCGGAAGGAGCTCGGCGGCTATCTGCCGCAGCGCCGGCGCAAGGCGGAGGCCGCGCCGGCGGTGCCGCCGTTGAGCGCGTTCGAGCAGGTGCTGAAGGGGTCAGGCGAAGGCCGCGAGATCTCGACCACCATGGCGTTCGTCAGGACGCTGACTGCGCTGGTGCGGGATAAGGAGATCGGCAAGCGCATTGTTCCGATCGTTCCCGACGAGGCGCGCACCTTCGGCATGGAAGGCATGTTCCGGCAGCTCGGCATCTTCGCGCCCGAGGGTCAGAAGTACGAGCCGGTTGATCGCGACCAGGTGATGTACTACCGCGAGGACAAGCAGGGTCAGATCCTCGAGGAAGGCATCAACGAAGCCGGCGCGTTCTCCTCGTGGATCGCGGCGGCGACCGCGTACAGCCATTCCAACCAGGTGACGGTGCCGTTCTACACCTTCTACTCGATGTTCGGCATGCAGCGCGTCGGCGACCTCGCCTGGGCCGCGGCCGACCAGCGAGCGCGCGGCTTCCTCCTCGGCGCGACCGCCGGCCGCACCACCTTGAACGGCGAAGGCCTGCAGCACGAAGACGGCCACTCGCACATTCTGTCTTCGGTGATTCCGAACTGCATCTCGTACGACCCGACCTACGGCCACGAGGTCGCGGTCATCGTCCACGACGGCCTGCGCCGCATGGTGACGAACCAGGAGGATGTTTTCTATTACATCACCCTGATGAACGAGAACTACGAGCACCCGCCGATGCCGGAAGGCGTCGAGGAGGGCATCCTCAAGGGGCTGTACCTGCTCAAGCCGTCGAAGTCGAAGAGCAAGCTGCGCGTTCAGCTGCTCGGTTCGGGCACCATCCTGCGCGAGGTAGAAGCTGCGGCCCAGCTTCTCGAAGCCGATTGGGACGTGGCCGCGGACGTCTGGAGCGCCACGAGCTTCACCGAGCTGCGCCGCGAAGGCCTGGCCGCCGAGCGCTGGAACCTTCTGCACCCCGAAGCGAAGGGGCGCGTGCCGTACGTGACCAAGGTGCTGCAGGACCAGCCCGGGCCCGTGATTGCCGCCAGCGACTACATCAAGACCTTCGCCGAGCAGATCCGTCCCTTCGTGCCGCAAGGGCGCTCCTACAAGGTGCTCGGCACCGACGGCTTCGGGCGTTCCGATTCGCGCGCGCGGCTGCGGTACTTCTTCGAGGTGAACCGTCAGTTCGTGGCGGTGGCGGCGCTGAAGGCGCTTGCGGACCAGGGCGAGATCAAGGTCAAGCAGGTTGCAGAGGCCCTCAAAAAGTACGGTATCGACCCCGAAAAACCCGATCCCACCACTGTATGACCCAGGTCGTGGTACCGGACATCGGCGACTTCAAGGACGTCGCCGTCATCGAGGTGCTGGTCAAGCCCGGGGACGCGGTGACCAAGGAGCAGTCGCTCATCACGCTCGAGTCCGACAAGGCGACGATGGAGATCCCCTCGCCCTCCGCGGGCGTGGTGCGCGAGATCAAGATCAAAATGGGCGACAAAGTGTCGAAGGGCTCGCCCATCCTCGAGCTCGAGGCGAAGGACGAGTCTTCCAGGACGCAGCCCAGGGCCGAGCAAAGACCCGAACCCAAGAACGAGCCGAGGCCGCAAGCCAAACCCACCGGCGACGGCAGCTCGACCACGGTCCCGGTGCCCGACATCGGCGACTTCAAGGAGGTCGAGGTGATCGAGGTGCTGGTCAAGCCCGGCGATGCGGTGGCGAAGGAGCAGTCGCTCATCACGCTCGAGTCCGACAAGGCGACGATGGAGATCCCCTCGCCCTCCGCCGGCGTGGTGCGAGAGCTGAGGATCAAGGTGGGCGACAAAGTCTCGAAGGGCGCGCCGATCCTCGTCCTTTCCGCAAGCTCGGGACCCGTGGCCTCGGCTGCGCCGGCGCCCGCTCCTTCCAAGCCGGTCGCAAGTCCAGCGGCTGCGCCCGCGTCCGCACCTGCGCCGCGGCCGGTGCCGAGAGAGCCGCAGGAGGAAATCGGCGCGAAGCCGCACGCCAGCCCTTCGGTGCGCAAGTTCGCGCGCGAGCTCGGGGTCGACTTGCGCCAGGTGCAGGGCAGCGGACCCAAGGGCCGCATCGTGCACACCGATGTGCAGGCGTATGTGAAGGGCGCCCTCTCAAAAACACCTACTCAAATAACTGCAAAAGCGGGCGGCGCGCTGCCTTTCAACCTGCCGGCGTGGCCGGACGTGGACTTCGCCAAGTTCGGACCGGTGGAGACCAAGCCGCTTTCGCGCATCCAGAAGCTGTCGGGTCCGTACCTGCACCGCAACTGGATCTCGATTCCGCACGTCACACAGTTCGATGAAGCCGACATCACCGATCTCGAGGCTTTCCGCAAGGCCCAGACCGCCGACACCGAGAAAAAGGGGTTCAAGCTGACGATGCTCGCCTTCATGATCAAGGCCTGCGTCACCGCGCTGCGGCAGTTCCCGGTGTTCAACTCCTCGCTCGACAAGTCGGGCGAGAACATCGTCGTCAAGAAGTACTACCACATAGGCGTTGCGGTCGACACGCCCGGGGGGCTGGTCGTGCCGGTGGTGCGCGACGCCGACCGCAAGGGCGTGTTCGACCTTGCGCACGAGCTGTCCGACATCAGCAAGCTCGCCCGCGACGGCAAGCTCAAGCCGGGCGACATGCAGGGCGGCACGTTCTCGATCTCGAGCCTGGGCGGCATC
The DNA here is from genome assembly GCA_035577785.1 of Burkholderiales bacterium. Classification (GTDB taxonomy): domain Bacteria; phylum Pseudomonadota; class Gammaproteobacteria; order Burkholderiales; family SG8-39; genus SCGC-AG-212-J23. Next base: position 8,456 of record DATLUZ010000036.1, on the reverse strand, counting down.
AGCGGCACCGCGTTCACGCCGATCATCAACGCACCGGAGGTCGCGATCCTCGGGGTTTCGCGTTCTGTTCTGAAGCCGGTCTTCTCGGGGAGCGGTGAGAAGGGGGAAGATCTCTTCAAGGCCCGGCTAATGCTGCCGCTTTCGCTTTCCTACGATCACCGCGTGATCGACGGCGCGACCGCCGCGCGCTTCTCGGGCTTCCTCGTCTCGGTGCTCTCCGACATCCGCAAGCTCATCCTCTAGATGGCCGCCGGCACCGAGGTCAGGGTCCCCGACATCGGGGATTTCAAGAACGTCGAAGTCATCGAAGTGCTGGTGAAGCCCGGCGACGCCGTCTCGAAGGAGCAGTCGCTCATCACGCTCGAATCCGACAAGGCGACGATGGAGATTCCCTCGCCGGGCGCGGGAGTGGTGAAGGAGCTGCGCATCAAGGTGGGCGACAAGGTTTCGCAGGGCTCGCCCATCCTGCTGCTGGAAGGCCAGGAAGCCAGAACCGAAGCTCCGGCCCGGCCGAAGGTGCCTGAAGCGCCGAGGCCGGCCGCTCCTGCGCCGTCGACGGGCGCAGACATCGAGTGCGACATCGTGGTGCTCGGCGCCGGACCGGGCGGCTACTCGGCGGCGTTCCGCGCCGCCGACCTCGGGCTCAAGACCGTGCTGGTCGAGCGCTATCCGACGCTCGGCGGGGTGTGCCTCAACGTGGGGTGCATCCCGTCCAAGGCGCTGCTGCACACCGCCGCCATCGTCGACGCCGCCAGGGCGCTTGCATTGCACGGCGTAGCCTTCGGCGAGCCCAAGCTCGATCTCGCGAAGCTGCGCGAATTCAAGAACAAGGTGGTGGGAAAGCTGACCGGCGGGCTCGCGGCGATGGCGAAGCTGCGCAAGGTCACCGTGCTCACCGGCGTGGGAAGCTTCTCCGATGCTCACCACATGGTGGTGGAGACCAAGGAAGGCCGGAAGACCGTCCGCTTTTCGTCGGCCATCATCGCCGCCGGTTCGCAGGCGGCCAAACTGCCTTTCCTTCCCGAGGATCCGAGGGTCGTCGATTCGACCGGGGCGCTCGAGCTCCGCAGCGTGCCGAAGAAGCTGCTGGTGATCGGCGGCGGCATCATCGGCCTCGAGATGGGCACGGTCTATTCGACCCTCGGCGCGCGCCTCGATGTGGTCGAGATGCTGGATGCGCTGATGCTCGGCGCCGACCGCGACCTCGTCGCAGTGTGGCAGAAGCTGAACGCGCCGCGCTTCGACCGGATCATGCTGAAGGCGAAGACCACCAAGGTCGAGCCTGCCAAGGACGGCCTCAAGGTCACTTTCGAAGGGGCGGAGGCGAAGACCTACGACATGATCCTGGTCTCGGTCGGCCGCGTGCCCAACGGCAAGAAAATCGGTGCGGACAAGGCCGGCGTCGCCGTGACCGACCGGGGGTTCATCGAATCCGATTCGCAAATGCGGACCAACGTCGCGCACATCTACGCCATCGGCGATATCACGAAGAACCCGATGCTCGCCCACAAGGCGGTGCACGAAGGGCACGTGGCTGCCGAGGCGGCGGCGGGCCGGAAATCGCACTTCGACGCGCGCGTCATCCCGTCGGTCGCCTTCACCGACCCGGAGATCGCCTGGGTCGGTCTCACCGAGGACGAGGCGAAGAAGAACGGCGCCAAGATCGGCGTGGCGAAGTTCCCGTGGGTGGCGTCCGGGCGCGCCATCGCGAACGCGCGCGACGAAGGTTTCACCAAGCTGATCTTCGACGCCGACAATCACCGCATCCTCGGCGGCGGCATCGTCGGCACCGGCGCGGGCGATCTCATCAGCGAGCTCGCGCTCGCCGTCGAGATGGGCGCCGACGCGACCGACATAGGCAAGACCATCCACCCCCATCCCACGCTCGGCGAATCGGTCGGCATGGCGGCCGAGGCCTTCGAGGGCGTCTGCACCGATCTCCCGCCGCAAAGAAAAAAGTAAACTGAAGACGTGAACCAGTCTGAGCTGAAAAAAGCGGTCGCGCAGGCGGCGCTGAAATACGTCGTCGAAGACAAAGTGGTCGGCGTTGGCTCCGGCTCGACGGTCAATTTCTTCATCGACGCGCTCGCCACCATCAAAGGCCGCATCGAGGGCGCGGTCGCCGCCTCGGAGGCGAGCGCGCAGCGGCTGAAGTCACACGGCATCCGGGTATTCGACCTCAACAGCGTCAACGAGCTGCCGGTGTACATCGACGGCGCCGACGAGGTCACCGAGCACCTGCACATGATCAAGGGAGGCGGCGGCGCGCTGACGAGAGAAAAGATCGTCGCCGCGGTCGCGGAGAAGTTCGTCTGCATCTGCGACGCTTCGAAGCTGGTGCCGGTGCTCGGCCGGTTCGCGCTGCCGCTCGAAGTCATACCGATGGCGCGGAGCTATGTCGGCCGCGAGGTCGTCCGGCGCGGCGGCGCGCCCGAGCTGCGCGCGAACTTCACCACCGACAACGGCAACCTGGTGCTCGACTGCCACGGCCTGACGATCCTCAACCCGCCCGAGCTGGAGAGGGATCTCAACAACCTCGCCGGCCTGGTGACCAGCGGGCTTTTCGCACAGCGGCCGGCCGACGTGCTGCTCCTCGCCGAGCCCGGCGGGGTCAGAACCCTGAGCGCCAGAAAAGCGTAACATTTCGGTCATCGCAGGCTGATAGGCTGGCCGGTCATGGCTGAACACACGTCAAAGCAGTTCGACGCCGAGCTCGAGCGGGTCCGCTCACGCGTGCTGCAGATGGGCGGCATGGTGGAGGAGCAGATCACCCGCGCGATGGAAAGCCTGATCTCCGGCAACATGGAGCTCATCGACAAGGTGATCGGCGAGGACCACCGGGTCAACGCCATCGAGGTCGAGCTCGACGAGGCGTGCAGCCACATCATCGCGCGGCGTCAGCCGGCGGCGGGCGACCTGCGCCTGCTGGTGGCCGTCATCAAGACCATCACCGACCTCGAGCGCATCGGCGACGAGGCGCAGAAGATCGCGCGCATGGCGAAGCTCATCCATACCGCGGACCGCCAGCACATGCCGCGCCTGGACCTGTCGCACGTCGCCGACCGCGCCACGGCGATGCTGCGCCAGTCGCTCGACGCGTTCGCGCGCCTCGACGTCTCCGAAGCGATGCGCGTGGTGAAGCAGGACGAGGCGGTGGACGACGAGTTTCGCGCCATCATGCGCCAGCTCATCACGTTCATGATGGAAGACCCGCGCACCATCACCCGCTCGCTGGAGATCCTGTTCATCGCCAAGGCGGTCGAGCGCATCGGCGACCATGCCAAGAACATGGCCGAGTACGTGGTCTACATGGTGAAGGGCCGCGATGTGCGGCACACCAGAATCGAAGACGTCGAGCGCGAGTTACTGGAATAAAAGGGTCTGCCCCCTTTATTTCTGCGGCGGGACGTAACCCGAGGCGGTGTCGGCGCCTTCGCCGAAGAAGTGCCGCTCGGTCTGCTCCATCAGGTACTTGCGCGCCTTGGGATCGGCGAGGTTGAGCCGGTTCTCGTTCACCAGCATGGTCTGCTGCTTCAACCACTGCGCCCAGGCTTCCCTGGAGACGCTCTCCCAGATCCGCTTTCCAAGTGGACCCGGATAGGGCGGGTGGTCGAGGCCCTCGGCCTCACGGCCGAGCTTCACGCATTTCACTGTTCGAGGCATCTGGAAATTATAGGCGTTTGAGGAACACCTTCGAGCCGCGCTTCCAGTTGTAGAGCGCCTGGCGGCGCGACGGCAGCTTGTCCACGTCGCCGGCCCGGAAGCCCTGCTCCAGGAACCAGTGCGCCGCGTGCGTGGTGAGGGCGAAGAGCTGCCGGATGCGCAGACCCCGGGCGCGCTCCTCGCAGGCCTTGAGCAGATCCTCGCCGTAGCCGGCGTCGCGATAGCCCTCGGCCACCGCGAGGCAGGCGAACTCGGCGCTTTTTTCCTCCTTGAACGGATAGAGCGCGGCGCAACCGACGATCACCCCGTCGTGCTCGACGACGAGGAAGTTGCCGATCTCGGCCTCGAGCAGCTCGCGACTGCGCTTGACCAGCGTGCCCTCGGCCTCGAGCGGCTCGATCAGGGCGAGCATGCCCTGCACGTCTTCGATGCGTGCGGGGCGCAGCTTCTGCACCGTAGCCGCGGTAATCATGGTGCCGACGCCGGTATGCGTGAAGAGCTCGAGCAGCAGCGAGCCCGAGGCGCGGCGCGTGACGATGTGGCTGCGCGCCACCCCTGCCTTGACCGCGCGAATGGCGTGCTCCATTGCTTGTTTCGTGGTTTGACTCAGATCGGCTTTCTTCGACAGAAGCGAGTCCGCTTCCTGGGCGGTCAGCTCGGCGATCACTTCGCCCTTGGCGTCGGCCGGCAGGCGGTCGGTGTACATCAGGAGCTTGTCGGCCCTGAGCGCCGCGGCGACGCCTTCGGCGACGTCCTCCCACGCCAGGTTGAATACCTCGCCGGTGGGTGAATAACCAAGGGGCGGGACGAGCACGACCTCGCCCGCGTCCAGCCGGCGCGCGATGCCGGCGGCGTCGACCTTCCGGACCGCTCCGGTGAACTGGAAATCGGTACCCTTCACCACGCCGATGGGCCGCGCGGTGATGTAGTTGCCCGACGCGACGCGAATCTGCGCGCCCGCCATCGGCGAGTTCGGCAATCCCTGCGACAGCAAGGCCTCGATCTCGACCCGGAGTACGCCAGCCGCCTCCTTGACCGCCTGCAGCGCGCGCTCGTCGGTGATGCGAAGTCCGTGCGCGTAGTGCGAGCGGATGCCGCGCGCCTTGAGCTCCGCCTCGATCTGCGGGCGGGCGCCGTGCGCCAGCACGAGCCGGATGCCGAGCGCGGCAAGGATGCTGACGTCGTGGATGAAGCTCGCGAAGCGCGCGCGCTCGGCGAACATCTCGCCGCCGAACGCCACCACGAACGTGCGGCCGCGAAAGGCGTGCAGATACGGCGCGACCTGGCGGAACCAGCGCACGAAGCTTTCGGGATGTTGCAGTGTGGCCATTTGTAGTTTCTACAAATTGTAAGTGGTAACGCCCTCCGTCTGGCGCGCGCTATGCTTCGAGCTATGGAGGTTCGCATGAAACCAAATGCATTCGCTGCGGCGCTGCTCCTGCCTCTCGTTACGGCATGCGCCAACACCACGCCCGCAGCCAGTCCCACGGCCGCACCTAGTCCCGCGGCCACGCCGGCCCCGGCCGCCCAAGACGAATGGAGTGCGTTCGGCCACGCGCTGACGCTGGCGCAGATCCTCATGCGCACCGCCCAGTCCGACGATCCCGATAAGGCCATCGACGACGTTCTTGCCGGCCGCAGCACCGAAGCGAACCGCGCCGCGGCCGGACTGCTGGAGACTGCGACTGCCGACATGCCGACGGAATACCGCTCGCGCGTGGTCTCCATCGGGCAGGACATCGCCTCCCTCGCGCGCAAGCAGATCGGCAAGCCGATTGCCGCGCCCGTCGGTACTGCCTCGGCAGGCCAGGCCCTGCAGGCGCGCAAGGACCTGACCGCGATGGGGCTCAAGTACCACGACCCGAACGAGTTCCTCGCGGCGGTCGAGCGTGACGACGCGCTCGCCGTCGAGCTCTTTGTCGAGGGACGCGGCGTCAATCTCGGCGCGAAGGACGCGAAAGGCAGGACGGCGGTGGAGATTGCGCGCGCCAAGGGCAACGAGCCCATGGCGCAGCTTCTCGCTAGAAATCTCCCTGCAGCGCGTTGAGGGCGGCGAGCGCGGCGAGCGCCGCGGTCTCGGTGCGCAGCACCCGCGGCCCGAGGCTCGCTTTCACGAATCCGGCGCGCTCGAGCGCGGCCTGCTCTTCGGCCGCAAAGCCGGCCTCGGGCCCGGCTGCGATCGTCGCGGCGCCTTCCATCTTCATTTCCCTGAGGGAGCGTCCTTGAGCGGACAGAAGCAATCGCAGCGCGTTGCCCTGCGGCCGATATTGATGGAAAGCGATGAGTGGCAGCACTTCCGGAATGCGATTGCGGCCGCACTGCTCGCACGCCGCGATGGCGATCTTTCTCCAGTGCTCCACTCGGGCTGACGCCCGGGCACCCTCCAGCCGGACGACTCCTTTCTTGGTGATCAGCGGCTGAATCGCCGCGACGCCGAGCTCGACGGCTTTCTGGATGGTGTAGTCCATGCGGTCCCCGGACGACACGCCCTGGACCAGGGCGATGCGAAGAGGCGACTCGCGCTCGACCGCGTCGAACGCCACGAGACGCACGCGCCGCTTGCCGACGAATTGCGCGTCCCATTCGCCGCCGCGGCCGTTGAAGACGGTGAGCGCATCGCCCTCCCGGAGCCTCAGCACGCGCGCGAGATGGTGCGCGGGCGCATCGTTGAGCGAGACCTCGCCCGGCTGCTCCAGCGCGGCGTCGAGGTAGACCCTGGGCTTCATGCGAACAGGCGCTGCAGCCCGCGCCAGATCAGGCGCAGCAGAAGGATCGCCCCCACGATAAACACTGCGAGAAGGACAAAGAATAGGATCGGATGGACAAACGCCAGCCACAGGCCCGCGGGCACCATGGCGTCCTCGGCGAGCGAGGCGGTCCAGTTGCTGAACGGCTCGGGCGAGGTATTGATCGCGGCGCGGGTGCCGGCCTTCGCGAAATGCACGCCGGCGCTCAGCGTGCCGCCGAGGATCGCGGCGGCGAGCATCACGGCGGAGTCGGAGTCGCCGAACACCGCGGCCGCGAGCGCGGCGCCGGCCGGAATGCGGATGAAGCTGTGCACCGCGTCCCACAGGCTGTCGAGCCAGGGCAGCTTGTCGGCGAAGAACTCGACCGCGGTCATGAGGCCGCTCGCGCCGAGGACGATGGGGTGCTGGAGCAGGCGCAGGTGCTCGGGAAGCTCGAGCCAGCCGGCGGCGCCGGCGAGGCCGAGGGCGAAGATCACCGCGTAGGCGCGAAGGCCGCTGCCCCACGCGAGCGCCGCGGCGATCGCGATGTCCGGCAGATGCCTCTGGAGGGGCTCCACTACATCGTGGCGCCGATGGTCCACGGCGCGAATTCGTCCTCGCCGTAGCCGAATTCTTCGCTTTTTGTCTTTTTCCCGGACGCCGTATCGAGGATGAGCTGGAAGAAACGGGCACCGGCCTCCTGGATCGTCTCGGTGCCGTCGATGACCGTGCCGCAGTTGAAGTCCATGTCCTCTTCCTGGTGGACGAAGAGCGGCGTGTTGGTCGCGAGCTTGAGCGAGGGCGCCGGCTTGCAGCCGTAGGCCGAGCCGCGCCCGGTGGTGAAGCAGATCATGTTGGCGCCGCCCGCGACCTGGCCGGTGGCCGAGACCGGGTCGTAGCCGGGCGTGTCCATGTAGACGAAGCCCTTCGCCGCCACGGGCTGGGCGTACTCGTAGACGTCGACGAGGTTGGTCGTGCCGCCCTTCGCCACCGCGCCGAGCGATTTCTCCAGGATGGTGGTCAGGCCGCCCGCCTTGTTTCCGGGCGACGGGTTGTTGTTCATCTCCATCTTGTTGCGCGCGGTGTAGTCCTCCCACCAGCGGATGCGGGCGACGAGCTTCGCGCCGACTTCCTTCGTGACCGCCCTGCGCGTCAGCAAGTGCTCGGCGCCGTAGATCTCGGGAGTCTCCGACAGGATTGCCGTTCCGCCGTTTCTGACCAGCAGGTCTACCGCCGCCCCGAGGGCGGGGTTCGCGCTGATGCCGGAATAGCCGTCGGAGCCGCCGCACTGCAGGCCGAGCGTCAGGTGGCTCGCCGGCACTTGCTCGCGCTTCACTTCGTTCGCCTCCGGCAGGATAGCCTGGATGCGCGCGATGCCTTCGCGCACCGCCTTCGACGTCCCGCCCTTTTCCTGGATGGTGTAGGCGTGGAGCCGCTCGTGCCGCTTGAGGCTTTGCGTCGAGAGCAGATTGTTGATCTGGTTCGCCTCGCAGCCCAGGCCGACCACCTGCGTGGCGAAGAAATTGGGGTGGCGTGCGTAGCCCGCCATGGTGCGGCGAAGAACGTCCATGCCTTCGCCCTCGGAGGCCATGCCGCACCCCGTCTTGTGCGTCAGCGCCACCACGCCGTCCACATTGGGGTACTCCCCCAATCTCCCCTTGAAATAGTCCGCAATCATTCTGGCAACGGTCGCCGAGCAGTTCACGCTGGTGAGGATGCCGATGTAGTTCCGGGTCGCGACTCTTCCATCTTCCCTCTTGATCCCCAGGAAAGTGGCCGCCGGCTCCACGAATTCGGTCGGCTTCTGCAGTGAACAGAAAGCGTAGTCCCGCGCGAAATCGCCCATGGCGATGTTGTGCACGTGGACGTGGTCGCCCGCCTTGATCGCACGCGTGGCGAAGCCGATGATCTGGTTGTAGCGCCGCACCGGCTCCCCGGCCTTGATCGCGCGCGTCGCGACCTTGTGGCCGGGAGGCACGAGTCCGGAGATGGTGATCTTCTCGTCGAGCAGCTGCGTGCCGCCGACGAGCTGCGCGCGTGCGATGACGACGTCGTCGTTGGGATGGA
>DATLUZ010000035.1:0-20358 GCA_035577785.1 Burkholderiales bacterium | reverse complement strand
CGCCGGTGCCTGCTGCGGCGCGCCCGGAGCCGCCGGCGCGCGGCGCAGCGGCACGTACCAGACCGAGGGCCGGATGCCGCCGCCCTGCGGATAGAGGTCCATGAGCTCGTAGATGCTGAGCGGCATTTCGGTCGAGACCTTGAGGCCGAGCTGGCGCGCGGCCTGCACCGTGATCGGAAAGTCGTGGGTCCAGCGGCCTTCGGTGAGGACCGTCGCGACCTGCAGCGACTGTTTCTCGGGCAGGTGCTTCATCAGCACCTGGGCGACGAAGCTCGCGACCTGGTTGCGAGCCTTCTGCGCCATGTCGGCGAGCATGAGGAATTCGTCGCCGACGTTCTTCGGGCCCTTCGCCTCGACCACCCTGATGATCGACGCCGCCGGCATGTCGCCGAGCTGCGGATCCACCGGGCCGAGCACCGCGTTCGCGTCCATCACGATCTCGTCGGCGGCGAGCGCGATCAGCGTGCCGCCGCTCATCGCGTAGTGCGGCACGAAGACGGTCACCTTGCCCTTGCGCTCGACCAGCGCCTTGGCGATCTGCTCGGCGGCGAGGACGAGACCGCCGGGCGTGTGCAGGATGATGTCGATCGGCTGCTCGGGCGGCGTGAGGCGGATGGCGCGCAGGATGGCCTCCGAGTCGTCGATGCTGATGCTCCCGCCCACCGGCACGCCGAGGATGCTGGCGCTGTCCTGGCGGTGGATCATGGCGATCACCCGCGACTTGCGTGCATCCTCGATGCGGCCAAGGGCTGCGTTGCGCTGCTTCTCGAGGGCCCGGCCGCCGCCCAACACCTGCGCCAGCAAAACGAGCACCACCATGAGCAGGAGCACGAGCCAGAACGTCGCGCGGGCGAAGTCGGCAACGCGGACGGACCAGGGACGCTTTGGGATTTCCACCGGGCGGAGACTAGCACCTATTGCGTTGCCGCTGGCGTTCGTTTGCCTTGCAACGCGTCTCCCGGCCCTCTCGAACGGCGGCCGGCAACTTCACCCCTGGGGTGGCGATCGCAATGCCTTGTCGGCCACCATTGCGAGCGCGCCGCCTGCCAATTGCGATGCAATGAAACCGCCGACGTCGGCGAGACCGATGCCGGCGAAACTGTCGGTGAAGCCACGTGCCAGGGTCACCGCAGGATTCGCGAAGGACGTGGAAGCGGTAAACCAGTACGCCGCGGCGATGTACCCGCCGACGGCGAACGGAGCAGCCCACTCGTTCTTGCGGTCGAACGACAGGACGAGAAACACGAGACCAAACGTGGCGATGGCCTCACTCCACCATTGCGCGAATCCCGTCCGCATCTTCGCGCCGACTTGGAGCAGCGGCAGATCGAACATCGCGTGCGCCGCAAGTACGCCAAGAATTGCACCCACGGCCTGCGCAACCACGTAGGGAGCCACGCGTCCCTTGGGTAGGTCACCGCGCAGCGCCAGCGCCGCGGAAACAACGGGATTGAAATGCGCACCCGAGCGGCTGCCGAACGCAACAATGAGCGCGATCAGAGCGAAACCTGTCGCGAGGGAATTAGCAAGCAGCGCGATTGCCACATTGCCCGCCGCGAGTCGTTCGCCCATGATGCCCGATCCAACGACAGCGGCAAGGAGCAGCGCCGTTCCTAGAGCCTCGGCGACTGCGCTTCGCCACACATTCATTCGATGTGCCGCGTTTCGCTTGAGGTTTTTCCGATGGCGTCTAGCTTCGCCTTCAGCGCGTGACGTTCCAGCTTTTCGATAGGCAGCGCCAGAAGGCGGTCTATTCGTGCCCTTAGTTCAGCGAACGCCTGCCGAAATGCTCTCCGCTTGTCCTCATCCGCACCTTCGACGGCGGCGGGATCGGCCACGCCCCAGTGCGCCGTCAGCGGCTGCCCGGGCCAGAGGGGACATGTCTCGCCCGCCGCGTTGTCGCAAACGGTGAAGACCAGGTCAAATTCCGGCGCCCCGGGGCGAGCGAACTCGTCCCAGCTTTTCGACCGAAGCTCGCCGGTCACGAGCCTGTTTCGTTCGAGTAATTCGAGCGCATAGGGATTCACCTTTCCGGCAGGATGACTCCCGGCGCTGCGCGCGTTGAAGCGCCCGCGACCAGCGGTGTTGAGATAGGCCTCGGCGAGAATCGACCTCGCCGAGTTCCCGGTGCACAAGAAAAGGACGTTGTACAACCTCATTTTGCGCAGCAAGCCGGCTTCGGCTCCGGGCGCGGTGCGACGTCCCGTGTGGGGACGGAGCCCAGAGTGTGAAACGACTCCCAGTGAACGCCTTGCGGATCAATGGTCCAGTACTTGTCGCTTTTCGCGTAGCAGCATGACACCTGCTTCTGCGGCGTTACTGAAACATCCGCCTGCGCGAGCCGCGTGCCGATCTGCTCCAGCTCCGCGCCGTCCTCGGCCTGGATGCCGAGGTGATCCACGCCTGCCGTGCTGGCAAAGGTCGAGATGGCGAAGCTCACGCGCGGATCCTCGAGCATCCATTTGGCGTAGTCGTCCTTGAGGACGGAAGGCTGCGCCGCGAACAACGCCGAATAGAAGCCAATGCTTTGTTGCAGGTCACGCACACCAACGTGGACATGGAAGCGTTTCATGCGGCTTTCCTCTCTTTCCGAGCAGGCTTGCTTGAGGGAGCGCACGCGCGGCCACCGCAGCAGTTTTCCGTGAGGTAACCGACGAGCGCGTTCATGCTTTGGAAATCAGCGGAGTAGATGACGAAGCGGCCCTCTTGACGGCTGCGCGCCAAGCCCACCCGCGCAAGGTGCGCCAGATGGAACGACAGCGTGGCCGGTGGCAATTCCAGTTCTTCGCCGATGCTCCCGGCCGACATGCCTTCAGGACCCGCGACGACGAGCAGGCGGTACACCTTGAGCCGTGTCTCCTGCGCGAGGGCAGAGAGGGCGTCTACGGCCTGGCTCATTTCCATGTTTCCAGAATAATGGAAATGATCCGATTGTCAAGCTTACGCTGGCTACTAGGTCAAATTCTTCAACCGCTCGTGAGCTTCACGGTAAGCGACGCTTTTCCTGAGGTCGCGCCCGCCTTTCTTCCTCATCCTTTCCACCCGGTCCGGGTCTGCGGATGGTGCGTCTTTCAGGGAATCGAGCAGCAGGTCCTGCCCCGCCGGATCGTTGCAAAGAAGCACCATGTCGCACCCGGCGGCGAGCGCGGCGCGGGCGCGCTCGGGGACGCCGCCGGCGACGCTCGCGCCTTCCATCGAGAGGTCGTCGCTGAAGATGATGCCCTGGAAGCCGAGCTTGCCGCGCAGCACTTCCTGCAGCCAGTGCTTCGAATACCCGGCGGGCTCCGGGTCGACCTGCCCGTAGATCACGTGGGCGGGCATGACGCCGGCGAGCCCCGCTTCGATGGTCATGCGGAACGGCACCAGGTCCTTTTTCTGAATCTCGACCATCTTCCTCTCATCGCGCGGGACGGCGACGTGCGAATCGGCCTCGGCGTAGCCGTGCCCCGGAAAGTGCTTGCCGACGGCGCCCATGCCGGCGTCGGAAAAGCCCTTCACGACGCACGCGCCCAGCGCGCCGACCGCGGTGGGGTCGAAATGCAGCGCGCGGTCGCCGATCACCGAGCTTCCGCCGTAGTCGAGATCGAGCACCGGCGCGAAGCTGAAATCGACGCCGTGCGCGGCGAGCTCGGCGCCGACGATGTACGCAATGGCGCGGGCGGTGTCCCGCGCCGCGTCACGGTCCCGGTCCCACAGCTTGCCCAGCGCGCGCATCGGCGGAATCGCCGAGAAACCCTCGCGGAAGCGCTGCACCCGGCCGCCCTCGTGGTCGACGCAAATAAGCAATGCGGGATCCCGTAGGCGCTCTACCTCGGAAGTGAGATTTGCCAACTGCTCGGGATTTTCGTAGTTCCGCGCGAACAGGATGACGCCTCCGGCGGCGGGATGGCGCAGGCGATTCCGGTCCTCGTCGGTGAGCGCCGGGCCGACGACGTCGATGACGGCCGGCCCGAGCGGCAGCCTCAGCTTGCGCATTCCAGGATCACCGTCGCCATCGCCACGCCGCGCTCGTCGGTGAGCGACAGGTGCGAGCCTGCAATTCCACGCTGGGAAAGCAAATCCTTCAATGCGTCGGAGTATTCGAGGACCGGCTTCCCCGAAGGCAGGTTCCGCACCCACACCCCATGCCAGTTGGCGGGCGCGCGGATGCCGGTGCCGAGGGCCTTGGTGAACGCTTCCTTGGCAGCGAAGCGCTTCGCCAGATAGTTCGCCGGCAGGCGATGGCGGCGAAACCTTTTCAATTCGGGTTCACAGAGGATACGCCGGGCGAAGCGCTCGCCGAAGCGCTCGAGCGCGCTGCGGATGCGCTCGATCTCGACCACGTCGGTGCCGACGCCGTAGATCACCGCGACGCCTGCAGCATCAGGGCTTTCATCTCGCGGACGGCCTCGCGCACGCCGACGAACACCGCGCGCGACACGATGGCGTGGCCGATGTGCAGCTCGCGCACGCCCGGCAGGCGCGCAACCGGCTCGACGTTGAAGTAGTTGAGCGCGTGCCCGGCGTTGAAGCGCATGCCGAGGGATCGAATCAGCTCTCCGGCTTTTTCGATTCTTCTCAGCTCCGCAACGACGGCGGGGCTTTCAGCGTCGCGCCCCTTGGAGTGGAACGCGTGCGCGTACGGGCCCGTGTGCACCTCGCACACCGCCGCGCCGATGCGCTTCGCCGCCTCGACTTGCGCCGGGTCGGCGTCGATGAACACCGAGACCACGATGCCGGCGTCGGCCAGGCGCTTGACCGCGCCCTTGAGAGCCTTCTCCTTCGAGACGATGTCGAGTCCGCCCTCGGTCGTGATCTCGTGGCGCCCCTCGGGGACGAGCATCGCCATCTCGGGCTTGATGCGGCAGGCGATGCCCACCATTTCGTCGGTTGCCGCCATTTCGAGGTTGAGGCGGATGTGGGTGAGCTCGCGCAGGCGCCGCACGTCCTCGTCCTGGATGTGGCGGCGGTCTTCGCGCAGGTGCACCGTGATGCCGTCGGCGCCGCCGAGGTGCGCTTCGACGGCGGCCCAGACCGGGTCGGGCTCGTAGGTGCGCCGTGCCTGCCGCACGGTCGCCACATGATCGACGTTGACGCCCAGCTCGATCACAAGTCGCTCAACTCCCTCAGGACGGTGCGTGTATGCAGTACCTGCCCGTGCAGGCGCTCTCCGATCAACGCGCGCATGAGCTGCCTCGCCTCGTCGCGCGTCTGGGGGCTGGTGTAGTCGTCGGCGGCCACGTCGAGCAGGGTCCGGCCCCGCACGACCGGCAGGTCGCCGCGCGTGCCGTTCACCGCCGTGGGGCCGCGCTCCGGCTCGTAGGCGTAGAGGCGATCGGGATCGATCGGCCGGCTCGCCGCGTCACGGTCGAGGATCGGCGCGTACCCGAGCTCGGCCAGCAGGCGCTTCTCGAACCCCCGCAGCACCACCGAAGCGTCGCCGGCGGTGCTGAGGCGGGTCAACGCCTCGCCGTACGAATCGAAAAGCGCCTCGTGCGGGTCGTCGCGCGGGAGAAGCCGCAGGAGCAGCTCGTTCAGATAGAAGCCGCACATGAGCGATTGCCCGGCGAGCGGCAGCAGCGCCCCGGCCCATTCGGCCGAGATCAGGTTGCCGAGCTCCGCCGAGGCGCTCCACGAGACCCGCAGCGCCTGGAACGAGAGCAGCACGCCGCGCGTCGCAGAGCGCGGCCGCCGCGCCCCGCGGGCGAGCAGCGCCACGCGGCCGAAGCGCCGCGCGAAGAGCTCGACGATGAGGCTCGTCTCCTTGTAGGGATACGTGTGTAGTACGTACCCCGCTTCATGTTCGGCCCTTTTCTTCACTCGTACCCCAGCTGTCGCAAGACGCGGGCGTCATCCGTCCACGCCTTGCGGACCTTCACCCAGGTTCCAAGGTACACCTTGCCGCCGAAGAGCTGCTCCATGTCCTTGCGCGCGGCGCTCGCCATGCGCTTGAGGCGCTCGCCGCGGGCGCCCACTACGATCGCCTTCTGGCTCGCGCGCTCGACGAGAATCGTCGCCTCGATTCGCCGCAGCTTTCCCTCCTCCCGGAAGCTTTCGATCACGACTTCGCAGCGGTAGGGCAGCTCCTCGCCCATCTCCTCGAACAGCTTCTCGCGCAGGAGCTCGGCGGCGAAGAAGCGCTCGTCGCGGTCGGTGAGCTGGTCGGCGGGATAGGCCGCGGCCGCCTCCGGCAGCGCTTCGCGCAGCGCCTTGAACAGCTCCGGGATGTTGCGCCCGGTCTTCGCGCTCACCGGGACGAGCGCCTCGAACTTGCGCGTCTTCGAGAGCCGGTCGAGGAAGGGTATCAGGTCGGCTTGCTTCTTCACGGTGTCGATCTTGTTCACCACCGCTATGACGCGCTGTCCCCCGGGAATCTTGTCCAGCACCGCGCGATCGTCGGGCCCGAAGCGCAGCGCCTCGACCACGAAGAGCGCCACGTCGGCGTCGCGCGCCGCCTGCGCCGCCCGCCGGTTGAGCGTCCGGTGCAGCACGCTGCGCGAGCGCGCCTGCTGCCCCGGGGCGTCGACGAACACAAACTGGCAGTCCGGCCGCGTCACGATGCCGGTGACGAGGTGGCGCGTAGTCTGGGGCTTGCCCGAGACGATCGAGAGCTTCTGGCCCACCAGCCGGTTCAGCAGGCTCGACTTGCCGGTGTTCGGCCGGCCGGTCAGCCCGATCGTTCCGCAACGGTGCGTCACTACGGCCGCCTCATTTCTCCAATCTTTCGAGCATAGCCTTTGCGGCCTGCTGCTCGGCGCGCTGGCGCGAGGTTCCGGTGCCCAGCACACGCAGGTCGAGCTCCGAAACCAAGCACTCCACCTCGAACGACTGCTTGTGCGCCTCGCCCTGCACCGCCACCACGCGGTACTGCGGCAGCCGGCGGTGCCGCGCCTGGAGGATTTCCTGCAGGCGCGTCTTGGCATCCTTGGCCGGCCGCTCCGGGTCGAGGCGCTCGATGAGCGGGCCGAAGGCCGTGAGCACGGCCTTGCGCGCCGCCTCGTAGCCCGCGTCGAGGAACACCGCGCCGAGCACCGCCTCGACCGCGTCGGCGAGGATCGAAGGGCGCGCCTCCGGGCTCGCGGCGAGCTCGCCCTCGCCCAGGCGCAGGTGCTCGCCGATGCCGAGCGTCTTCGCCACTTCGGCGAGCGCCTCCTCGCGCACCAGGCTCGCGCGCAGGCGCGTGAGCTTGCCTTCGGAAAGCTGCGGGAAGCGCGCGTACAGCTCGTCGGCCACCGCGCAGCCGAGCACGCCGTCGCCGAGAAACTCGAGCCGCTCGTAATTCTCGGCGCCGCGGCTGCGGTGCGTCAGCGCCTGCTCGATGAGGCGCGGGTCGTTGAACCGGTGACCCAGCCGTTTCTCGAGCGCCGCGGGCCGCGCCAAAGCGTCTACTGGCCCGCCGAGTTCGCCGCGAAGTCGATGTAAAGCCCGACGTTCGAAACCAGCGGCACTTCCTTGCGGTAGGCGAAGCCGATTGCCAGGCCGCCCCCGTCCTTGGTGATTTCGAGGTCGCTGCCCTTGAGGACCGTGATGTTGTCGATGACGGCACGGCTGTCGAACAGGCGCCGCGCTTCCTGCGGCGAGGAGGCACCGGTGCGGTCGCGCGCGATGGCATCGATCGCCTTCTTCGCGGTGGCGTACTCGATATAGGCCGGGATCAGCTTCATCCCGAAAATAAACACCAGGACAGTGATGAACAGCACCATGATGAGGCCGGTGAGGCTGAGGCCCCGAGTCTTCTTCCAGGCGGCGCGTTCGCGCATTGTTGTTCTCCTTTCAGCGGAACGACCCGAAGCGCCCCAGCTCGTTCAGGTTCAGCCAGATGAAGAACGCCTTGCCGACGATGTTCTCATCGGGCACGAACCCCCACACCCGGCTGTCGCTCGAGTTGTCCCGGTTATCGCCCATCATGAAGTAATGCCCCGGCGGAACCGTGCACGCCAGGCCGTTGCTATTGTAGTTGCAATTGGCCGAGTGCGGGAACGAGCGCGACGGCGTCATCAGCGCCGGCGCATCGTCCTCGATCAGGATCTGGTGCTCGACCCCGTTGAGGGTCTCGACGAAGCGCTTGGAAAACTGCATGCGCTCCTTCGACAGGTAGTCGTCAACCTGGCGCGCCGGCACGAGATTGCCGTTGATCGTGAGGCGCTTGTTGCGGTATTCGACGCGGTCCCCCGGCACGCCGACCACGCGCTTGATGTAGTCGAGCGACGGATCCTCGGGATAGCGGAAAACCATCACATCGCCGCGCTGCGGGTCGTGCAGCGGAATCACCTTCTTGTTCGCCACCGGCAGGCGGATGCCGTATGTGAATTTGTTCACGAGGATGAAGTCGCCCACCAGCAGCGTCGGCACCATCGAGCTCGACGGGATCTTGAACGGCTCGACCAGGAACGAGCGCAGCAGGAACACGATCAGGATCACCGGGAAGAAGCTGACCGAGTACTCCACCCACCAGGGCTGCTTCTCGCCCTCGGGACGGGCGCGCCGCAGCCACAGCGCCTCGAGGGCCCACACCGCGCCGGTGACCACCAGCAGGAGCAGCAGAAAAAGGGCGAAACTCATCGGGCTTCGCTCACGTGTCGCCCCGCTGCAGCACCGCGAGGAACGCTTCCTGCGGGATCTCGACCGAACCGACCTGCTTCATGCGCTTCTTTCCTTCCTTTTGTTTTTCGAGCAGCTTGCGCTTGCGCGTGACGTCGCCGCCGTAGCACTTCGCCAGCACGTTCTTGCGCAGCGCCTTGACGTTCTCGCGCGCCACGATGTGGCCGCCGATCGCGGCCTGCACCGCCACGTCGAACATCTGCCGCGGTATCAGGCTTCTCAGCTTGGTCACCAGTTCCCGTCCCCGGTGCTGGGAAGCCGAGCGGTGGATCATGCTGGAGAGCGCGTCGACCTTGTCGCCGTTCACCAGGATGTCGAGGCGCACCATGTCGGCGGCGCGGTATTCCTTGAACTCGTAATCGAGCGAGCCGTAGCCGCGCGTCGCCGACTTCAGCTTGTCGAAGAAATCGAGCACCACCTCGTTCAGCGGCAGGTCGTAGGAGATCACGACGTGGCGCGCCGAGTAGTGCATGTTGGTCTGCACGCCGCGCTTGTCGGTGCACAGCGAGATCACCGGGCCGACGTACTCCTGCGGCACGAAGATCTTGCAGGCCATGATCGGCTCGCGGAACTCCTCGATGGTCTCCGCCGCCGGCAGCCGCGACGGGTTGGAGATCTGCTCGAGCGCGCCGTCGCGCAGCTTCACCTCGTAGACCACCGAGGGCGCGGTGGTGATGAGGTGCATCCCGTATTCGCGCTCGAGCCGCTCCTGCACGATGTCCATGTGCAGGAGGCCCAGGAACCCGCAGCGGAAGCCGAAGCCGAGCGCCTGCGAGGTCTCGGGCTCGTAGTGGAACGAGGCGTCGTTGAGATGCAGCTTCTCGAGCGCCTCGCGCAAAGCCTCGTATTCGTTCGCCTCCACCGGGTAGAGGCCAGCGAACACCTGCGGCTTGATTTCCTTGAAGCCCGGCAGCGGCTTGGCCGCGCCCTTTTGCGCGTGCGTGACCGTGTCACCGACCTTGGCGGCGCGCAGTTCCTTGATCCCGGCCGTCACGAAGCCGACTTCCCCTGCCTTCAGCTCGTCCTTGTTTTTCGACTTGGGCGTAAAAACCCCGACCTGGTCGCACAGGTACTCGGCGCCGGTGCTCATCAGCAGGATCCTGTCCTTCGGCCGGATCGTGCCTTCCATGACCCGCACCAGCATCACCACGCCGACGTAGTTGTCGAACCAGGAGTCGATGATCAGCGCCTGCAGCGGTTTCTCGGTATCTCCCCTGGGCGCCGGCACGCGGGCGAGCACGGCCTCCAGAATCGAAGCCACGTTCTCGCCGGTCTTGGCGCTGGCGCGGATCGCGTCCTGCGCCGAGATGCCGATCACGTCCTCGATCTCCTGGATCGCCTTGGCCGGATCGGCGGACGGCAGGTCGATCTTGTTCAGGACCGGGATCACCTCCACGCCCTGCTCGATGGCGGTGTAGCAGTTGGCCACGGTCTGCGCCTCGACGCCCTGCGAGGCGTCCACGACCAGCACCGCGCCCTCGCAGGCGGCGAGCGAGCGGCTCACTTCGTAGGAGAAATCCACGTGGCCGGGCGTGTCGATGAGGTTGAGGAGGTAGGTCTCCCCGTCCTTTGCCTTGTACTCGAGCGCCGCGGTCTGCGCCTTGATGGTGATGCCCCGCTCGCGCTCGAGCTCCATCGAGTCGAGCACCTGCTCGGCCATCTCGCGCTCGGCAAGGCCGCCGCACATCTGGATGAACCGGTCGGCGAGCGTGGACTTGCCGTGGTCGATGTGGGCGATGATCGAGAAGTTGCGAATGCGGTTCTGCGCCATATAAAGAAAGAGGGCGCCCGCCGCGCCTCCGGGGGCACCCTCCTCGGGGCGCTATTCTAGCTTAGGCGGCGAATCGCCTCCGGGGTCAGCCGGTGGCGGCAGAGCTCTTTTCCGTCTGCGCTCTGGAGCACGGGAACGTCCGCGCCGTAGAGCTCGTCCAGCCGCGGATCGGAGTCGACGTCGATCTCCTCGAACTCCACGCCAAGCCCGCGCAGGGCGGCCGCCATCTCTTCGCACAGATGGCAGTACGCCCGGGCGTAAAGCCTAGCCTTTATCGGTTAATCCGCTGACCGTGACGAAAGCCACGCTCTCGCCACGGCGCACCTGCAGGGTAAGCACGGTGTTCTTGTCCATCCCGGCGAGGAGCTTGTTGAACTGATCGACGCTCTTCAGCTCGACGTGCTGGCCCTTGTAGACCAGCGTGACCAGCACGTCGCCCCTGCGCACCTCGGCCTTGGCGTCGGGACGCACGTCGGTGACGACGAGGCCGTTCTGCAGCTTCATCTGGCTCTTCTGCTCGGGCGTGAGCTCCGCGACCACGATGCCGAGGCGGTTCGCCGGGGCCTCGGCCTGGGGCTTCGGCTTGGGCGTGTCGCGCGCGGCGACCCGCTCTTCCTGCAGCTCGCCCACCGTCACGTTCAGCTTCTTCGTCTGGCCCTTGCGCCACACTTCGACGTTCGCCTGCTGCCCCGGGCGCGTCGCTCCCACCAGCCGCGGCAGGTCGCTCGAGGACTCGACCGCCTTGCCGTCGTAGCTCACGATGATGTCGGTCGCCTCGACGCCCGCCTTGTCCGCGGGGCTGCCCTTCTCGACCGAGTTGACCAGCGCGCCGCGCGCCCGGTCGAGGCCGAACGAGGTGGCGAGGTCGCGCGTGACTTCCTGGATCACCACGCCGATGCGGCCTCGCGCCACGCGGCCCTTCTCGCGCAGCTGCTTCTGGATGTCGAGCGCGACGTCGGCGGGAATCGCGAAGGACAGGCCCATGAAGCCGCCGGTGCGGCTGTAGATCTGCGAGTTGACGCCGATCACCTCGCCGCGCATGTTGAAGAGCGGGCCGCCCGAGTTGCCGGGGTTGATCGCGACGTCGGTCTGGATGAACGGCACGAAGTTCTCCTGCGGCAGCGAGCGGCCCTTCGCCGACACGATCCCGGCGGTGACGGTGTTCTCGAAGCCGAAGGGCGAGCCGATCGCGACCACCCACTCGCCCACCTTGAGCTTCCCCGGGTCGCCGAACTTCACCAGCGGCAGGCCCGTGCCGTCGATCTTGATGAGCGCCACGTCGGTGCGCTTGTCGGCGCCGATCACCCGCGCCTTGAACTCGCGCTTGTCGGTGAGCTTGACGTTGATCTCGTCGCCGCCCTCGACCACGTGAGCGTTGGTGAGAATGTAGCCGTCGGCGCTGATGATGAAGCCGGAGCCGAGCGAGCGGCTCTCGCGGCCGGGCCCGCCCGGACCGGGGCTCTGCCCGGGGTTCTGGCCGGGGCCGGGCTGGCGCGGGACGAAGCGGCGGAAGAACTCGAGCACCTCGTCGTCCTCCATGCCGGGCCCGGGAACCTGCGGCGCCGATCCCTGCGCGCGCCGCGCCGCCTGCGTGGTGCTGATGTTGACCACCGCCGGTCCCTGGTCCTCCACCAGCCGGGTGAAGTCGGGTAGCTCCCGCGCCTGGGCAAGCGTGGCTGCGCTGAATGCGGCCAGCCACAGCGCGGCCAGCCCTCTCGCTAGTTGCTGCATAAGGTTCTCCTGGGCTCTATTCGCCGCCCTTTTTACTGCGGCGGACGGCGAAACTCTACCGCGTCGGCGATTCGCTGCACGCTGACGGCCGGGGCCTCCCCGACCACCGTGATCATGTGGTTTGCGACTTCGCGCGTATAGATGTGGATGGCCCCCATGCTAGCAAGGCCCGACGCTCGGTCGCGCCGGCCCTCCAGGGGCTCGATGAATACCGACACCGCGGCGAGCCCGTCGGAGAACACCATCTGCCCGGCGGCGCGGGACTCGCCGAGGCGGCGCTTGAGCTCGATGACCTTGTGGAACCCAGGCAGCTCGGCGGCGAGCCCCCAGCCGGCGAGGCTGGCCGGGGCGGCCCCGGCATCCTCGATGCGCCAGTTCTTCCCTTCGTGGCTGGGGCGCACCATGTCGCGGGTGACGTTGCCGGGGGTGAACTGCGTGAACATCAACGTCTCGACGCTATGTCCGGCGGAGTCGATGGTGTCGGCGCGCATGAGCATGCCGCTCCTGACCTCCGCGTAGAGGCGGTAGCCGTAGCGCAGATTGTCCTTGGGCTGCAGCACGACGCTCTGGCACTCGAGTCCGGCGATGCGCTGCGTCTCCCCGAGGCTGATGTCGTAGTGCCGCGTCAGCGCGGGAATCTGCTCCGGGAGCAGTCCCGGGAAGTCGCGGTCGACGCGCCGGTCGACCTTGACCACGCGGCTGTCGGGCAGGTAGCAGCGCACCCTGTCCCGGGTGCGCACGATCTCGCGCGGCACGCCGTTCATGACCTCGAGCTTCTCGATGTCGCCGGCCGCGTAGCGGGTGATGCGGGAAGTCTCGGTGCGACCGTCGTTCTGGTGGATCTGGTAGACGAAGGTGCCGGAATACGAGAGGCGCTGAGTCGCCTCGTGCATCTTGCGCAGCCAGGTCATGGGGTCCGGCGACTGCGCGTGCGCCACCGTGGTCGCGATGGCGAGCGCCGCGCCGAACGCCCGCGCCGTCACCTGCGCGGCTCCTGGGCGCGCCCCGATACGGTGAGCGCGTACGGCGCCATGCCCTGAAAGCTCATCCGGGGCGAGAACGCCTGGTGGGCGAGCAGATAGTCGTTGGCGCCGCTCGGCATGGGCACCACCGCCGCGTTCGCTTCCTTGGCGACGACGGGCGCTACGGTGGACTTCGGGGCCTGCGCCACCGGGGCGACGAGCGGTAGCTGGGGCGCGAAGCCGAGCCAGGCGACCAGCGAGACGGCGGCGACCCCGGCGGCCAGGGCGAGCCAGCGCCGGGGCTCGCGGGGGACGCCTAGGCGCCGCGGCGCGAGCACGGTCGGCTCGGCCGCGAGCGCGGCCGCGACCCGGTCGCTGAAGCCCGCGGAGAGCATCCGGCTCTTGCCGAGCGCGTCGCTGATGAGATGGTAGGTGCGCCAGGCTTCGCGGGCTTCCCCCTCGCTCGCCAGCGCATCGATTACCCGGGCGGCGGACCCGTCGTCCAGCTCGCCGTCCATCAATACCGAGATCCTGTCTTTCATAGCCCTACCACCTCTTGTCTTTCCGCGTCCCCAGGAGCGGCCGCAGCCGCTCCGCGATTGCCTCGCGCGCCCTGAAGATGCGCGACCGGACGGTGCCGATCGGGCAGTTCATGACCTGCGCGATGTCCTCGTAGCTCATCCCCTCGATCTCGCGCAACTGGATCGCCGTACGCAATTCCTCTGGCAGTTGTTCGATCGTGGAGTTCACCGTTTCCGCGATTTCATTGGACAGCAGCACGCTCTCGGGCGTGTTGATGTCGCGCAACTGCTCGCCTTCCTCGAACCCCTCTGCCTCCTCGGCCTCGACCTCGGTGGAGGTGGGCGCCCTGCGGCCCATCGCCATCAGGTAGTTCTTGGCCGTGTTGATTCCGATGCGGTAGAGCCAAGTATAAAAGGCGCTGTCGCCGCGGAACGCGGGGAGCGCACGGTAGGCCTTGATGAACGCTTCCTGCGTCACATCCTCGACCTCGGCCGGATCGCGGATGAAACGCGAGAGCAGCCGCGCCAGCTTGCGCTGGTACTTCTCCACCAGCAGCTCGAACGCGCGCTTGTCGCCTCGCTGCGCCCGCTCCACCAGCTGCCGGTCGATCTCGCGGTCAGACACGAATCACGCCTGGCCGCACCCGGCGGGGCTCCCCGCCCCCGGACTGAGCGTCCGTTCTTATACGTCTATCTGCCACAGACACACGCCGTTTGAAATAGTTCGACGCCGAGTAGGGTCGTTCGCTACGCGGGCAGTTGCTTTGCTGCCACGACCGGCAATTTTCCCCACAGCGCCCAGATCCGCAGGCGCCGGAACAATTGCGCACCGGCCATGTCGCGGGTGAGGAGGATGGTGCGGCGCACCGGGCGGCGAAGGCACAGCACCACCATGTGCCGCCCGACGTAGCGGCGCTCGGCGAGCTCGGCGGGAAAGCTCTCGCCGCTCGCCAGGCGGATCTCGAGCGTGTCGCCGCCGACCTCGAGGGCGCGCACCGCGGCGCGCCCGCGCAGCAGCGCGCGCTTGCGCGCGCTCGCCGCGCCGGCGAGCACCACAAGCGCCGCGGCGCCGATGCCCGCGGCGGGAGGAAGGGCCAGCGCGAGGCACAGCGCCGCCGCGGCATGCGCGCCCATCAGCGCGACCGCCAGGGGCACGGACGGCGCCAGCTCCAGCCGCAGGCTGCGGTTCTTCAAAGTTGTTTGAAGATCAGCGTGCCGTTGGTGCCGCCGAAGCCGAACGAGTTCGACAGCGCGACGCGGATCGGCATGCGGCGCTTCTCGTTCGGCACGTAGTCGAGGTCGCACTGCGGATCGGGGGTGCGCAGGTTGATCGTGGGCGGCGAGACCTGGTCCCGGATCGCGAGGATGCTGAACACCGCCTCCACCGCCCCGGCCGCGCCGAGCAGGTGCCCGGTCATCGACTTGGTGGAGTTCACCGCCACGCTTCCCGCGCGGGCGCCGAGCAGCCGCTTGATCGCCAGGGTCTCGGCGACATCGCCGAGCGGGGTCGACGTGCCGTGCGCGTTGATGTAATCGATGGAAGAGCTCTCCAGGCTTGCGTCTTTCAACGCATTGCGCATCGCCCGGTAGCCGCCGTCGCCGTCCTCCGGCGGCGCGGTCATGTGGTGCGCGTCGGCCGAAACGCCGTAGCCCACGAGCTCGCAGTAGATCTTGGCGCCGCGCGCCTTCGCGTGGTCGTACTCCTCGAGCACCACCGCGCCCGCGCCCTCGCCGAGCACGAAGCCGTCGCGGTCCTTGTCCCACGGCCGGCTCGCGCCGCCCGGGTCGTCGTTGCGCGTGGACAGCGCGCGCGCGGAGGCGAAGCCGCCCATGGCGAGCTCCGTGACCGTGGCCTCCGAGCCGCCCGCGATCATGACGTCGGCGTCGCCGTAGCGGATCGACTTCGCCGCCTCGCCGATGCAGTGCGTGGAAGTGGTGCACGCGGTCACGATGGCAAGGTTCGGCCCCTTCGCGCCGACCTCGATCGAAAGCAGGCCCGCCGTCATGTTGATGATGCTGCCCGGAATGAAGAAGGGCGAGATGCGCCGCGGGCCGCTTGCCTTCAGCTCGTCGTGCATCGACTCGATCAGCGGCAGGCCGCCGATGCCCGAGCCGAAATTGACGCCGATGCGCTCGGCGGTCTGCGGCGTCACCTGGAGCGCCGCCTCGCGCCAGGCCTGAAGGCCCGCGGCCATGCCGTACTGGATGAAGATGTCCATGCGCCGCGCTTCCTTGGGCGACATGTACGGCGCGACGTCGAAGCCCTTCACCTCGCCCGCGATCTGGCTCGCGAGGCGCGAAGGGTCGAAGCGCGTGATGCGGGTGACGCCGGGGGTTCCGGCGAGCGCCCGGTCCCAGGCTTCGGAAACGCTGTTGCCGAGCGGGCTGATGATGCCCAGCCCGGTGACCACGACTCTGCGGCGCGTCACTGACGGGCTTGCGCTAGGCCTTCGAGTGCGCCTTGATGTAATCGACCGCCTGCTGCACGGTGGTGATTTTCTCGGCTTCCTCGTCGGGGATCTCGGTCTCGAACTCCTCCTCGAGCGCCATCACGAGCTCCACGGTGTCGAGCGAGTCCGCGCCCAGGTCGTCGACGAACGAGGAGTCGTTCTTGATCTCGCCCTCGTTCACGCCGAGCTGCTCGGCGATGATCTTCTTGACGCGTTGTTCGATGTTTTCCATCCGCTGCTCCTTCCCCAAGAGGGGGCGTATTTTACGACATATACATACCGCCGTTGACGTGCAGGACCGCGCCCGTCACGTAGCCGGCGGCGGGGGATGCGAGATAGGCGACCGCGGCCGCCACGTCCTGCGCCGCGCCGAGGCGGCCGAGCGGAATCTGGCCGAGCAGCGCCTTTTTCTGTTCGTCCGACAGCGCGCGCGTCATGTCGGTGTCGATGAAGCCCGGCGCGACGCAGTTCACCGTGATGTTGCGCGAGCCGAGCTCGCGCGCGAGCGAGCGCGTCATGCCGGCGACCGCCGCCTTCGCGGCGGCGTAGTTCGCCTGCCCGGCGTTGCCCGAGGCGCCCACCACCGAGGTCACGCTGATGATGCGGCCCCAGCGCGCCTTCATCATGCCGCGCATCACCGCCCGCGAGAGGCGGAACACCGCGCGCAGGTTAATGTCGATCACTTCGTCGAATTCGGCGTCCTTCATGCGCAGCGCGAGGTTGTCGCGCGTGATGCCGGCGTTGTTGACGAGTATCGCGATATCGCCGTGCTGCTTCTGAATTGCAGTGATGAGGGATTCGGTTTGGGCCGCGTCGCGGACGTCGAGCACCATGCCGATGCCCGGCACCTTCTTCGCGCCCTCCTCCGACGTCGAAGTGCCGATGACCTTCGCCCCGTCCTTGGCGAGCTGCTCGGCGATGGCGTGGCCGATGCCGCGCGAGGCGCCCGTGACCAGCGCGATCCTGTTCTCTAGCATTTGAGCGCCTGTTCGAGCGATGCCCGGTCGGCGAGCGTGAACGACTGCGCCTCGGGCCAGATGCGCTTGGTCATGCCGGCGAGCACCTTGCCCGGCCCGCACTCGATCACGTGGGTCACGCCCATCGCGCGCATCTTCTGGATCGTCTCGACCCAGCGCACGGGCGCGGCCGCCTGCCGCACGAGCGCGTCCTTGATCCTTTCCGGCTCGGCTGCGATCGCGACATCGACGTTGTTGATGACGGAGATTTTCGGGGCCCCGAGAGCCACGGACCGGAGATAAGGCTCGAGCTTTTCCGCCGCCGGCTTCATGAGCGAGGAGTGGAACGGCGCGCTCACCGGCAGCGGCATCGCGCGCTTGGCGCCCTTCGCCTTGCATGCTTCGATGGCGCGCTCGACCGCCGCCTTCTCGCCCGCGATCACCACCTGGCCCGGGGCGTTGAAGTTCACCGCCTGCACTTCGCCCGCCGCCTCGGCGCACGCGGCGCGCACCTGGTCGTCGTCGAGCATCAGGATCGCCGCCATCGCCCCCCGCCCCTCGGGCACCGCCTCCTGCATCGATTGCGCCCGGAAGCGCACCAGCGGCAGGCAGTCGCGGAACTCGATCGCTCCGGCGGCGACGAGCGCCGTGTATTCGCCGAGGCTGTGTCCAGCGACCACTGCGGGCTGCGCGCCGCCGAGCGCGCGCCACGCCCGGTACGCGGCGTAGCCCGCGGTCACCATCGCCGGCTGCGTGTTGACCGTCTGGTTCAATTTCTCCGCCGGCCCCTCGTCGAGGAGCTGGATGAAATCGGCACCCAGCGCCTGCGCGGCTTCGCTCCTGACTTTCTCCACTTCCGGCAGACCCTCGTACCCGCGCAGCATTCCGACTGCCTGCGAGCCCTGTCCCGGGAAAACCATCGCGAGCTTCACAGCGTCACCACCGAGGAGCCCCAGGTGAAGCCGCCGCCCACGCCCTGGAGCAGGAGCCGCTCGCCCGGGCGTATCTTTCCTTGCCTGACGAATTCATCGAGCGCGAGCGGCACCGACGCGGCGGAAGTGTTGCCGTGATGGTCGACCGTCACGACCAGCTTCTCGCGCGGCAACTCGAGCTTGCGCGCGGTCGCCTCGAGGATGCGCACATTCGCCTGGTGCGGGATCAGCCAGTCGATGTCCGCGAGCCGCATTCCGGCCGCGGCCACGGTCTCGCGCGCCGATTCATCGAGCACGCGCACCGCGAACTTGAACACCCCCTGGCCGTTCATCTGCAGGAACGGCGAGCCGACGACCTTGCCTCGCGAAACGTTGCCGGGCACGGCCAGCATGCCGACCTGGCTGCCGTCGGCGTGCAGTCGGCTCGCATGGATGCCGGGTCTGTCCGAAGAAGCCAGAACCACGGCGCCGGCGCCGTCGCCGAAGAGCACGCAGGTGCCGCGGTCGTTCCAGTCGAGGATGCGCGAGAACACCTCGCTGCCCACGACAAGAGCTTTTTGGTTTACGCCCGAACGGATGAAACTATCTGCAGTCGCGAGCGCGTAGATGAACCCGGTGCACACCGCCTGCACGTCGAACGCCGCGCAACCCTTGATCCCGAGCTTCGCCTGCAGCAGGCACGCCGCGCTCGGAAAGATGTAGTCGGGTGTCGAGGTGGCGACAATGATGAGGTCGATGTCCGCAGCACCGATGCCGGCCGCGGCGAGTGCTTGTTTCGAAGCTTCAAGGGCAAGATCGCTCGAGGTCTGGCTTTCGTCCGCAATGTGGCGGCGCGCGATCCCGGTGCGCTCGCGGATCCACGCATCGCTCGTCTCGAGGCGGCGCGCGAACTCGTCGTTGTCCATCACCCGCGGCGGGAGGTAGCTGCCCGTGCCTACGATCCTGGAGTAGATCATTGAACCCCCGCGGCGGCCGGCATCTCCGCCATCTTCGCGGCGATGCGCGCCGGCACGTCGTTCTCGACCTCTTCCAGCGCGCGCTCCAGCGCCTGCCCGAACGCGTATTCGTCGGCCGAGCCATGGCTCTTGATGACGATGCCCTTCAGGCCGAGCAGGCTCGCGCCGTTGTACTTGCCCGGATCCATGCGCGCGCGCAGGGCCTTGCGCACCGGCTTCGCCATCCACGCCGCGAGCATGTTCCACGGCGTGCGCGTGAACTCCTGGCGCAGGAACCCGACGATCATGGTCGCCACGCCCTCGGACGCCTTGAGCAGCACGTTGCCGACGAAGCCGTCGCACACCACGACGTCGACGGTCCCCTTGTAGACATCGTCGCCCTCGACGTTGCCGTAGAAGTTGAGGCCGCTCTCGCGCAGGAGCTCGCCGGCGCGCTTCACGGTCTCGTTTCCCTTGATGTCCTCGACGCCGATGTTGAGCAGTCCCACCGAGGGGCGCTCCTTGTGGTCGACCGCTGCGACCAGCATCGCGCCCATGACGCCGAACTGCATGAGCTGCTCGGGCGTGCAGTCGACGTTCGCGCCGAGGTCGAGCACGTAGGTATATCCGCGCTTCATGTTCGGGAGCACGGTGGCGATGGCCGGCCGGTCGACGCCGGCGATGGTCTTGAGCACGAAGCGCGAGATTGCCATGAGCGCGCCGGTGTTGCCCGCGCTCACGCAGGCGTGCGCCTCGCCCGCCTTCACCAGGTTCACCGCCACGCGCATCGAGGAGTCCTTCTTATAGCGCATCGCCTGCGCCGGAGGCTCGTCCATCGCCACGACCTCGCTTGCGGGGTGCAGCCGCAGGCGCGCGCCGGCCCGGGCGGCCCGCGCCCGGAGCGCATCCTCGAGCGGCTCCCGCTGCCCCACGAGCACGATGTCGACGTCGGGATGCCGCGCCTGGAATGCGAGCGCGGCCGGGACCGTCACATGGGGGCCGTGGTCACCCCCCATGCAATCGACCGCAACGGTGACCAGGGATTACTCGTCGCGGTTCTTGACGACCTTCTTGCCGCGGTAAAACCCGGTCGGGCTGACGTGGTGGCGCAGGTGCCGCTCACCGGTGGTCGGCTCGACCGCGAGCGCGGGCCCCGACAGCTTGTCGTGCGAGCGGCGCATGTTTCGCCGCGACGGCGACACCTTGTTCTGATGGACGGCCATGTTCTAACTCCTCTTCTCGTTCAATGCTTGCCGCGCATCAGCCCACGCAGGCCGGCGAACGGCGAAACCTTCTCCGCGGCGTCGGTTGACGCGCGCGCACTACAGACTGCATGCCTCGGCGCGTACGGCAGCGCGAGGATGAGCTCATCCTCCACGAGCTCGCGCACCGACATCTCCTTCGCCGCCACCACGCGGTCCGCAGCGTGAACGTCGGCCGGCTCGGCGTCGATCTCGGCCTGCGTGCCGGCGAGGACCAGCACCTCGTCGGCCTGCACCTCGAAGGGCAGGCCCTCGAGG
>DATLUZ010000034.1:0-9541 GCA_035577785.1 Burkholderiales bacterium | reverse complement strand
CCGGACGCATCAAGGCGCTCGCGGTGGCAAGCGCAAAACGCGTTCCCTCGTTGCCCGACGTGCCGGCGTTGGCCGAATCGCTGCCCGGTTTCGAGGCCGCGGCCTGGTTCGGGATAGTGGGTCCGCCGGGTTTGCCGGCGCCGATCGCCCGGAAAGTCTCGGCAGGCGTAGCCGAAGCGCTGCAGGACCCCGACGTTCAGTCCCGGCTTGCCGCCCTTTCCGCGGAACCGATGGGATTCACTCCGGCGCAGACGGCTGCCTACATGCGCGAGGAAACGCAACGCTGGGCCGCTGTCATTCGCGCCGCCAACGTGAAGATCGACTAGCGTGAAGCCGAGCGTCGCCATCGCCACCGGCGATCCGGCCGGCATCGGTCCGGAGATCTCGCTCAAGGCGGCGCGCGACCCGGCCGTGCTCGACCTCTGCCGGCCGGTGCTGGTCGGCGACCGCGCGGTGCTGGAGCTGCATGCGCGTGCCTGCGGCCTGTCGCTCGAAGGGATCGAGCTGCTGCCGGTGAAGCAGGACCTGCCCGCGCTCGGTACCGTCGCGCCAGGCCACGGCCGCGCCGCCCTCGCCGCGGCGGAGAGTGCGATTCGCGCGGCGCTCGAAGGGCGCTTCGCCGCCGTGGTCGGCGCGCCGCACACGGAGGCCGCGGTGCATGCCGCCGGCATCGAGTTCGACGGCTATCCCTCGTTCGTCGCGCGCGTGTGCGGGCTGCAGCCGGAGGACGCGATTCTCATGCTCTGTTTCCGCCACGGCGAGCGCGAGTTGCGCATTGCGCACGCCACGCTGCATGCGAGCGTCCGAGCGGCGTTAGCCATGATCACGATTCCGAGGGTCGCGAAGACGGTGCGCGCTGTACACGATGCGCTCGTGAAGCTCGGCATCGAGCGACCGAAAATCGCGGTGAGCGGCGTCAATCCGCACGCCGGCGAATCCGGCGCCTTCGGGCGCGAGGAAATCGAGGTCATCGATCCGGCGCTGGAGCAGGCGAGGGGCGAAGGCATCGTCGCCGATGGCCCGATCGGCGCGGATACGCTCATCCACCGCGCGGGGTACGACGCGTTCGTCGTGATGTTGCACGATCAGGGGCACGTCGCCGCCAAAGCGCTCGCGCCGCAGCGCATCGCCGCGCTCACCCTCGGCACGCCGGTCCTTTTCTCGTCGGTCGGCCACGGCTCGGCCCTCGACATCGCCGGGCAAGGCTGCGCGGACGCCACGGCCATGCGGGAAGCGATCACCCGGTTGGTTGGAGATCGCGGGTTCTAGGCCGACTCGAGGCGGGCGCAAAAAAACGTCAGCACGAAGGACGGCTGCCTTGGGAGCCGATATGCTCCGAAGCATGCGCGTGCTCGGCCGCGTTCTGCTCGGAACCCTGGCGATCGTCTTCGCCATGGCGTTCCTCGCGCGGCTTGTCAGCCGGCCGCGCCGCCGCCACAGGCACGTGCATGCCACGTCGGTTCCGCCGCGCAGCGTGCAGCCCGCGGCGCGGCGATCGTCGCAACACCTGCGGTCCACCACCTTCCTTGCCGCCTTGCCTGGCGGCAGCGGCTGGGGCCGCCTGGTGGTGCCGCCGTCTTCGCGCTCGCGCACTTTGCGCCGCAATGGAAGGCGCACCGCTCGCGGCATGACCGGCTATCGCCTGCGGCGCAAAATGTCCCCTCGAAGGACGGTGCGGCTGCAAAAAACCGTGAAGGCTATGACTTACGGCATGCGCGAATCGGGCACGCCGCCGCAGCATGCTGCAAATGAGGGCGTTCATCTCGATGGCGGTTTGCGTCGTCGCCTGCGTGCCGGTCCAAGCCGCCGAGCCCGCCGGGCCGGGCCTAGCCTCGACTTCGCAAGTGGACGTGCTGCGGGACGCGCGGACGCTGCGCCCCATGCCCCCCGCCAAGCCCTCGCCGTTCACCGACGCTGAACGAAAGCCGCCTACTGCGGCGCTTGCCGTGACAGTCACCGACGACGCTGACTCGACGCGGTTGCCGGCATTCGCCACGCCCTCGACGCCTCAGCCGAAGAAGCTGTTCCGCGTCGGCGTGGAGTGGTCGTTCTAGGTCAGCTGGGTCAAAGGCCCGCGACGAGCCAGGCGAACACGGCTCCGCTAACCGCTATGCCGGTGAGGAAGAGGGTGTCGTCGGGTCGCATGTTCATCCGGGCGAAGCGCCGGTAGGCAGGTCCGGCGACGTCGCGCCGGGGCGGCTTCGGGGCTCGCAGCTTGGGCTTCGATTCTTTGCGCATTATTCCCCCAGGCGGTATTGCCACACACACTGTAGTGCCCGGCCACGGGCCGGGCGTAGGAACTGCGTCACGAGAGCCGTTGCAAAGGTTTACACTGCCGTTCGATGATCGCGCGGCGCTCGTTCATTGCCGGGAGTCTCGCCCTGCTGTCGCGGCCGGCCTGGCCGCAGGAGCGCAAGGCGGAGCGGATCGTGCGCGTCGGCGTTCTAGACCCGCAGCCGCTTGCCATCAACGCCGGCAACCTCGAGCAGCTTCGGAAGGGCCTGCGCGGCGCCGGTTACAGCGAGGGCCGCAACCTTGCGATCGAATACCGCGCCTCCGACGGCCGCGCCGGCCGCTACGGGAGCCTGGCGCAGGAGCTCGGGAGCGCCGGCGTGGACGTCCTCATCGCGCGCGGCACGCAGGCGGCGCTCGGGGCGAGGAACGTCATGCGCGATATCCCGATCGTCGCTCTCGGCGTGAACGACCCCGTGGACACGGGCCTCGTCGAGTCGCTCGAGCGCCCCGGCGGCAACGTGACCGGCATCGCCTTCCTGATCAAGGATCTCGAGACCCGGCGGGTCGACGTGCTGCGCGCGCTCGCGCCGAAAACGCGGCGCGTCGTCGGGCTGATGAACATGGGCAATCCGGCCATCGCGCACGCCTGGAAGATGGCCGAGGAAGCGGCGCGCGGGTTCAAGCTCGACACCCTGCTCGTCGACGTGCGCAAGCGCTCCCAGATCGAGCCCGGCTTCGACACGGTACGCGAAGGCGATGCCGTGGTCGTGCAGCTTGGAACGCTCGGCGCGACGCAGCGCCAGTCGGTGGTGGAGCTGGCCGCGCACCACCATCTGCCGGCCATCTACACCGCGCGCCAGTACGTCGATGCGGGCGGCCTGGTCTCGTACGGCCTCGACGCGGCGCAGCTCTTCTTCCGCGCCGCCACGTTCGTGGACAAGCTGGTGAAGGGCGCCAAGCCTGGCGAGCTCGCCATGGAGCCGCCGCCCAAGTTCGAGCTCGTGATCAACCGCAAGACCCTGCGCTCGCTCGACCTGGTGATCCCGCCCGACCTGCTGCTGCGCTCGAACGAGATCGTCTGACGCCGGGCTTGTTTTCGCCGCTTCCGGCCGCATCTGTGCACGATGCGACGCGAACTGCTTGACCTGCATCGTGCGCTCGTCGACTCGGAGCGGCGCGAGTACGAGCGCGTCCGCGGCCGCATGACCGACCGCGCCTTCCTCGAGGCGCTCATCGGCGCGCCCGAGCTCGCCTGGCTCAGCCCGCTCACCTCGCTCATCGTGCGTCTCGAAGAGGCGCTCGAAGAAGGGGCTGCGGTCCAGGATTGCGTCGACGAGCTGCGTAAGCTGCTGCGGCCGAACGCCGACGGCGTTGGCTTCCAGCGCAAGTACGCCGATGCGATGCAGCGCAGTCCGGAGGTCGTCGTGGCGCACGGCCGCGCCGTCGCGGCGGTCGGCAGGGAAGAGTCGTGAAAACAAAAGGGGTCAGAGCGTGAAAACAAAAAGGGTCAGAGGAATTTTCCCGTAACACATTGCGCTGCATGCGCAGCGCCAGAAGTGTTACGGGAAAATTCCTCTGACCCCTTTATTTCTTCTCGGCGCCGACCCAGCCGTTCTCCGTGAGGTCGAACACGATCCCGTCGGGGTCGTGGTACTTCACTTCGTAGAAGCCGCCGCCGTCGCGCGGCTCGCCCATCCAGTGCCTGGCCCCGGCGGCCTCGACTTGTCCGCGGGCCGCGGCCACGTCTTCGACGACGAAGCCGAAGTGGTGCACGCCGACGAAGGCGCGCCCGCGGTGGCCTGCCATTTCCTCGGTCTTGTAGCGCAGCAGCGCGATGTTCACCACGCCGTCGCTGAGGTACACCCCGCTCGCGCCCGCCCAGTCGGTCTCGCCGACGCGCTTCAGTCCGAAGGCCTCCATGTAGAACTTCGCCGCCTTCTCGGGATCGGGAACCGTGATCGCGATGTGCCGCAGCTTCGCCATTCCGCAATCATAAGACCAACTCTAGGGAAACAGCGCGGAGCATTGCTCCGGATGGCGCTTCGTGAGCTCGTAGGCGCGCCACACCGCCGGACTGTCGTCCTGCCCGTACTTGTTGAACGCCGCAAGCCCGCAAGGATGCTCATACCAGGCGAGGCCGACGCCGAACCAGTGGTCGTCGGCAGAGCTTTGACGTGCCTGCGCAGGAATGGCAAGCGCTGCGAGAACTGCTGCAACCAATACTTTCTTCATGAACCAGCTCCTTCGAATGGGCACCGGTTTGACCGAGCCGGTTCCAAAAGGTGTCGCTCAAGTTTTTTCAGTGTCGGCTGACGGCCCGCTTGCGCCATGCCGACAGCGGGCTGAAAGGCGCTGTAAAATTCGGGCCCTTCAATGCTCAAGGTCGCGTGGCTGTGGGTCTGATCGTCCAAAAATTCGGCGGCACCTCGGTCGGCTCGGTCGAGCGCATCCGCAACGTGGCGCGCCGCGTCGCGAAGTGGAAAGCCGCCGGGCACGACCTCGTGGTCGTGCCCTCGGCGATGGCGGGCGAGACGAACCGGCTGATCGCGCTCGCCAAGGAGCTGCAGCCGCAGCCCGACCCGCGCGAGCTCGACGTCGTCGCCACCACCGGCGAGCAGGTCAGCGTCGGGCTCCTCTGCATGGCGCTGATGCAGCTCGGCGTGCGCGCGAGGAGCTACACCGGCTGGCAGGTGAAGGTGCTTACCGACTCCGCGTTCACCAAGGCGCGCATCATTTCCATCGACGAAGGCCCGATCCGGCAGGATCTCGCCGCGGGCGCGGTGGTCGTCGTGGCCGGCTTTCAGGGGGTGGACGAGGGCGGCAACATCACCACGCTCGGGCGCGGCGGCTCGGACACCTCGGCGGTGGCGCTCGCGGCGGCGCTGAAGGCCGAGGAGTGCCAGATCTACACCGACGTCGACGGCGTGTACACCACCGACCCGCGCCTGGTGCCCGAGGCGCGGCGCCTCGCGAGCGTCACCTTCGAGGAGATGCTCGAGATGGCGGGTGCGGGCTCCAAGGTGCTGCAGATCCGCTCGGTCGAGTTCGCCGGCAAGTACAAGGTCCCGACGCGCGTGCTCTCGAGCCTCACCGACCCGGCGCTGCCGGTCGCGGACGAGGCCGCCTCGGGCACGCTCGTCACATTCGAGGAAGATCCGCATATGGCGATGGAGAAGGCAGTCATCTCGGGGGTCGCGTTCAACCGCGACGAGGCCAAGATCACGGTGCACGACGTGCCCGACCGGCCCGGCGTCGCTTACGCCATCCTGGGGCCGATCGCCGACGCCAACATCGACGTCGACGTGATCGTGCAGAACGTCGGCCACGACGGCATGACCGACATGACGTTCACCGTGCACCGCAGCGACTATCCGAAGGCGGTGAAACTCCTGCAGGACCAGGTGAAGCCGCACATCAAGTGCCGCGCCGTCACGGGCGACGAGCGCATCGCCAAGGTGTCCATCGTCGGCATGGGCATGCGCTCGCACGCCGGCATCGCGGCGCGCATGTTCCGCACGCTGGCGGAGGAGGGCATCAACATCCAGATGATCTCCACCTCCGAGATCAAGATCACCGTGGTGATCGAGGAGAAATACACCGAGCTCGCCGTGCGCGTCCTGCACAAGGCATTTGAGCTCGATCAGGTGTAGCGCCCGCCGCACGGCCTGCGTCGCGCTCTTCGCTGCGGCGTGCGCGCGGGCCGCGCTGCCCGACGAGATCCAGGTCTACATCGACGATCTCGAGGCGCCCGGCGAGCACGGCGTCGAGCTTCACATCAACACGACCCCGAGCGGCAGTACGACGCCCGACTTTCCGGGCGAAGTGACCACGCATCACGGCCTGCGCATCACGCCGGAAATCTCCTGGGGCCTCGCCAGGAACTGGGACTGGGGCCTCTACCTGCCGTTCGTGCGCAACGCCGAGGGCACGACCTACTTCGCCGGACCGAAATTCCGCCTGAAATGGCTGCCGCTGCGGCCCGAGCGCGGCGGCACAGGCTATTTCGCAGGCGTCAACACCGAGGTGGCCTTCGTGGACGAGCGATTCGTGCAGGCGCAGCGCACGCTCGAAATCCGTCCAATCTTCGGCTGGCGCGGGAGCCAATGGCTGCTCGCCGTCAATCCGGTGATCGGCACCGACCTGGCGGGCGAGGAGCGCGGCGTGCTCATGTTCCACCCCTCGCTCAAGGTGGCACGCGATGTGGGCGACCGGACGGCGCTCGGCATCGAGTACTACGCGGACTTCGGCAAGCTCTCCGATCCGTTGCCTCGCGCCGAGCAGTCGCATACGATCTTCGCCGTGCTCGACCTCGAGCGCAAGCTGGGGTTGAATCTCGGCATCGGCTATGGCCTCACCTCCGCGACCGACCGCTGGACCGTCAAAGCGATCGTCTCGTTCTAGCGGGTCGATCCGAAAGAAACTGACAGGCCGTTGGCGCCTGGTGTCGTACAGCGCACGCCCGGACCGGGGACGGGAGGTCTACCCGCTGGGCGCCGCCGCCAGGGGCGTGCTCGACTACTCGCGCGAAGGCAACGTCTCGGTCCACATCATGGGCGAGCGCTACTTCGCCTACTACGGCTACTACAGCGTCGACGAGAAGGCCCGCACCGTCACACACCACCTGGAGCTCTGCTCCGACCACAACCTCGCCGGCGCCTCCAACCTGCGCCACATTGCGCTGGAAGGCGCACGGCTCGTGCTGAGCGGATCAATGGAGCTCGATGGCAAGCCACATACAATCCGGGTAGTCTGGGAGCGGCAAGCCGCCGAGTCGAAGAATCGGCGATAATTTGCGTTCCTCCGGAGTGATGCCCGAGTGGCCGAAGGGGGCGCCCTGCTAAGGCGTTATACGGGCTTAAACCCGTATCGAGGGTTCGAATCCCTCTCACTCCGCCAGTTTCTCTTCCCGGTACGCGCGGTTCACGAGCTGCATCGCACGGTTGAATACCGCCAACGGAACCGCTTCCTTGCCGGCCAGCCAGGCCCGCAGCTCTTGCGCCGGCACGCTCAAATTTCGCCCGAGCGCTTCCTCGGTTCCACAGACGTTGCGCGCCTTTCGTAACACCAGAAGCTGAAGGATGAGTGAGCTGCGCACTGACGGGGGACGCTACTCCCCGCAAATGACCCGCCCCTGACTTGGCGATGACTGGCGTGTCAGCAAGCAGGTAAAGAAACGAAAACGTCTGATGGCGAGACCTGCGGGATTAAGAAGCAGCGCTTCTGAATCGCATTCCGGTTGACGCAGATCAAAACGAGGGCTAGCATTTTTTCGGCTGAATTGTTCGGGGTCCGAACAATTCGGCTCGCCAAGTAGGAATTGCCGTCGGGGACTTACAGAGGAGGAGTCTCATGCATCGCGCATCCCTGCAGTACGTTTCCTTTTCCATCGCTTCGTTCAGTCTCGCCTTGCTCACGTCGGCACCGTGCGCGGCCGACAACAAGCACGTCGATCCGCCGCCGCCCGTGCCCGTGCACTGCACCGAGCTCGCAACGGATCCGGCCAACGGGTTGCTCGGCAATCCAGCGGTCAAGACGGTCAGCAGCGCCATCATCCCGGCAGCGGGCGCGAACGTTTCGTACTGCCAAGTGAACGTGCTGTACGGGACCAATCCCAACCAGAACATCAACATCCGCGTTGGGCTGCCGCTCAACTCGCTGGATGGCGGCACGGGCGGCGTGCAGGGAGCCTGGAACGGCAGGACGCAGGGCATCGGCGGCGGCGGCTGCGCTGGAAGCTTGGCGGTCAACGCTCCGGTGAACGCCGGCTATGTGGGATCGGGCAACGACACGGGCCATACCGGCGGCGACTGCGAGCCCGGGGTAAATACCGACGGCACCTACAACCTGCAGTTCATCAACGACTTCATCCGCAACGGGATGAAGCAGCAGATCCTCTTCTCGAAGGCGATCGCCAAGACCTACTACGCCATGCGGCCGGCCTTCAACTACTGGAACGGCTGCTCCACCGGCGGCCGGCAGGGCTACGTGCTGGCGCAGGAACTGCCGAACGAGCTCGACGGCATCCTCGCCAACGCGCCCGCCATCTACTGGACGCGCTTCCAGACGGCGCAGATGTGGGGCCAGATCGCGATGAAGGATCTGGTGGGGGCGCCTATCGCGGCGGCCAAGCTGAACCAGGCTACTGCGTCGGCGGTCGCGGCCTGCGACGCGGCTGACGGCGTCACGGACGGCGTGATCGACGATCCGCGCACCTGCACCTTCAGCGCCCGGGCGAATGTCTGCGGCGCATCAACCGCGCCGGCCACGAACTGCCTGACGCTGCAGGAAGCCGACGCCATCGACAAGATCTGGGACGGGCCGAGAAATACTCGCGGCAACAAGATCTGGTTTGGGCTCGACCGCGGAACCAGCTTGCCGGCCCTGAATGGCACGCTCCCGTTCTTCCTCGGAGTAACGCAGTTCCACTGGGACGAGCACGACCGCACTTTTGATTGGCGGACCGTGTCCATCGGCGAATACGGCCAGGTCGCGCAGGACGGCTCGCGCAACATCGCCGACGTCACCGATACCTTCGGCGATGTGGAAGCGTTCAGGAAGCACGGCGGGAAGCTCCTCACGCTGGTAGGCGCCAACGACCAGCTCATCATGCCGCGCGGCGTGATCAACTACTACCGCGAACAGGCTTCCCAACACGGCAAGGGCAACGGGCCGGACTTCGATGAGCAGCAGGAGTTCTATCGCCTGTTCCGCGTACCCGGCGCCGGGCATTGCGTCGTGCCGAACGCGTTTCCCGCGCTGGTCAACTGGGTCGAGAACGGCGTCGCGCCTGCGCAGATCCTCAACCTGGCCGGAACGCGTCCCCTCTGCCCGTATCCACAGACCGCGATCTACAACGGCTCGGGCCCGACGAATGTGGCCACTAATTTCCACTGCGGCGGCAACCTCGAGACGCCTGCCGTTGTGTGCGCCGACGTGCTCACGAAGTACAAGCACGAGGCCAACGGCCATCTCGACTTCCGGGGAACCGGGGTAAATCGTAACGGCTGCGGCCTCACCGGCAGCGATGGCGATGAGGACCGCGACTGA
The DNA here is from genome assembly GCA_035577785.1 of Burkholderiales bacterium. Classification (GTDB taxonomy): domain Bacteria; phylum Pseudomonadota; class Gammaproteobacteria; order Burkholderiales; family SG8-39; genus SCGC-AG-212-J23. The sequence goes on along the minus strand of DATLUZ010000034.1, from coordinate 259 downwards.
TGAGCGGCGCTTGACTCGCCGCCCGCAGCAAGACAACGACGCCCCGGGGGAACCGGGGCGTTTTTTGTGGGCGGGCTAGCGCATTGCCGAAGTCTGCGTGCCGAGCACCGTGATCTCGGTATAGCGGTCGCGCTGCAGGCAGGAGACGAGCGGCTTGCCGCGCAGGCCGCGGCATTCCTTGCCCGTCAGCGGTTCGGTGGCGCCGACGCCGAACGCGGTCAGCCTGGTGCCGTCCAGGCCGCGTGTCAGGAGATAGTCG
>DATLUZ010000033.1:0-11258 GCA_035577785.1 Burkholderiales bacterium | reverse complement strand
GTTCATGAACAGCTCTTCCGCGATGCGGCCGCCGAAGAGCACCGCGATCATGCTGAGCAGGCGCGTGCGGTCCTGGCTGTAGCGGTCCTCGGTCGGCAGCTGCATCGTCACGCCGAGCGCGCGGCCGCGCGGGATGATGGTGACCTTGTGCACCGGGTCGGTCTTGGGCAGGAGGCGCGCGACGATGGCGTGGCCCGACTCGTGGTACGCGGTGTTCCTGCGCTCCTCCTCGGGCATGACCATCGAGCGGCGCTCGGCGCCCATGATGATCTTGTCCTTGGCGCGCTCGAAGTCGTCCATGTCGACCAGGCGCTTGTTCTGGCGCGCCGCGAACAGCGCCGCCTCGTTCACCAGGTTGGCGAGGTCGGCGCCCGAGAACCCGGGCGTGCCGCGCGCGATGATGTCGGGCTTCACGTCGGGCGCGAGCGGCACCTTGCGCATGTGGACTTTCAGGATCTCTTCCCTGCCGCGGATATCCGGGAGGGGCACCACCACCTGGCGGTCGAAGCGGCCGGGGCGCAGCAGCGCCGGGTCGAGCACGTCGGGCCGGTTGGTGGCGGCGATGACGATCACGCCCATCGTCGCCTCGAAGCCGTCCATCTCGACGAGCAGCTGGTTCAGCGTCTGCTCGCGCTCGTCGTTGCCGCCGCCGAGGCCCGCGCCGCGCTGGCGGCCGACCGCGTCGATCTCGTCGATGAACACGATGCAGGGCGCGTGCTTCTTCGCCTGCTCGAACATGTCCCGCACGCGCGCCGCGCCGACGCCGACGAACATCTCGACGAAGTCGGAGCCCGAGATGGAAAAGAACGGCACTTTCGCTTCCCCGGCGATCGCGCGCGCCAGAAGGGTCTTACCGGTCCCCGGCGAGCCCACCATCAGCACGCCGCGCGGGATGCGCCCGCCGAGCTTCTGGAACTTGGACGGGTCGCGCAGGAAGTCGACCAGCTCGGCCACTTCCTCTTTCGCTTCCTCGCAGCCCGCGACGTCGGCGAAGGTGACGGTATTGGTCGATTCGTCCAGCATGCGCGCGCGCGACTTGCCGAACGAGAAGGCGCCGCCGCGTCCGCCGCCCTGCATCTGGCGCATGAAGAAGATCCATACGCCGATGAGCAGAAGCATCGGGAACCAGGAGACGAAGATGTTCATGAGGAGCGAGGGCTCCTCCTCGGGCTTGGCCTCGATCTTGACGCCGTACTTCAGCAGGTCGGAGACGAGCCAGATATCCCCGGGCGAATAGCTCGTGACACGCTTGCCCTCCGAAGTGGTCGCCTTGAGCTGGCGCCCCTCGATCGTGACCTTGGCGATGCGGCCCGCCTTCACTTCCTCCAGGAACTGGGAGTACTCCATCGGCGCCTGCGCCGACTGGCGGGTATTGAACTGGTTGAACACGGTCATCAGCACCAGCCCGATGACGAGCCAGATGACCAGGTTCTTAAGCATATTGTTCAAGCGCTAACTCCGTGTCGTTAGTCCAGCGACTGCACCGCGACAACTAACTGATCTTACAGGGCACCTACCCCGCGCGCCACCACATAAGTTTCCGCGGATTCACCCCGGGAAGCGAGGGGTTTTACGACTTTTACCTTCTCAAAGGTCCTCCGAAGCAGCTGCAAAACTTCATCGAACGCTTGGCCGTGAAACGCTTTGAGGACAAAAACGCCCTCTGGTTTGAGCACCTTGCAGCAAAAATCGATCGCGGCCGTGATGAGCTCGAGTGCCCGCGCCTGGTCGACGTTGCCGATGCCCGACAAATTCGGCGACAGGTCCGAAAGTACTACGTCCACCCTGGCACCTCGCAACGCCTGATCAAGGCTTTCCGAGCGCAAATCGCCCGTCAGCACCGTCACGCCCGAGATGGGGGCGATCGGCAGCAGATCAATTGCAATCACGCGGCCACGCGGCTTCACCCTGTCGGCCGCGACCTGCGACCAGCCGCCGGGCGCGGCACCGAGATCGACCACCAGCTGGCCGGGCTTCAGGAACTTTTCCTTGGCGTCGATCTGGAGCAGCTTGAAAGCGGCGCGCGAGCGGTAGCCCTGTGCCTTCGCCTGGCGCACGTAAGTGTCCGTCACGTGGCGCCGCAGCCACTGCTTGTTGATTTTCATCGGCGGGCGAGCGAGCGGGTTTCGCCGTGCTTCAGGACGAAGAACTCGCCCTCGCTCAGCCCCGCTTTGCCCCGCGCCTCGGCGAGCCGCTGCGGCGGCTCGTACAGGCTCTCGTCGGTGAGCCCGTCGAAGGTGCCCCAGTGGATGGCGAGCGATTGCCGCGCGTGCACGTCCTTGTGGGCCTGCACCGCCTCGGCGGGTTCCATGTGCATGATCTTCATGAACCAGCGCGGCTCGTAGGCGCCGATCGGCAGCGCGGCGAGGTCGAATCCGCCGAAGCGCGCTCCGATGTCGGCGAAATCCCTGGAATAGCCCGCGTCGCCGGCGAAGAAGAACGCAAGCTCGGGATGGCGCAGCACCCAGCCGCCCCAGAGCGTCCGGTTCTCGTCGGTCAGCGTGCGCTTGGACCAGTGCTGCACCGGGACGAAATGCACTTCGACACCCTTGAAGCTGCGGCTCTGCCACCAGCCCAGCTCGACCACGTCGTCGATCCCCTGGTGCGAAAACCATTCTTTGAGACCGAGCGGCACGAAGAACCGCGGCGAGCCGCCCGGCTGCGCCGCGAGCTTTTTTACGCTGTCGAGATCGAGGTGGTCGTAGTGGTTGTGCGAGATCACCACCGCGTCGACGTGCGGCAGGGCGTCGAGGCCCGGCGCGGGTGGCACCACGCGCTTGGGGCCGGCGAAGCTCACCGGCGAGGCGCGTTCCGAAAACTGCGGGTCGGTAAGGACGCTCAGCCCGCCGACGCGCAGCAGCACCGTGGCGTGCCCGATCCAGGTGACCGACGGATTGAGCGCCGGCGAGAAATCGCTCTTCGCGACCTCGAAGCGGTAGCCGCCCTCGGGCCGGTGCGGCAGCCCGTCGCGCCATTGCTCCCACTTCCACTTCCAGAAGCCGGTCTTCTCGGGATGCGGGTAGTTGTTGCGGAAGCGGCCGTCGGTCGAAGTCACACAGCCAACCAGCCCACCGACCGCCGCGCCCACCGCCACGCCGACCGCCAGGACGAGGAGCGCACGCTTCAATGCACCACGCGGGCGAGCGCCCGGGCCTCGCGCGCGGTCGGAAGCCGCAGGTGCGGCCTGAGCGGCAGCCGCAGGGAGCGCCGCGCGAGCAGGCTCTTGAGGTGATCGTCGTCCAAGGGGACGTCGGCGAGGCGGCGCAGCTCCCCGCCTTCGAGCGCCGCGATCGGCAGGCCGTCTTTCAGGAGCAGCCGGTTGCGGTAGACCGAGGCGATGCGCGGATGCGGCGTGAGAATCCCGACGAGATTGAGCGGATCGGCCGCGCTCAGCACGACCAGCTCGTCCGCTCGCTCCGTCTTGCGCACCGCCCGCAGGCGGCCAACCGCGTCGGCCGCGGCGAACTGCTCGCCGCCGAAGCTCGCGACGAAGCGCCCGCCGCGGATTTCGCCGCGCGCCTCCATGCGCCGGTAGACGCGCACGAGCTCGCGCCATGGCGGCAGGCCCGATTCGCGCTGCAGCATCGAGCGGAACACGACGCCGTAACGCTTGAGGAGCGTCTTCGCCACGACCTCGACGTCGTCCGCGCGCTCGGAAGCAAGGAGCGACCAACGCCCCGCCGTTTCCACCAGGTCTCTTCGCTTGTCGGGTGGCGCGAGAAGCGCCCGCAGACCGGCGAAGCTGTCGGCGCTGGCGACGCCCGCGCCCGCGAGCTCGGCCAGGGCACGCTCGACGACGGCCGGCAGGAGGCGCGTCGCGTTGACCAGCTCGCTGAAGAAGGACGCACCCCGCTTCTGCAGCGCCTCCCGCACGGCGGCCGCCTCGGACGAAAATTCAGGGACCGCCTTCTCCATGCTCCAGTGCGCCGCATGCTCCCGGAGAAGCAGCGCGATCGGCGAAGTGCGCAACGGCGCCTTGGCTCCAGGCGCGAGCCGTCCCCATGCCACGCGACCGCTCAGGCAAAGCCGGTCGAGCTGTTCGGCGCCGTAGTCGGCTACGCGCGCCGGCAACACGTCGTGCTCCCACGCCGCCGCCGCGAGCTCGAAGCCCTCGAGCTGCTCGATCACGGCTGCGAGCCCTTCGGTGCCTTTCACCTGGTCCTCGCCCGCCACGTGCTGCCAGTGCAGCAGGAAGCGCATGAAGTCGGCCGCGCTCACCGGCTCGATCTCCGCGCGCAGGCGATTCAGCGTATAGCGGTGGATGCGCGCCAATAACCTGCGATCGCACCATTCGATTTCCATTGCTCCGGGCGTAAAGCGTCCGCGCAGGATCCGGCCTTGGCTCTCCAATTGAAGAAGCGCGCCACTGGCGTCTGGAATCTTCAGCTCGCTTTCCGTTACGGGCCCGAGGACCTCCAGGCGGCTCGCGAGGATCTCCACCGGATCGTCATCCTTGCGCTCGTAGGCCAACCAGGCGTCGCCTCGCTTGACCGCCCGTTCGCCCAATTCGGCGAGCAGCGCGGGCCAGTGCGGCGCGAGCTCCGCGGTCCGGATGAAGCCGGCCACCACGAGCGCGTCGTACACCTCGTCCGCAGTGTTGGCGACCGGCCAGGCCTCTTCGCGCACGCGCTGGATGGCAGCCGGATCGAGCGCCCCGAGGTCGTCCGCGCTGCGAGGTTCGGTGGCGCGGCGCGTATAGACCGCGCGGGTGCGGCGCTCTTCCAGCGGCGCGTCGTCGAGGAAGGTATAGACCGCGGAGTTGAGGAGCTCGTGGCTCAGGACCGACGGCTCCGGGGTGTCCCTCGCGAGGCAGCGAATTTCGCCTTTCACCAATCGTTGCAGTACTTTTTCGAGGCCGGCGAGGTCGACTGCCTCCTCCAGCGCGTCGCGCAGCGCCTGGTTCACCAGCGGGTGGTCGGGAATCTCGCGCGCGCCCTGGAGATTGTCCTGGCAGGCGACGGCGTCGGGGAACACCGCCTGCAGCAGGTCCTCGGCGTACATGCGCTGGAGCTGATTGGGTACGCGCGCGCCGCCGCGGTTGCGCGGCACGGCGAGCGAAAGGGTCGTGCTCCAGCGCCAGCGCGTCTCGAAGATCGGCGACTGGAGAAGCGCCTGAACCAGGGTCTCGCGCACGGTGTTCGGGTGCAGGTAGCGGAACACCTCCTCGAGCGCGAAGGAGTGGGAGGAATTGAGCGAAAGGATCACGCCCTCCTCGGTCGCCGCCGCCTGCAGCTCGAAGTTGAAGCCCTGGCAGAACTTCTTGCGCAGCGCGAGGCCCCAGGCGCGGTTGATGCGGCTGCCGAAAGGCGCGTGCAGGACGAGCTGCATGCCGCCCGACTCGTCGAAGAAGCGCTCGAGCGCGATGGTCTCGGTGGTCGGCACCACGCCGAGGCTGCGCTTCGCCTCGCCGAGGTAGCCTGCAATCTGTTCCGCCGCGTCACGGCTAACGAGGTACTTGTCTTTCAGGAGGGAGGTCGCGGGCTCGAGCTCGCCCTCCTTCCGCGTCGCCTCGGGCCCCGGAAGAACAGCATCCACCGCCGCGCGCAGGCGCGACACCGCGGCGCTCATCTCTTCGCTGCGCGCGGGCGCCTCGCCGAGCCAGAACGGCATGGAAGGTGGCTGGCCCGCGGCGTCGGCGACCCGGACCACGCCGTTGCCGATGCGCAGGATCCGCCAGGACGTGTTGCCGAGCTGGAACACGTCGCCGGGCAGCGATTCGATGGCGAAGTCCTCGTTCAGCGTGCCGATGAAGTGGCCTTCGGGCTCGAGCAGCACGCGGTAGTCGAACACCTCCGGAATCGCTCCGCCGTTGACGATCGCGCTCATGCGCGAGCCCTTGCGGGCGCGGATCTTCCGATGGAGGCTGTCGTGGTGGATCAGCGCGCCGCGGCGCCCGCGGCGGGTGACGTAGCCGCGCGCAAGCATCTCCACGAGCTCGAGGAAGGTCTCCTTCCTGAGATTCCGGTACGGATAGCTCTGCTGGACGAGCCCAAGCAGCGCAGCCTCGTCCCACTCCTCTTCCGCGGACGCCTCGGCCACGATCTGCTGGGCGAGGACGTCGAGCGGCTGGTCGGGCACCGAGACGCGGTCGAGCTCGCCTTCGCGCACCGCCTGGACCATGGCGGCGCATTCGATGAGGTCGTCGCGCGTGAGCGGGAAGATCCGGCCTTTCGGCACGCCGTGGATGGTGTGCCCCGAGCGGCCGACGCGCTGGAGGAACGTGGAAATGCGGTGCGGCGAGGAGATCTGACACACGAGGTCGACGTGACCGATGTCGATGCCGAGCTCGAGCGAGGCGGTGGCGACCAGCACTTTCAACCGCCCGCCCTTCAGCCTTTCCTCCGCGTCGAGGCGGGCCTCGCGGGCGAGGCTGCCGTGGTGCGCGGCCACCTGCTCGCCGCCGAGCCGTTCCGAGAGCTGGTGCGCCATGCGCTCGGCGAGGCGACGCGTGTTCACCGTGATGAGCGTGGTGCGATGCGAGCCGATCAGCTCCACCAGCCGCTCGTAGATTTCCTGCCACACCTCGTGCGACATCACCGCCTCGAGCGGCGAGCGAGGTACTTCCACCGCCAGGTCAAGCGCCCGCTTGTGGCCTTTGTCGATGACAGAGCACTCTCTTTGGGTCAGAAAGCGAGCGACCTCGTCGATGGGCTTCTGCGTGGCGGAGAGACCGATGCGCTGGAGCTTCCGGCCGCAGACGTGGTCGAGGCGCTCGAGGGACAGCGCGAGGTGCGCGCCGCGGCGCGACTGGAGCACGGCGTGGATCTCGTCGATGATCACCGCGCGGGCGCTCTTCAGGATCTCGCGGGAGCGCGCCGCGGTCAGCAGGAGATAGAGCGACTCGGGCGTGGTGACGAGGACGTGCGGCGGCGTGCGCAGCATCGCGGCGCGCTCGCTCTGCGGCGTATCGCCGCTTCTCACCGCCGCCGTGATCTTCGCCGCCGGATAGCCCATGGCCTCGGCGAGAGCGCGGATTTCCCGGCGCGGCTCGGCGAGGTTCTTGTGAATGTCGGCCGAGAGCGCCTTGAGCGGCGAGACGTAGATGACCCGGACCTCGTCGGGCAAAGCGTCCCCTTTGGCGCCTTCGCGGAACAGCTCGTCGAGCGCCGTCAGGAAGGCGGCGAGCGTCTTCCCGGAGCCGGTCGGCGCCGCGATCAGGGTGTCGGCGCCGCGCCGGATGGCGCGCCAGCCTTCGAGCTGGGCTGCGGTGGGTTCGTCGAAGCGGCTTTCCCACCAGCGCCGCAGAACCGGGTGAAAATCCTGGGGTAGCAAGGCGGTTATTTTGACATTAGATTTTCGGATTCATTCATGCTGACTTCGTCCGAGCGCAGAACGCTCAAGGCGCGTGCGCACCAGCTCGAGCCGGCCGCGATCTTCGGGGCGAAAGGCCTTACCGCTCGTAAAGGAAATCTGCGGGCGACCGGCGCGGAACAAGTCCAGAATGTGGGGAAAATCTTCGTCCTCTTCAGGAAGAACGATGAATAAGCCGAGAGGCATGCTCACGCCCGAGGCGCTGCGCGCCATGGTGGCCGCGGGCGAGATCGAGACCGTGGTCGCGGGCTTTACCGACCACTATGGCCGGCTGGTGGGCAAGCGCTTCGACGCCGAGATGTTCGTGGACGAGGTCGCCAAGTCGGGCGGCCACGCCTGCGACTACCTCCTCACCGTCGACATGGAGATGGAGCCGGTGCCGGGCTACACCTTCGCCAACTGGGAGCTCGGCTACGGCGACGTGCACATGGTGCCCGACATGGCAACGCTGCGCGTGGCGAGCTGGCTGGAAAAGACCGCCTTCGTGGTGTGCGACGTCAGGAGCGAGAAGACGCACGATTACGTGCCGGTGGCGCCGCGCTCGATCCTGCGCCGGCAGACCGAAGCGGCGCGCCAGGCCGGCTTCGCGGCGTTCGCCGCGACCGAGCTCGAGCACTACCTTTTCCGCACCAGCTACCGCGACGCCGCGCTGCAGGACTTCCGCAACCTCGAGCCCGCCGGCTGGTATCTCGAGGACTACCACATCCTGCAGGGCACGCGGACCGAGGCCTTCCACGGCGCCGCCCGCCGTCACCTCAAGCTCTCCGGCGTGCCGGTCGAGACCTCGAAGGGCGAATGGGGCCGGGGCCAGCACGAGCTCAATATCCGCTATGCCGAGGCGCTCGAGATGGCCGACCGCAACGCGATATTCAAGCAGTGCCTGAAGGAGCTCGCCGAGGCCGCCGGCATGAGCGTTACCTTCATGGCCAAGTTCGCGGCCGATGGCGCGGGCTCGAGCTGCCACATTCACCTCAGCCTTTGGCGCGACGGCAAGAATGCCTTTGCGAAGGGCAACGAACCCTTCCGCCATTTCCTGGGCGGCTGGCTCGCTCACGTCCCGGAGCTGATGGTGTTCTACGCGCCGACGGTCAATTCCTACAAGCGCTACGTCGACGCCTCCTGGGCGCCGACGCGTCTCGCCTGGAGCTACGACAACCGCACCGCCGGCTTCCGTGTCGTTGGCGAAGGCGCCGGCATGCGCATCGAATGCCGCATCCCGGGCGCCGACTGCAACGCCTACCTTGCGCTCGCGGCCGCGCTCGCGTCGGGCCTCGACGGCATCGCCAACCGGATCGAGCCGCCCGCTTGCTTCGAGGGCGACGTCTACGCCGCCAAAGCGCTGCCGCGCGTGCCTTACACCCTTTCCCAGGCAGTCGAGGCATTCGAAGCGAGTGAATTTGCAAAGCGCGCCTTCGGGAAAGAGATCGTCGAGCACTACAGCCACTTCTACCGCACCGAGGCGGCTGCCTTCGACCGCGCGGTCACCGACTGGGAACGCAGGAGATATTTCGAACGCATATGAGACTCAAACACAAAGTGGCGCTGATCACCGGCGCAGGCAGCGGCATCGGACGCCAGTCGGCGCTGCTCTTCTCGCGCGAAGGCGCGGATGTCCTCGCCGTCGATGTCAACGAGCAGGCCGCGCAGGAGACGGTTCAGCTCGTGAAGCAGCAAGGCGGCCGAGCTTTTCATTTCAAGGCTGACGTATCCAAGGCGAAGGACTGCGAGCGGATGGTGGTCGCGGCCGAGCGCGAGTTCGGCCGGCTGAACGTCCTCTTCAACAACGCCGGCATCATGCACCCGAAGGACGACGACGCGATCGCCACCGACGAGTCGGTGTGGGACCTCACGCTCGACGTCAACGCGAAGGGCGTTTTCCTCGGCTGCAAGCACGGCATCCCGGCGCTGCGCCGCGCCGGCGGCGGCTCGGTGATCAACACCGCCTCGTTCGTCGCCCGCATGGGCGCCGCCACGCCGCAGATCGCCTACACCGCCAGCAAGGGCGCGGTCCTCGCCATGACGCGCGAGCTCGCCGTGATCCACGCGCGCGAGAGCATCCGCGTCAACGCGCTGAGCCCCGGACCGCTCAAGACCGAGCTCCTCATGAGCTTTCTCAATACCGAGGAGAAGAAGAAGCGCCGCCTCGTCCACCTGCCGATGGGACGCTTCGGCGAGGCGCACGAGATCGCCCAGGCTGCGCTGTGGCTCGCCTCGGACGAATCCTCCTATGTCACCGGAACCGAGTTCCTGGTCGATGGCGGGCTGACGGCCGCTTACGTGACGCCGGAATAGCCTCTAGTTCCAGCCGCCACCGAGCGCCCTCACCAGTGCGACGGTGCTCTGGTACTGCGCCGAGCGCACCTGCAGCGCCTGGCGCCGGTTGCGCAGCTCGCTTCGCTGCGCGTCGAGCAGCTCGAGCTGGCTGACGTAGCCGTTCCTGTAGCGCGTGTCGGACAGCGAGGTCGTGCGGCTTGCGCCCTGCACCGCGCGCCCCTGGGCCTCCGACTGCTCGGCGAGGAGGCGCAGCGAGGAGAGCTCGTCTTCGACGTCCTTGAAAGCGACGAGAATCTGCTCGCGGTAGCGCACCACCTCGCCTTCGAGCTGCGCGCTGGCACTCTCGACCCCAGCCTTGCGCCGCCCGCCGTCGAAGATCGGCATGGACGCGATCGCGCCGAGCAGCCAGGCGCGGGAGGACCATTCGAACAGATCCGAGATGTCGGTCGAGGCGTAGCCGGCAGTGCCCGTCAGGGCCACGCGCGGAAAGTACGCGGCCTTCGCCACGCCGACGCGCGCTTGCGCGGCGAGCATGGTCTGCTGCGCCGCCGACACGTCGGGCCGGCGCGTGAGGAGCGTGCTCGGAAGGCCGGCCGGGACGACGGGCAGCGCGCTCGCCCATTGCGCGATGGGAACCGAAAAGTTCGATGGAACTTCGCCCACCAGCAAGGCGAGCGCATGCTCCAGAGCGGCGCGCTGGCGGTCGAGCGCCAGCGCATCGGATTCCGTAGCGGCGACCTCGGTGCTCGCGCGCGCCACGTCGAGCTCGGCGACGTCGCCCGCGCGCCAGCGCCGCTCGGTGAGCGTGAGCGTTTCGCGGTACGCGCCGACGGTGCTTCTGACGAGCGCGCGTTCGTCGTCCAGAGCGCGCAGCGCCAGGTAGGTCTGCGCGACTTGCGCCTGCACCAGGAGCCGTGCGCTCTGGAGCAGGCCCTCCTGGGCCTGGGCGTCGAGCGTTGCGGCGTCCGTGGCGTGCGACAGGCGGCCGAAGACGTCCACCTCATAGGAGAAGTCGGCGCCGGTCGCGAAGATGTTGCGCGCCGGCCCGACAAACGTGCCGCCGACAATGCCCTGCGCCCGCGTCGCGCTTGCGCCGACGCCGACCTGCGGCGAACGCTCGGCGTCGGTCGCGCGGACGAAGGCGCGCGCCTGCGCCAGCCGCGCGGCGGCGACCTGGATGCTCGTGTTGGCGCGGTTTGCACGCTCGACGAGATCGTCGAGCACCGGATCGGCGAAGGCTTTCCACCATTCGCCGCGCGGCTGCGCCTCGGCGGGAGCTGCCTGGGTCCAGCGGCCGTCGCCTTCCTTGAAGGCCGCCGGGGGCTGGGGCAGTTTCTCGGGCTCAATCTTCGGCAGCGACGTCGCGCAGGCTGCAAGCAGCGTGACCATGAAAAACAGGGACAGACCCCATTTTCCGCCGGCAAGCATGGCTTCAGTATTCATGTTCAGACCTCGTGCTTGTTGACAGGCGAGGCGGGGCTCGCCTGAACGCCGCCAGCGGCGAAGGCGGCCGCATCGTGGGGAATCTCTCCGTGGTGCTTGAGCGGCCGGTTGCCGCTCAGGGCGCGCAGCAGCACGTAGAACACCGGCGTGAGGAAGATGCCGAAGGCGGTGACGCCGATCATGCCGGCGAACACCGCGATGCCCATCGCCTGGCGCATCTCGGCGCCGGC
>DATLUZ010000032.1:0-18203 GCA_035577785.1 Burkholderiales bacterium | reverse complement strand
GTGCCCGAGATGTCCGCGGGCGAGTCGAAGCCCACGCACTTCAGGACACCGGGCTGTGAGCACCGGGTCGTGAAGTTGGCGCTGCTCGGCGGCGGCGTCGGTGTGGGAGTCGGCGTCGGAGTCGGTGTCGGCGTCGGTGTTGGGGTCGGCGTCGGCGTCGGCGTCGGAGTCGGCGTCGGCGAAGGCGTCGGCGGTTTCGGTGTGGGTGTCGGCGTTGGCGTCGGAGTCGGCGTTCCCGCAGCGACCGGCGAGCCAGTTCCCGATTCGCTACCCCCGCCACATGCGGCGAGGGCAGAGGCGATCAATGAAACGAGCAGTAGTTTTCTCATAGGTCGCTTATGAGTTTGTTGGTATCGCTTGGCGGCGACGGTAACGTGCCGCTCTGTGACAGGTAAAGGAACTTGTTATTGAGTGTAAGAGGTAGAACTACGGGTCCGTCGAGACCTTCGTCACTAGAAATTCGTCGTCACACGGCGACATGTGACAATCGCAACGTGCCCGCAACCGTAGTGTCTGCTGCGAAAAAGCGACCGTGATCAATTCACGCAGGCACTGCCGGGTGTGCGTCGTCCTTCAGCAACAGCATTCCCGGCTTGGACGTTACAGAACCGTCATGGTCGCGACGACAGGAGGAGCGGCGCGCTACTTCGTCAAGCTGGATGCCCGCGTGCGCATCAAAGACGGCGCGGCTCTCTCGCGAGCGCGCTCGGCGCGGCTCGAGCGCGACCATGCTGGCGTCGTTGATGGACAACAAAGTTGTTTCGCGTCTCATTTCCGGCTGTTTCGTTCGCGCAACAAGAGGTTGCTTTTCGCGAAAACGTCATGGTGCTTTCTCAACTGGCGCGTGTGGATGTTGACGCGCGCTTCAGCGACGAATCAGGAAAACGAGTGATGAGCGAGTCGGCGTGGTTCCGACCGGGCACTGAAGCGCCGCCGCGGGGCTGCCGCTGCCAACTGGCGCGAGTGGGCGTGATGCGCGCTTCGGCGACGAATCAGAAAAACGAATGAGCCGCGTTAGGCGATCGGTAACGATCGAGCGCCGCGGTCCCGGCAGGGCACTTGGGAGCTGCCGAGGGGCTGCCCCTGTGCCCAGCGGACCGCATCCCGGCGGCTCGGCGAACGCCCACGGCACTCTGGTGCGCCGCACACAGCCGTCGATAAGTTCATTCCGATGCGCTGTTCCAAAAAAGGGCGCTCGGGCCGTCGCGTCGAGGACTACAATTTTGCCGCCACTCTAGAGGAGGTCAAAAATGGCGCGCTTCGTCGTCAACGGCAAACCCGTCCAGGTGGACGTGGAGCCAAACACCCCGCTGTTGTGGGTGCTGAGGGAGCAGGTCGGACTCACGGGAACGAAATACGGCTGCGGCGTGGCGCAATGCGGCGCCTGCACCGTGCACGTCGACGGGCAGGCCACGCGCTCGTGCGTGCTGCCGGTGAGCTCGGTCGAGGGAAAGCGCATCACCACGATCGAAGGGCTCGCGCAGGGCGGCAAGCTGAACAAAGTGCAGCAGGCCTGGCTCGCGAACGACGTGCCGCAGTGCGGCTACTGCCAGTCGGGGATGATCATGGCGGTCACGGCGCTGCTGCAGCAGAAGCCCAAGCCCACGGACGCGGACATCGACGCCGCGATCACCAACATCTGCCGCTGCGGCACTTTCCAGCAGGTCCGGGAAGCGATCCACGCCGCTGCGGGAAACGCGGCCAAGGCCTGAGGAGGACGCCATGAGAATGAACCGTCGTTCCTTCATCGTTTCCTCCGCCGCGGTCACCGGCGGTCTTGCGCTTGGCTTTCGCCTGCCGTTCGGCGGGCCCGACGTCGCGCGCGCGCAGGACGGCTCGCCCGAGATCGGCGTCTGGGTCGCGATCGGCCCCGACGACACCGTCAACATCCGCGTGGTCCGCTCCGAGATGGGGCAGGGCACGATCACCGGCCTTGCGCAGCTCGTCGCGGACGAGCTCGAGTGCAACTGGTCGAAGGTGAAGATCGAATATCCGACGCCGGGCGAAAGCGTCAAGCGCAAGCGCGCGTGGGGCGATTTCTCCACCGGCGGCAGCCGCGGCATCCGCGAATCGCACGAGTACGTGCGCAAGGGCGGCGCCGCTGCACGCATGATGCTGGTCCAGGCAGCGGCCGACCAGTGGAAAGTCCCGGTCGCCGATTGCAGCGCCGCGAACAGCGTCATCACGCACGGACCCACGAAGCGCAAGCTCCGCTACGGCCAGGTCGCCGAGCGCGCGGCGAAGCTGCCGGTGCCGCAGGACGTGAAGCTGAAGGACCCCAAGGAGTGGAAGCTGATCGGCAAGCCGATCAAGCGGCTCGATACCGCCGACAAGGTCGTCGGCAAGACCGTCTACGGCATCGACATCAAGCAGCCGGGCCTGCTCAACGCCGCCATCAAGGATTGCCCCGTGTTCGGCGGCAAGGTGAAGAGCTTCGACGCTTCCAAGGTCGAGAGCATGCGCGGCGTGAAGAAGGTGGTCCAGGTCGGCGACAGCGCCGTCGCGGTGGTCGCCGATACGTGGTGGCGCGCCAAGACGGCGCTCGATGCGCTGCCGATCGTGTGGGACGAAGGCGAGAACGCAAAGGTTTCGAGCGCCACGATCGCCGAGGTGCTGAAAGCGGGCCTCGACGCCGAGCAGGCATTTGTCGGCAACCAGAACGGCAACGCCAAGGAAGCGCTTGCAGGCGCGGCGAAGAAGGTCGAGGCGGTCTATGCCTATCCGTTCCAGAACCATGCCTGCATGGAGCCGATGAACATCACCGTGCGCTACACGCCCGAGAAATGCGAGGCGTGGGGCCCGACGCAGAACGGCGAAGGCGCGTTCGCGGCGATGCTCGCGGCCTCGGGGCTGCCGGCCGACAAGGTCGACGTCTACAAGACCATGCTCGGCGGCGGTTTCGGCCGGCGCGGCGCGTACCCGGACGACTACGTCACGCAGGCGGTGCTCATCGCGAAGCAGATGCCGGGCACGCCCATCAAGCTGCTGTGGTCGCGCGAGGAGGACATGGCGCACGGCCGCTATCACCCGGTCATGCAGTGCAAGCTCGTGGGCGGGCTCGACGCGAGCGGCAACCTCACGGGGCTGCACATGCGGCTCTCAGGGCAATCGATCCTGGCGGCGGTGCGTCCGGAAGTGGTGCAGGCGCAGAAAGGCCGCGATCCGCTCAGCTTCCAGGGCGTGTTCGAAAGCGGCGAGCACCAGTTCAGCTACAGCGTGCCGAACCTGTTGATCGACCATGCGATGCGCAACACGCACGTGCCGCCGGGCTTCTGGCGCGGCGTCAACATCAACCAGAACGCCATCTTCATCGAGTGCTTCATGGACGAGCTGGCCGATGCGGCGGGCCAGGACGCGCTCGAGTTCCGGCGCAAGCTGCTCGCCAAGAACCCGCGGGGCCTGGCGGTGCTGAACGCGGCGGCGGAGAAGCTCGGCTGGGGCAAGCCGGCGCCGAGCGGCCGCTATCGCGGGCTCGCGGTGCTGAAGGCGTTCAACAGCTACGTGGCGGGTGCGGCGGAGATCTCGGTAACCGACGGCAACAAGGTGAAGGTCCATCGCCTCGTCGGCGCCACTGATCCGGGCTATGCCGTCAATCCGGCGCAGATCGAGCGGCAGGTGGCGGGCTCCTTCGTCTACGGCCTCTCGGGCGCCTTCATGCAGGAGTGCACGGTGAGGGACGGGCGCATCGAGCAGACCAATTTCCACGAATACAACTCGATGCGCATCGCGCAGATGCCGAAGGTTGAAACGGTGCTGCTCCAGGGCGGCGGCCCAATCTGGGGCGGAATCGGCGAGCCGACCATCTGCGTAGCCGCGCCGGCCGTGATGAACGCGTTCTATCGCGCCACCGGCAAGCGCCTGCGCTCGGTGCCGCTCAAGAACCACGGAGTCGAGCTGGTGTGAGGCTCCTGCTCCTCGTCCTTCCGCTTCTTGTTGCGGGGAAGGCTGTGGGAGACGAAGGCATCCCGGCCTCGCTGACGGGCGCCAAGGGCGACCCGGCGCGGGGCCGGGCGATCGTCGCCAACCGGCAGGCGGGCCTTTGCCTGCTGTGCCACACCGGTCCCTTTCCGGAGGAGCGCTTTCAGGGCAACCTCGCGCCCGACCTGCGCGAGGCCGCCCGCCTCACCGAGGCCGAGATCCGGCTGCGGCTCGTCGATCCCGCGCGCGTCAATCCGCAGACCATCATGCCGGCGTACTACCGCGCCGGTGGCCTCACGAATGTGGCCCCGGCGTATCGCGGCAAGACCGTGCTTACTGCGGAGCAGATCGAGGACGTGGTCGCCTATTTGCTTACACTCAAATAAATGACGAGCCGGCGGCGCTTTCTAGGTCTGATCGGCGGCGCGTTCGCCGCGGGCGAAGTCGCGGCCCAGCTCGATCCGAACATCCAGGCGCTGCGCGCTGCTGCGCTCGAGGCGGCGGTGCGCAAGATCACCGGCGGCAAGCCGGTCCGGCCGGGGAAAGTGAAGCTGCAGGTGCCGCCGCTGGTCGACAACGGCAATACCGTGCCGCTCTCCGTCTCCGTGGACAGCCCGATGACGAGCGCCGACCACGTGAAAGCCATTCATGTGCTGACGGAGAAGAACCCCCAGCCCTATGTCGTCAGCGCGTTCCTCGGGCCGCGCTCCGGCCGCGCCAGCATCGCGACCCGCGCGCGCATCGCCGACACCGGAAAGGTGATCGCGATCGCGCAGCTCTCCGATGGCAGCTTCTGGTCGGACACCGTATCGGTGGTGGTGACGCTTTCGGCCTGTCTAGAGGACGGGTTGATCTGATGGCCCGCGTCGTGGTCAACGCGCCTGCCCGCGCGAAGCGCGGCGAGGTGATCGAGATCCGGACCCTCGCCGGCCACGCCATGGAAACCGGGTTCAGGCGCACGCAGACGGGGGAGCTGATCCCGCGAGACATCATCACGCAGCTCGTCTGCACGTACAACGGCGTCGAAGTATTCCGCGCCGAGCTGCATCCCGCCATGGCCGCCAATCCGCTGCTCAGCTTCACCACCGTGGCGACGGAGAGCGGCACGCTCGAGTTCAAATGGAGCGGCGACAACGGGTACGCCGCGACGCAATCGGCTTCCATCACGGTCGTTTGAGGCTTTTCGCCCTCTCCATCGCTGTCCTCGTCTGCCTCTTTTCCACGTGGCTCGCGGCAGGCGAGATTCCGCTCGCCGAGCGGCGCTCGGGCTACGAGTTCATGAGCCGCGAGACCCGGGCGATGCAGGACGACGAGGCCACCGGGCCGGCGCTCTTCTCGCTGCTCGACGGCGAGGCCCTGTGGAACCGGAAGGAGGGTCCGGCCGGCGCCTCCTGCGCCTCCTGCCACGGCGGCGGCATGAAGGGGGTAGCCGCCCGCTATCCCAAGGTCAAGTCCGGCCGACTGTTGAACCTCGAGCAGCAGATCAACGTCTGCCGCACCGAGCGGCAGATGGCGGCCCCTTGGGCCTACGAGAGCCGGGAGCTGCTCGCTCTTGCGGCTTTCGTGGGCCGCCAGTCCCGCGGTATGCCGATCGATATCCAGTCGGATGCGGCGACGGCGCCGTTCCTGGCCGCCGGGCGCGCGAGCTTCAATCGCAGGCAGGGCCAGCTCAATCTCTCTTGCGCGCAATGCCATGACGACAACTGGGGCAAGCGCCTCGCCGGGAGCGTCATCCCGCAGGCCCACCCGACCGGATATCCGATCTACCGGCTGGAATGGGAAGGGGCGGGGTCGCTCTCGCGCCGGCTGCGCAACTGCCTGACTGGAATCCGTGCCGAATCACCGGCTTACGGCGCTCCAGAGCTGGTCGAGCTGGAGCTCTTTCTCATGTGGCGTGCCAACGGCATGCGGCTCGAAACCCCCGCGGTTCGGCCCTGATTTGGTGCATCGTTAGTCCATGCCGTGAACTATTGCCAGAAGGCCTGCCGGACGTTAACTTCTCCACACAACACGTAAGACCTATAAAGCAGCGCAAGGGAGTCTTTTTGGGGGGTAGCATGAGTTTCAAGAGCATCCTGGACCCGGAGTTCAAGTACCGTAACGCCGCGTCCACCGACGTCCGCAAGACCTTCGAGCGCATCCGCAAGGAGCAGCGCGGCGAGCAGGAGCGCCGCGTGGTGAATGACTTCGGGTCGTCCAAGGTCGTCGCCCGGATCACCAACCGCAGGAACCCGACCTAGGCCGAGGCGAGGTAGGGCTCCAGCGGGACGCGGGCTTCCCCGCGCAGGATCGGCACGCATTCGGGCGGGAAGTCCTGCCGGAAGCGGCCGCCGTGGTCCCGCACCCGCTCGATGAAGATCTTGAGCCTTCCCATGGCCCCGGTGGGGAGGTCGTGCAGGACGAGCAGCGTCCAGGGCTGCGCCAGGCACTGAGCCAGCGCCACCTCGGCCCAGCCGCGCGGATCTTCCCAGTCGCGGGGGATCGCGTTCCAAAGCACGCAGGTCATCCTCTCGCTCTCGAGAACCTGAATCGCCGCCGTGTTGAGCAGGTGCCGGCCCAGCTCGCCGCCGCCCCCGAACGGGCGGAACAGCCGGTCCGGGTGCGCCAGCTCGTCGATCAGCGCCTGCGTCTCGAGGATCTCGCCGATCGCCTTCCCCGGGTCGGGAAGCCGGCCGAGCGGGGTGCTATGCGTCATGGTGTGGTTGCCGATCCAGTGGCCCTCGGCATGGGCCCGCTTGGCGATGGCGCGGCGCTCCGGCAGGGCGAGCTTGGAGCCGAGCGCAAAGAAGGTGGCGCGGATGTCGGCATGGCCCAGGATGTCGAGCACCCGGGGCGTCACGGCCGGCTCGGGGCCGTTGTCGAAGGTGAGGGTGACCTCCACTAGCCTTTGTAGGTATCGAGGCGGATTCGTTCCCGCTCCGCAGCCGCCGCGACCGGCGGCGCCTGCAGGACCCGCTCGGCATAGGCGAGATACCGCGGCAGGGTGCGCGGGTCGATTCCGGCGAAGCCGCCCCAGCGCAGCAAGGTAAAGGCGTAGGCGTCGTGGAAGGAAACGCGATCGCCCAGCCAGTAGCCGGAGGCGGGCACGCCTTCGTGGATGCGCTCCAGGTAACCGCGGAACTCCTGTGCCGCCCGCTCCTTCACCTCGAGGCGCGCGCTTTCGGTTTCGGCATAACGCTCCGGAAAGAAAAACCGCGTCGCTGTGGTGTGCGGGGTGCTGTTCATCCACGCGAGCTGCGACAGCGCCTGGCTTCTGTCCCGGGTGCCGCGGGGCAGCAGCGCGGCGGACGGGAACTCGCGGTCGATGTAGTCGCAGATCGCAACGATCTGCGTGAGCGGCCTGCCATCGACCACGAGCACCGGCACCTGGCCGTTCGGGTTCATGGCGAGGTATTCGGCCGTGCGCTGCTCTCCCCGGTGCAGCTTCACGAGTTTCGGCTCGAAGGCGGCCTTGGCCGCCTCCAGGCCGACGTGCGGCACGAACGAGCACGCGCCCGGCGAGAAATAGAGCTCGAGCGCGCTCATGCGGGCAACGGCTTGCCGCGCGTTTCCGGCAGGAAGGGCGCGCTGAGCAGGCCGATGAGGTAGATGAGCGCCATGGTCATCGCCGCGTTGCTGAAGCCGCCGAAGTTCGCCACCAGCTGCCCGGCGAGGATGGGGCCGAGCCACGCGACGAAGCGGGGCGTATTGAACACGAAGGCTACGCCGGTCGCACGGATGCGGGTCGGGAAAAGCTCGGGCAGCCACACCGGCATCCACGAATACAGCCCCAGGCTGAAAAAGCCGTTCACGACCGCCGCGACAAGCAGCAGGTTCAGGTCGTGCGTCCACACGAACACGACCGGCGTCGTAAGCCAGGCAAGCGCGACGAAGCCGAGCACCACGGGCTTGCGCCCGACGGCGTCGGCAAAGAAGCCGAGACTGATGTAGCCGAGGATCGCGCCGACGTTGTAGGCCATGCCGGCGTAGCTTGCCCATTGCGGGCCGGGGAGTCCGGCTTTGCCGGCGACCGACGCCACGTAGGGCGGCAGCCAGGCCGAGATCCCCCACCAGGTGAGCGTCGTGGTGAGCGAGAGCAGGAACGCGAAAATCGTGTACCGGCGCACTTCGCGGTCGGCGAAGAGCTCGACCAGCGTGAAGCGAACGCGCTCGCCGCGGCTCTTTGCGGAGCGGCGCTCGGCGGCCGCCTTTTCCCATTTCGGCGACTCCGGGATGCCGCGCCGCATCCAGAGCGTGAAGAGCGCCGGCACGATGCCGATGAAGTACATCGTGCGCCAGGCGTCCGGGCCGAGCTTGCCGACGAAGAGCCAGACGAGCGAGGCAACGAAGAAGCCGATGCCGAGGCCGCACTGCATGAGGCCGGCGGCCTTGCCGCGCGCCTTGTCGGGCCAGAGCTCGGCGACGATCGACGTGCCGGTCGCCCACTCCGAGCCGATGGCGATGCCGACGACGAAACGCGCCACGGCGAAGGATTCCCAGTTCCACGCGAACGCCGAGAGCCCCGTCGTGAGCGAGTAGGCGAGGATCGCGATGATCATCGTGCGCTTGCGGCCGATGTAATCGGCGAGGATGCCGCCGATCATTCCGCCGATGCCCCAGCCGAGGAGCGTGAGTCCGATGACGCCGCCCGCGTAGGCGGGGATCTGCGGGTACTGCGACGGCTCGAGCAGCTGTCGCAGCGCGACGCCGACCGTCAGGATGAGCGCGTAGGTCTCATAGCCGTCGAACATCCAGCCGAGGTTCGACGCGATGAGGGTGTTCCACTGCTTGCGGTCCAGGCCGTGGTACCACCGCGGGGCCGGGGCTGCGGCGACTTGCTGCATGGCGTTTCCTCCTCGCCGGGGAGCTTACGCCTTGGCCCGGGTCATGAACACGAGGCGTTCGAACAGATGCACGTCCTGCTCGTTCTTCAGCAGCGCGCCGTGCAGCGGCGGGATGATCGTCTTGCGGTCCTTCGAGCGCAACGCCTCGGGCGGGATGTCCTCGGCGAGCAGCAGCTTCAGCCAGTCCAGGAGCTCGGAAGTCGAAGGCTTCTTCTTCAGGCCAGGCACCTCGCGCACCTCGAAGAACACCTCCATCGCCTCGCGCAGCAGCGACTTCTTGAGCGCGGGGAAGTGCACCCCCACGATCTTCTCCATCGTCTCCTTGTCCGGAAACCGTATGTAGTGGAAGAAGCAGCGGCGCAGGAAGGCGTCGGGCAGCTCCTTTTCGTTGTTGGAGGTGATGAACACGATCGGGCGGTGTCTGGCCTTCACCAGCTCACGCGTCTCGTAGACGTAGAACTCCATGCGGTCGAGCTCGCGCAGCAGGTCGTTCGGGAACTCGATGTCGGCCTTGTCGACCTCGTCGATCAGCAGCACGCAGGGGCTGTCCTGCGTGAACGCCTGCCACAGCATGCCCTTGACGATGTAGTTGTGGATGTCGTGTACGCGCTCGTCGCCGAGCTGGGAGTCGCGCAAGCGGCTCACCGCGTCGTACTCGTACAGACCCTGCTGGGCCTTGGTGGTGGACTTGATGTGCCATTCGAGCAGCGGCACGCCCAGGGCCTTGGCCACCTCGACCGCGAGCATGGTCTTGCCGGTGCCGGGCTCGCCCTTGACCAGCAGCGGCCGCTGCAGCGTGATCGCCGCGTTGACCGCGAGGGTGAGGTCGTCGGTGGAAACGTAGCTCGCCGAGCCCTTGAACCGCATTTCGCGCTTTCGACGGGAAAATTGGATTCTAGCAGTCGCTTTCCGCTAGAATTCCGCCGCCCAACCTCCAGAAAAAAAGAGCGGATGTCCCACCATCTCGTGAAGCTTGTCCTCGGCGCGGCGCTGGTCCTCGCCGGCGGAACCGTGCTCGCGCAATCCAAGGCACCCGCTGCCGAGAAGCCCGGTGCGCCCGGCATCAAGGAGCTGGGCATGGAAAACGCCCACGCCATGTGCATCGGCTGCCATGGCATTCCGGGATACAAGACTGCGTTTCCCACCACCTATCACGTGCCCAGGATCGCCGGCCAGCAGCCGGGCTACATCGTGA
This sequence comes from Burkholderiales bacterium, assembly GCA_035577785.1. Classification (GTDB taxonomy): domain Bacteria; phylum Pseudomonadota; class Gammaproteobacteria; order Burkholderiales; family SG8-39; genus SCGC-AG-212-J23. The sequence continues at coordinate 8,267 of DATLUZ010000032.1, read as the reverse complement.
GCGCGCTCAAGGCGTACAAGTCGGGCGAGCGTTCGCATCCGTCGATGCGCGGCATTGCGACGAGTCTCACCGAGGACGACATGAAAAAGCTCGCCGAGTACTACGGGGGGCACAAATGAGAAGGCTGCTGGCTCTGGGCCTTGCCGTGGCCATTCCGCTCGCGGCAGGCGCCGCGGGCAACCCGGAGAGCGGCAAGGCGAAAGCGGCGCAGGTGTGCGCTGCGTGCCACGGTCCCGAGGGCAACAAGCCGTCGGCGCCGGATCAGCCGATTCTCGCCGGGCAGCACTACGACTACCTCGTGCGCGCGCTCACCGATTACAAGATCGGCCGTCGCACCAATCCGATCATGAAGAGCTTCGCGGGGCAGCTCTCCAAGCAGGACATCGAGGACCTGGCCGCCTGGTTCTCCAGCCAGAAGTCGAACCTGCACGACCAGCGCTAGACGAATTCGGGGTCAGAGCCCGAATTCGTTCTTACGTACGTGAGAACAAATTCGGGCTCTGACCCCGAATTCTCTTCCTGTTGTTCTGCTTTAAATGCCGTTCGCCTGCTGTTCGGCGGTGCGCACCATTTCTTCCCACAGGCCGTCGGGCTTGCGCAGCACGAGCGCCGGGTCGGCGTCGAGGACGTACCAGGCGCCGCGCTTCACTTCCTCGGCGAGCTCGCCGCTGCGCCACGCCACCAGCCCGGCGACGAAGCGCGCGTGCTGCGGATCCTTCTCGATCACGTCGTCGACCAGCTTGCCGTCGACCACGGCGAAGAGGTTGTCTGAGAGCTTGACGCTGCGGCCGCCCGGGTTCTTGCTCGTCTGCACCAGGGCGAAGATCGATTCGGAGCTGATCGGTCCGCCCAGGAACACCGGGTCGACCACCTTTTGCGACGGCCCGTGCTGCGGGAAGAGCTGTCCCAGCGTCATCTGGGTCGGCCGGTTGAGGATGAAGCCGATGTGCTGGTCCTGCCCGATCGGCCGCGCGACCAGGATGGTGGCGCCGTAGAGCCGGTCATGAAGCTGGCGCTTCGCGACGAGAATCACCGGAGCGCCGAGGTCCGCGGCGGCCGCCGGAAAAGTCACGAGGAGGGCGGCGGCGAGGACCAGGAACGATTTCATCTGCGGCTCCGGAACGGTTTGTCCGGATCATCATGCCCCGCCGGCCCGTTGCGCCGCGCTGGCGCGCTCCTAGTCCGCTCAGCTTAAGTGCCCGCCCGTCGCTCCAGGCACGACAGGTATGCGGAAGCGTCGGGCGGCGTTCCGCCGCGTTGCGCGCGCCATAGCGTCTCGGCGAGACACTCCAGCGCCTGGTGCAGCGCCTCATGGCGGTCGCGAAACCTGGAAACCAGGACCTGGAAGCGGTGCGCGATCCCGGGAGGCTGGTCGATGGAGAGCTGCTCCTCGAGCGCGAGGTGCAGGCTCATGTGCAGAAACGGGTTCGCCTCGTCGGTGTAGTCGCGGTCGCGGTAGCGCCCCGGCGCATCGAGCACGGCGTGGTACTCGGGGTGCAGCAGGATCACGTCGAGCGCGGCCCCCTCCATGCCGGCAAGCGGCAAGCCTTCGCGGTACTTGCGCCAGGCGCCGAAGAACATCTCGCGCACTTCATCGCGCGACGGATTGAACATCGAGGTCTAGTTTACGGGTGGTGGAGCGTCTAGGAATCGAACCTAGTGAGGCCCGGAGGCCAACGGATTTACAGTCCGTCCCTGCACCGTACAGGATTAACGCTCCTGTGGCGGGCCGACTGAGACTCGAACTCGGAATTTGCTTTTGAGGCGAGCGCGTCTATGCCATCGGCCCGGATCTATTGTCCGGGTCGGTATCGCAACCGCAGGGAGACGAAGGTTCGCGGTCGAAGGATTTTCATGACGGCGCGCATTCTATCTGCGTTTCTTGCGCCGGGCGGCCTTTTTGCGTGGTCTAGACAACTTTTGTCTTCTGCCGGAATTCGCACAGGTCGCGGATCAGGCACTGCGGGCAGCCGGGCTTGCGCGCAAGGCAGACGTAGCGGCCGTGCAGGATGAGCCAGTGATGCGCGTTCTTCAGGTACTCGGGCGGCGTGAACTTGAGCAGCCTGTTTTCTACGGTAACGACGTCCTTCCCCGGCGCTAGACCGGTGCGGTTCGCGACGCGAAAGATGTGCGTGTCCACCGCCACCGTGGGCTCGCCGAACGCCGTGTTCAGGACCACGTTCGCCGTCTTGCGCCCGACGCCCGGCAGGCGCTCGAGCGCCTCGCGGCTGCGCGGCACCTCGCCGCCGTGCTCCTTCAGCAGGATTTCCGAGAGCGCCACCACGTTCTTCGCCTTGGTGCGGTAGAGGCCGATACTTTTGATGTATTGCTCCAGCCCCTGGACCCCCAGGTCGGCGATTTTTTGAGGGGTCGAGGGGAAAAGCCTGCGCGTGGCGAGGTTGACCGACTTGTCTGTCGCTTGCGCCGACAGCACCACGGCCACGAGGAGCTCGAACGGCGTGCCGTACTCGAGCTCGGTGGTCGGATTCGGGTTGGCCTTGGCGAGGCGCTCGAAGATGTCGCGGCGCTTTTGCGGGTTCATTTGCGGCTGCGGGAGAGAATCTCGGCGAGGATGCGCCTGCGCTCTTCCGTCGTCTTGGCCGGTATCGCTTTTCCGGTTTTCAAGCGGCTCTTTTTGGAAACCGCGCGCCGGGCGGCCGCTCGCTTCAGAGCCTCGGTCCAGCGGCCGCTGGGCGCCACCATGTCGATGCAGTCGACCGGGCAGGCGGGCGCACAGAGCGCGCAGCCGATGCACCAGGGCTCGACCACGGTGTGCATCAGCCCCTGCGCGCCGACGATCGCGTCGACCGGGCACGCGGCGATGCAGCGGGCGCAGCCGATGCAGCGCGCCTCGTCAATGAGCGCTGCTTTTTCGCGCTTCATAGGCCTGCACGCATTCCGCCACCAGGCCCGGACCGCGGTATACCAGGCCGGAATAGATCTGCACCAGCGAAGCCCCGGCGTCGAACTTCGCGCGTGCATCGGCGCCGCTCATGATGCCGCCGACGCCGATCAGCGGGACTTCATTCTTCAGTCGGGAAGAAAACTTGCGCAGCACCTCGGTGGAGGGCGCCGTGAGCGGGGCGCCCGAGACGCCGCCTTCCTCGGTGCCGTGGGCAAGTGCGGCGATGCCCTCGCGTGACACCGTGGTGTTCGTGGCGATGAGGCCGTCGGCGCGCTCCCGGCGAACCACCTCGGCGATGTCGTCGATCGCCGCGTCGTCGAGGTCGGGCGACACCTTTAGAACGAGCGCGACGTTCTTGCCGTGCGTTTCTCTTAACCGCTCACGCCCGGTCTTGAGCGTTTTCAGGAGCAGCGAAAGCATTTCGGCGGCCTGGAGATCGCGCAAGCCCTTGGTGTTGGGCGAAGAGACATTGAGCGCGAGGTAGTGCACGTGAGGGTAGAGGACCTCCATGCAGCGCGCGTAGTCCTCCACCGCCTGCTCGTTGGGCGTTTCCTTGTTCTTGCCGATGTTCGCGCCGATGATCGCCTTGGCGCGCGCACGCTTCAGATTCTGCACGAAGGCCTCGACGCCGACGCTGTTCAGGCCGTAGCGGTTGATGATGGCGCGCGCATCGGGCAGGCGGAACAGGCGCGGCCGCGGATTACCGGGCTGCGGCCGCGGCGTCACCCCGCCCAGCTCGACGAAGCCGAAGCCGAGCGCCGCGAGCGCGTCGACGTGCTCCGCGTGCTTGTCGAGCCCGGCGGCAAGCCCCACCGGGTTGGGGAAGTCCAGCCCCATGACGCGCACCGGAGCTTTGCGGATCGGCTCGGAAAAGAAGCGAGCCGCGTCCGCCAGCCGGAGGGTCAGTTCGTGCGCGGTTTCGGGATCGAGCGAGAAAAGGAGCGGGCGCGCCAGCGAATACAGCATGCTAGCCCGCGTCCCGCCTCCCCAGCCGGCGCCAGGCGCCGCCGATGAAGCCCTCGATCGGCTCGAACTTCGACTTGTACGCCATCTTCGGGCTTTCGCGGATCCAGTAGCCGAGGTAGAGGTAGGGCAGGCCCAGGCGCTTGCACGACTCGATCTGCCACAGCACGTTGTAGGTGCCGAAGCTCGCGCCGCGCCGGTCGGGCTCGTAGAAGGTGTAGACCGACGAAAGGCCGTCGGGCAGGTAGTCGACGATCGACACCATGACGAGCTGGCCGTTCTCGCGGAACTCGACCAGCCGCGTGTCGACGCGACTCTGCAGGAGAAAGTGCGAATACTGGTCGCGGCTGTCGTTGTCCATGCCGCCGCCGGAATGGCGCTTGGACTGGTAGCGCAGGTAGAGCGCGTAGTGCTCGAGGCGGAATTTGAGCGGCTGCGCGTGCGCGACGAGGTTCTCGTGCTGCTTCCAGGCGCGCCGCTGCGAGCGGTTGGCGCCGTACTCGCCTACCGGGATGCGCACGGGGACGCAGGCGCGGCACGCGTCGCAGTGCGGCCGGTAGGTGAAGATGCCGCTGCGGCGAAAGCCCGCCTTGACGAGGTCCCCGTACAGGTCGGTGTTGATGAGGTGGCTCGGCGTGGCCACCTGGGAACGGGCCATCCGGTCCGGCAGGTAGCTGCAGGGGTAGGGCGCCGTCACGTAGAACTGCAGGACGGCATGCGGTAGATCGTTAAGTCTGGACACTGCGCGTGGTTACGGTCCACTTCATGGGCTGCTCGGGGTAGTTTACCAAGGCTGTCAGCGTGCGCAAGAACTCGCGGCGCGGGATCTCGCGCGCGCCGAGCGATTCGAGCAGCGGCGTGTGCATTTGGCAATCGATCAACGGAAAGCCGCGCTGTTTGAGAATTTCTACCAATCTGACCAAGGCAACCTTGGACGCGTCGGTGGCGCGCGAGAACATCGATTCCCCGTAGAACATGCGGCCGAGCGCCACGCCGTAGAGCCCGCCCGCGAGCTCGCCGTCGCGCCAGGTCTCGAACGAGTGCGCATAGCCCGCGCTGTGCAGCCGTGCGTAGGCCACGCGCATGTCAGGCCCGAGCCAGGTGCCGGGCCCGTCGCGTCGCGGCGCCGAGCAGCCCCGCAGCACCTCCGGGAAAGCGGTGTCGACGCGCACCTCGTAGCCCTTGTTGCGGATGCTCTTCGCGAGCGAGCGGCTGACCTTGAGCGCCTCGCACTCGAGCACCATGCGCGGGTCGGGCGACCACCACAGCGGCGGCTGGCCGCTCGAGTACCAGGGAAAGATGCCGCGCCGGTAGGCCTCCAGCAGCCGCTCGAGGGATAGATCGCCGCCCGCGGCGAGCAGTCCGTTCGGATTCTTGAGCGCCCGCTCGACGCTCGGGAAAGGGTCGCCGCGTTCGAGCCAGGCTAGCACTGCCTCATCAACACCGGACCTGCTGTCGACAATAGTTGTCGAGCGGATGCACCACGCAGGAGCCCGCTACCGCGGCGTGCGGCGAACCCGAGCTTTCCAGCGCCAGCTTGAATTCGTATTTCTTGAAGAACTCGTTGAACATCTCCCCGCCGAGGGTGCCGACGGCGTAGATCTCGTCCGTTCCGGCATCGTGCTCGAGCAGGATGGCGGCGAGCGGCTGCGGGGCGGGCCCCGCCACCACTCTGGCGCCCGCCGCCGGGTCGTACTGGCTGTGCTCGGAGCAGCAATGGATCACCGAGGCGTAGCGGTTGCGTGCGCTCTTCTCGGTGCGGAAGCTGATGAAGCTGATGTCGCGCGTAGGGTAAGAGAGCTTGTGGGCGCAGATCGCGGAATAGGCGACCACCGAACGGCCCGGGCCGACGCCGCCGTTCCACTCGTAGATCTGGTTTTCCGCCGTCTTCAACTGCACCGACGCCGCGACGGGCTTGCCCAGGTTGAGGAGGAAACAGGGCGTGGCGGCGAACGGATAGTGAAAAATCAGGTTCTGGTTGGCGGGAATCGCGCCGGCGCGCAGCGGCGCTCCCTTCTCGTCGACGAGCTTCGCGCGCGTGTAGAGGTGCGGCTGGGAATCGGCTGCGAGCGCCTCGGACCCGCCGGCGAGGGCCGAGGCGGCGCAGAACTTGACGAATTCGCGGCGTTCCATCCGCCGCATTCTAGCCGTTAGAGGTTGTAGCCCTTTTCGTTATGCAGAACGGTATCGAGGCCTTCGGTCTCTTCCTCGCCCGCGACGCGCAGGCCCGCGACCGCGTCGGCGAGCTTGAGCAGGATCCACGTCGCGATCGCGGACCAGGCGCCGACCGCGATGATGCCCACGAGCTGCGTCGTCACCTGCTGCGCCATGTCGACTTTTTCGGGATAGCCGGCGCCGCCGAAAGCGGCGGAGACGAAAACGCCCGTGAGCAGCGTGCCGAGCAGCCCGCCCACGCCGTGCACCGGGAAGACGTCGAGCGAGTCGTCGACGCTGAGCGCGCGCTTCATGTAGTTGGTGGCGAAGAAGCAGATCACTCCAGCCGCCCCCCCTATTGCGAGCGCGCCGATCGGTCCGACGAAGCCCGACGCCGGCGTGATGGTGCCGAGACCCGCCACCATGCCGGTGACGATGCCGAGGACCGAGGGCTTGCCGTAGCGCAGCCACTCGCAGACGAGCCACGCGAGCGAGCCGGTGGCTGCGCCGATGTGCGTCACCAGCATCGCCATGCCGGCCGAGCCGTCGGCGGCGAGCGCGCTGCCGGCGTTGAAGCCGAACCAGCCGCACCACAGCATGCACGCGCCGGTGACCACCATGGTCATGTTGTGCGGCGGCATCGGCGTGTCCGGGAATCCGCGCCGCCGGCCGAGCACCAGGGCGCTGACGAGGGCCGCCATCCCGGCGTTGAGGTGCACCACCGTGCCGCCCGCGAAATCCATGATGCCCATCTTCTGCAGCCAGCCGTCGCCCCACACCCAGTGCGCGACCGGGCAGTACACGAGGAGCAGCCAGAGCGTGCTGAACAGCAGCATGCCGGAGAAGCGCACGCGCTCGGCGTAGGCGCCGATCACCAGCGCGGGGGTGATGATGGCGAACGTCATCTGGTACATCGCGAACACCGTCTCGGGGATGCTGCCCTTCACCGTCTTCACGTCGATGCCGGCGAGGAACGCCTTGGCGAAGCCGCCGTAGAAGGCGTTCGACGCGCCGCCGTCGCCGAAGGCGACGCTGTAGCCCACGGCGACCCAGGCGAGGGTCACGGTGCAGGTGATCGCGAAGCACTGCATGAGGATCGACAGCACGTTCTTCGCGCGGGCGAGCCCGGCATAGAACAGCGCGAGGCCGGGCAGGGTCATGAACAGGACCAGCACCGAAGCGGTCAGCATCCAGGCGGTGTTGGCGGGATCCAGCTTCGCGTCGGCGGCGAGCGCGAGGGGCGCATGCACCGCAATGAGCATCGACAGCCCGATCTTGTGCACTGCTTGTTTCATAGCGCTCCTCCCCATTTGGGTGCCGCATTCTTCGGGCGGGCACCGGTCCGGAGCGTACTTTATCAGGCGATGTCTTCGGCGTGAAAGCCGAACGCGCCCTTCTTTCGATCCTCGAACCAGCGCCTGAGGGTAGTCGCCACGGTGCGGAACGCGACCTGGTCCCACGGGATGGACGCCTCGTCGAGCAGCGCGAGCTCCAGCGTCTCCTCGCCCGGCTTGAAATCGAGGTCGAGCAGCCGCGCGCGGTAGAAAAGGTGCACCTGGTTCACGCGCGGCACGCTGAGCAGGCTGAACGGCGCGCCGAGCTCGATGCGCGCGCCGGCTTCCTCGAGCGTCTCGCGCGCGGCGCCCTGGCCGGCAGTCTCGTCGTCTTCCAGGAACCCGGCGGGCAGGGTCCAGTAGCCGTAGCGCGGCTCGATGGCGCGCCGGCACAGCAGCAGCTTGCCCTGGTGCTCGGGCACCGTGCCGACCACCATCAGCGGATTCTTGTAGTGCACGATGCCGCACTGGTCGCACACCGCGCGCGGCAGCGTGTCGCCCGGCGGCACGCGCCGCACCACCGGAGCGCCGCAGTTCGAGCAGAACCTCAAGCGAGTTCCGCGAGCGAGGCGAGGGTCCGGTCCGGCGTGAAGCCCAGCCGGTCGAGCGGCGCGCCGGCCCGGTTCACCCAGAACACCTGGAAGCCGAACGACTTCGCGCCGAGCGCGTCCCAGCAATTCGACGAGACGAAGCCGATCTGCTCCTTTTGCACCCCGAGCTTTTTCACCGCCAACTGATAGACCTTGGGATCGGGCTTGAACGTCTTCACGTCGTCGACGCTCAGGACCGCATCGAGCTCGAGTCCGGACTGCGCGACCAGCGGCTCCAGCATGTCGGGCGAGCCGTTCGACAGGATGGCGCGCTTCACGCCTTTGATTTTCCCGAAAGCGTCTTTCACTTCCGGAAAAAGC
>DATLUZ010000031.1:0-3989 GCA_035577785.1 Burkholderiales bacterium | reverse complement strand
GTTCCTTTGCGCTGGCGCTCAAGGAAGCGCGGGTATGCACCCACGCGGTGGGCGCGGGCCGCAACAGCGCCAACCTCAAGCTCGCCTTGGAGCGCGGCATCATCGATTCGATCGCCGCCGACGCCGTTGCGGCGGCCCACGGCGCCGACCTCGTGCTCCTCGCCGCGCCGCTCGCCCAGTTCGCGAAGCTCTTCCGCGACATCGCGCCGGTGCTCGGGCCGAAGGCAATCGTCACCGACGCCGGCAGCACCAAGCGCGACGTGGTCGCGGCCGCTCGCGCCGCGCTCGGAAGGAAGGTCGGGCAATTCGTGCCCGCGCACCCGATCGCGGGCGGCGAGAAGAGCGGCGCCGGGGCGGCCAGCGCCGGGCTGTTCCGCAGCAAACGGGTAATCCTGACTCCTCTCCCCGAGAATTCGGACGCAACCGAGAGGAAGGTGGCCGAGGCCTGGTCGGCGTGCGGCGCGCACGTCATGCGCATGGACCCCGAGGAGCACGACGCCATCCTTGGCGCGGTGAGCCATCTGCCGCATCTCCTGGCGTACGCGCTGGTGCACGAGCTCTGCGCTCGCGAGGACGCACCCCAGCTCTTCGCGCTCGCCGGGGGCGGCTTCCGCGACTTTACGCGCATTGCCTCAAGCCACCCGGAGATGTGGCGCGACATCTGCCTCGCGAACCGCGACCGGCTGCTCGAAGAATTGAAGAAATATGGCAGGGCGCTCGATTCGATGGCCAAACTTCTGGAAGCGGGCGACGGCGCCGGGCTGGAGAAAGTGTTCGCCGAGGCGCGCGCCGCGCGCGAGCGATGGATTCAATCGAGCTGAAGCCGCTGCACCGCGCGCGCGGAACCGTTCGGCTGCCGGGCTCGAAGAGCATTTCCAACCGCATACTGCTGCTCGCCGCGCTGGCGCAGGGCGAGACCGAGATCGGCGGGCTGCTCGACGCCGACGACACGCGCGTGATGCAGGAAGCCCTGAAAAAATTAGGGGCCAGGTTCTCGGGGGCGCGAGTCGAGGGTGTCGGCGGACCTTTCCCGGTCAAAAAAGCGGATCTCTTCCTCGGCAACGCGGGAACTGCTTTTCGTCCGCTTACGGCGGCGCTCGCGTTTTCAGGCGGCGTGTATCACCTGTCAGGCGTGGCCCGCATGCACGAGCGGCCGATCGGAGACCTCGTGGACGCGCTGCGCGGCATCGGCGCGCGCCTCGAGTACGCCGGTAACGACGGCTTTCCGCCTCTCGCGATTCATCCCGGGAAAGTGAATGCGCGCCGGGTCAAGGTGAGAGGCGACGTGTCGTCGCAGTTCCTGACCGCGCTGCTGATGGCGCTGCCGCTGACCGGGATGGACTCGGCCGTGGAGGTGCAGGGCGAGCTCATCTCGAAGCCCTACGTCGAGATCACGCTCAACGTGATGCGCCGCTTCGGCGTCGAGGTCCAGCGGAGCGGCTGGAGGTCTTTCGAAATACCAAGACAAATCTATGTGAGCCCGGGGCGGATCCTGGTGGAGGGCGACGCGTCGAGCGCTTCGTATTTCCTCGCCGCGGGCGCGCTCGGCGGCGGGCCGGTGCGCGTGGAAGGCGTCGGGCGCGCGAGCATCCAGGGCGACGTGCGCTTCACCGAGGTGCTGGAGCGCATGGGCGCCCAGGTTTTGCTCTTTGACGATGGCATAGAAATCCAGAATCTAAAGGCGAAGCTGAAGCCCATCGATATGGATCTGAATCACATCCCGGACGCGGCGATGACCGCGGCCGTGCTGGCGCTTTTCGCCGACGGACCGAGCACCCTGCGCAACATTGCGAGCTGGCGCGTGAAGGAAACAGATCGCCTCGCCGCCATGGCGACCGAGCTGCGCAAGCTCGGCGCCGAAGTCGAGGAAGGCGCAGACTTCCTGAAAATCATGCCGCGTCCGCTCAGGCCGGGGACCACGATCGATACCTACGACGATCACCGCATGGCGATGAGCTTCTCGCTCGTCGCGCTCGGCGGGGTGCCGGTGACCATCAACGATCCCGATTGCGTCGCCAAGACCTTTCCGGACTACTTCCGGGTTTTCGGAAGCATTACTTCATGAGCTGGAAAAACGTGGTCTGTCCCTGGTTTTGAGCGATGAATATCCCGGTCATCGCCATCGACGGGCCCTCGGCCTCGGGCAAGGGGACGATCGCCAAGCGGGTGGCCCAGACGCTGGGTTTCCACTACCTGGAGAGCGGGGCGCTGTACCGGCTGGTGGCCCTTCTGGCGCTGCGGCAGGACCTGGAGGACGAAGCGCGCCTCGCCGAAGCCGCCGAGAACATGGACGTCGACTTTCTAGGCGAGGAAATAATCCTGGAAGACCAAGAGGTTAGCCAACATATCCGGCACGAGGCGGTGGGGAACCGGGCCTCCGAGGTGGCACGCATGCCGGCGGTGCGCCGGGCCCTGCTCGCCCGGCAGCGTGCATTCCGCCGTGCTCCGGGACTGGTCGCCGACGGGCGCGACATCGGGACTGTTGTTTTTCCGGACGCCGCCCTCAAGATCTTCTTGACAGCGGACCCCGATGTCAGGGCGGAGCGACGCTATAAGCAGTTGATAGAAAAAGGAATCAGTGCTAATCTGCGCGCCCTTTCCCGTGATCTTGCGGAGCGGGACGCGCGCGATGCGAATCGGCCCGTCGCTCCGCTGGTTCCGGCGGCCGATTCGCAAGTGCTCGATTCCTCGGCACTTTCCATCGACGAAGTCGTCGAGCGCATCGTCGGCTGGTGGCGGGAGGGAAGCAGCATGGGTGGCCATCGCTGAACGGTGGCCGTGTGTTCAACGGGCCCGCGGGCGCAAGCCTGCGGTTTGAATAGGTTTTTCTTCCTCCTTAATGGCAAGCATCTCCTCAGCACCGCAGTCCCAGAAGTCCTCACCCAAACCCGCTCAGGCCTCCGGCGGCGAATCGTTCGCCGCGCTGTTCGAAGAGAGTCTCAACCGCAAGGAGATGCGGGTGGGCGAGGTCATCACCGCCGAGGTCGTCAACGTCGACGACAACTTCGTGGTGGTTAATGCGGGGCTGAAATCCGAGAGCGTGATCCCGGTCGACGAGTTCCGCAACGATGCCGGCCAGGTCGAGGTCAAGGTCGGCGACTTCGTCAGCGTCTCGATCGAGGCGCTGGAGGACGGCTTCGGCGCGACGCGCCTGTCGCGCGACAAGGCGAAGCGCATGGCCGCGTGGCTCGAGCTCGAGAAGGCGCTGGAGACCGGCGAGAAGATCGAAGGCATGATCACCGGCAAGGTGAAGGGCGGCCTCACCGTGATGGCGAAGGGCATCCGCGCCTTCCTCCCCGGCTCGCTCGTCGACCTGAGGCCGGTGAAGGACACCACGCCCTACGAGGGCAAGGCGATGCAGTTCAAGGTCATCAAGCTCGACCGCAAGCGGAACAATGTAGTGGTGTCGCGGCGCGCCGTGCTCGAGGAGACCGCGGGCGCCGAGCGCGAGCAGCTCCTCGCCTCGCTGCAGGAAGGCGCCACCGTCAAGGGCATCGTCAAGAACATCACCGATTACGGCGCGTTCGTCGACCTCGGCGGCATCGACGGGCTGCTCCACATCACCGACCTCGCGTGGCGGCGCGTGAAGCATCCCTCCGAGGTGCTGAACGTCGGCGACGAGGTCACCGCCAAGGTGCTCAAGTTCGACTCGGAGAAGAACCGCGTCTCGCTCGGCCTGAAGCAGCTCGGCGAGGATCCGTGGGTCGGCATCGGCCGGCGCTACCCGCAGGGCACGCGCCTGTTCGGGAAAGTCACCAACCTCACCGACTACGGCGCGTTCGTCGAGGTCGAGTCCGGCATCGAGGGCCTGGTGCACGTCTCGGAGATGGACTGGACCAACAAGAACGTGCATCCGTCGAAGGTGGTGCAGGTCGGCGACGAGGTCGAGGTGATGATCCTCGAGATCGACGAGGAGCGCCGCCGCATCTCGCTCGGCATGAAGCAGTGCATGCCCAACCCCTGGGAAGATTTCGCCCGCGAGTACAAGA
>DATLUZ010000030.1:0-2681 GCA_035577785.1 Burkholderiales bacterium | reverse complement strand
CACGTCGCCGTCCGACAGGACCACCGTCGGCCCCCAGGAACGAAGATGCGCGATCGCCTCGAGCGCGCCCGGATAGAGCCGCTCGGCAAACGGGTAGTCGACGAGAAACGAGGACATCCGCAGCAGGCGCGGATCGTTCATGGCGCCGAGGCGGTAGCGCTGCAACGCGCCCAGGTAATCCGTGTAGCCCAGCTCCCCGCGCAGCGCCTCGAGGATTTCCCAGTAGCGGTCGCGGTTGCCGGCGCCGAACTCGCTTTCGAGATGCGCACGCAGGTCGGCCTGCACGCGGTCGTTGTCGAGCAGCGTGTTGTCGCAGTCGAGCAGGAACACGATGTCATCGGGCGCTTGCATGCGCTCGCTTTCTCGAGTGGCGCGGCTCCCACAGGCGAAAGCCGCCCGTGAAAGCGACGGAATTGTCGCCGCGGAAGGTGTGCGGCGGCAGCCGCTTCAGGTGCGCGGCGTTGCCTCCGCCCAGCACGATGTAATCGGGCAGCAGCGCCTTGCGGAAACCGTGCACGACCTCCGCCACCATGGCGCGCCACTTCTTGTTTCCCAGGCGCTTGCGCCCCCGCTGGCCGAGATAGTCCTCGTAGTTGCAGCGCTTCGAGTAGCGCAGGTGCCCCAGCTCCATCGCCTCGATCGCGCCGTCGACGATGAGCGCCGAGCCCAGGCCCGTGCCCAGTCCCAGGAAGAGCATCTTTCCGCCCTTGTAGTCGCCGAGCGCCTGCATCGCGGCGTCGTTGATGATCCGGACCGGGCGAGCGAATGCCGAGCGAAAATCGAAGCCGACCCAGCCCGGACCCAGGTTGTGGGGCTCGCGCGCGGGCTTGCCGCGGTGGACCACGCCCGGATAGCCGATCGACACCGCGTCGAAGCGCCATCCCCGGGTGATTTTCAGGACCTGCTTCACCATCTCGCGCGGCGTCAGCTTCGGCCCGGACTTGAACTCGACATGGGTCTTGCGTCCGCTCGCCAGGCACTTGACGTGGGAGCCGCCCACGTCGAGCACGAGAATTTTCATGCGCTTTCGCAAGCTACTTCTTTTCGTCGTGCCCGCCGAACTGTTTTCGCATGGCCGAGAGCAGCCGGTCGGCGTAGCCCGCTTCGCCCCGCGATTCGAAGCGCGAGAAAAGCGCCGCGCTGATCGCGTGCGCCGGCACGCCTTCGTCGACCGCGGCCTCGAGCGTCCAGCGGCCCTCGCCCGAATCCGACACGCGGCCGGCGTAACCCTCCAGTCCGGGGTCGTCGAGGAGCGCTCGAGCGGTCAGGTCCAGAAGCCACGAGCCGATCACGCTGCCGCGGCGCCAGAGCTCAGCGATCTCCGGGAGGTCGAGCTCGTAGCGGTAATACTCGGGGTGGCGCAGCGGCGTCGTCTCGGCATCCGTGTCGCGGCTGCGCAGGCCGGCATCGGCGTGGCGCAGGATGTTCAGCCCTTCGGCATAGGCCGCCATGAGCCCGTATTCGATGCCGTTGTGGACCATCTTGACGAAGTGTCCCGCCCCTTGCGGGCCGCAGTGCAGATAGCCCTGCTCCGCGGTGCTCGCCCTCTTGCCGCGGCCGGGCGTGGGCGGGGCCGCATCGGCGCCGGGGGCGAGCGCGGCAAAGATCGGAGCGAGATGCTGCACCACCTCTTTTTCGCCGCCGATCATCAGGCAGTAGCCGCGCTCGAAGCCCGCGACGCCGCCGCTCGTCCCCACGTCCACGTGATGGATCCCGCGCCGCTTCAGCTCGGCGCTGCGCCGGATATCGTCGCGGTAGTAGGAGTTTCCGCCGTCGACCACGATGTCGCCGGATTCGAGGATCGGCGTGAGCTTCGCCAGGGCCTGATCGACCGCGGCGGCAGGCACCATCAGCCAGACGATCCGCGGGCGGCCCAGCCGGGCGACGAGATCTTCGGGCGAAGACGCCCCGGAGGCGCCCTGGTGCACGAGATTGCGGACGGCCTCCTGGCGCATGTCGTAGACCACGCATTCGTGGCCGCCTTGCGTCAGGCGCCGGACCATGTCGCCGCCCATGCGGCCCAGCCCGATCATGCCCAGCTTCATCCCCGTTGGAGCGCATCCGCGCCGATCAGTTCGAAAAACCGCGGCAGCGGGAATCAGGGTTTTGACAGCAAGGCGAGCTTTTCGAACCATCGGCGCGGCGGGAAGTCGCAATTGTACGGTGTCGAACAGACTCCCCCGTGCGTGCGCGTCCACAATCTCCTGATGAAACTCTCCGATTTCATCGTAGAAAACATCGAGGAGATCACCGCCGAGTGGGAGGAGTTTGCCAAATCGCTTCTTCCATCCGGCCAGGTCATGACCTCGCTCGCGCTGCGCGATCACGCAACGCAGATTCTGCGCGCCATTGCCGAGGACATCGCGTCCAACCAGACGCAGCTTGAGCAGGCGTATAAATCCAAGGGCTTCGTGCCGATCGCGCCCGGCATCCAGACGGCGGCCATGACCCACGGTGCCCTGCGTCATCTGGCGGGTTTCGATTTGCGTCAGCTTGCCGCCGAATTCAGGGCGTTGAGAGCGAGCGTGCTGCGTCTGTGGCTCAAGCGCGAAGGCGACGGCGAGAGCGCGTTTTACGAGATGACGCGCTTCAACGAGTCCATCGACCAGGCGCTCGCAGAGTCCATCGCCAACTATTCCGATTCGGTATCGCATTCCCGGGATACGTTTCTCGCGATCCTC
>DATLUZ010000029.1:0-26625 GCA_035577785.1 Burkholderiales bacterium | reverse complement strand
GCGGATGGTGCGCGCCTGGTCGGCGATCGAGCGCGTGATGGCCTGCCGGATCCACCAGGTGGCGTAGGTCGAGAACTTGTAGCCGCGGCGGTATTCGAACTTGTCCACCGCCTTCATCAGGCCGATGTTGCCTTCCTGGATCAGGTCGAGGAACTGCAGGCCGCGGTTGGTGTACTTCTTCGCGATCGAGATCACGAGGCGCAGGTTGGCCTCGGTCATCTCCCGTTTCGCCCTTCGAGCCTTCGCTTCCCCTGTGGACATCTGCTTGTTGATCTCCTTGAGATCCCTCACCGAGATGCCGATCTTCTGCTGCACGGTCTGGATCTTCGACAGCAGCTCCAGGATCGAAGGCTCGACCCGGCGCAGGCCCTCGCTCCAGGGGTGCTCGCCGTTCAATTCGGCGACCAGCCAGCGCCTGGAGCCCTCGGTGCTCGCGAACACCTTGATGAAGTGCTGCCGGGGCATCTGAGCCTTCTCGACCGCGTTGTCATGGATCGCGCGCTCGTGGCGCCGGACCTCGTCGACCAGGCTCCTCACGCTGTCGGAAAGGCGCTCGACGGTGCGCGCGGTGAAGCGGATTCCCATCAGCTCGTTGGAGATCTGGTCGCGCGCGCGCAGGAAGTCCTTGTCCTTGGAGCCCTTGTGCTCGAGCGCCTTGGCCATCTTCTCGTACAGCCGGCGAATGCGGGCGAACTTCTCCAGCGCCTCGCCGCGCAGCTTGAGCAGGCTCGCCGATTGCGCGGCGTCGGCGGCTTCCTCGTCCTCGCCCTCTTCTTCCTCGATCTGCGCTTCCTCGTCCTCGGGCGACTCGGCCTTCTTGGGATCGAAGTCGTCCTTGGCGTTGGGATCGACCAGGCCGTCGACCACCTCGTCGATGCGCAGCTCGTCCTTCTCGACCTTGTCGGCGAGATCCAGGATCTCCTGAACCGTGGTCGGGCAGGCGCTGATCGCCTGGATCATATGGCGCAGGCCTTCCTCGATGCGCTTGGCGATCTCGATCTCGCCCTCGCGCGTGAGCAGCTCCACCGAGCCCATCTCGCGCATGTACATGCGCACCGGGTCGGTGGTGCGGCCGAACTCGGAGTCGACGGTGGAAAGGGCGGCCTCGGCCTGCTCCTCGACGTCGTCGTCGGGCTGGGCCACCGGCGGCGCATCGGAGGCGATGAGCAGCGTTTCCTGGTCGGGCGCCTGGTCGTAGACCTGGATGCCCATGTCGCCGAACGTGGAGATGATGGCCTCGATCTGCTCGGCGTCGACCAGGTCGTCGGGCAGGTGGTCGTTGATCTCCGAGTAGGTGAGGAAGCCGCGTTCCTTGCCGAGCTTGATCAGGTTCTTGAGGCGCGTGCGCCGGGTCTCGGCGTCCTCCGGGGTCGGCGCCGGGCCGACAACCCATTCATCCTTGCGGCTCTTGCGTCCGCCGCGGACCCCCTTGCCCTTGCCCTTGACCTCGGCGACCTTCGCCTCGAGGAGCTCGAGCGCCTGCTTCGCGCTCTTGATAGGGGTTTTGGCTTTCTTATCTCCCGGTTGCGGTGCCGCGGCGGCCTTCGGATGCGGCGCCGCCTTGGCAACAGGGGCTTTGTGGACGCGCGCGGGCGCCTTGGCACGCAGCAGCTTCTTCGCCGCCGGCGCCTTTTGCGACCTGGTCTTCAGGCTCTTGACGGCTTTGGCCTTCTTCTTCGCCGCCCGCAGAACCTTCTTCGCCTTCACTTTGCGCTTCAGAACCATCCATCCCCCGATGTCAAGACTCGTTTCCGCCCATTTGAGCGAAACCGTACATTGTAGCAAAAGCTCGAAGTTTCAAGGGGTTCAAGTTGGCGGCTTGGACCCGCTTGACTGCAAGAACCCCGCCACCACTTGGAAGCCACCGACGCCCGCGATTAGACAGCTTGAACCGGTCGCGGTTTGGCCGGCTCACCCAGTCAGTGCGCCGGCGCATCGGCGCGCACAGCGCCTCTCAGCAAGTTGTACTCATTCAGCTTGCTCTGATACTCCAGCCGCTGATCTCGCGACAGGAGGCCCGTAACCCGCAGTGATTCAAGCTCTTTTTCCCTTCGGATCACGTCGAGTCGCGATAGTGCCCACTGAATCTCGACTCGAGCCTCCTCCTGATTGAAGCCGAGCTCCTCGCCAAACCTGTTCGCATTGAGTACCAGGTCCAACGATGGATTGCCCTCCAAGCCTTCCAAGAGGGCCCGAAAAGACAGGTCTTCGGCAGCCGACTGGCAGACATCGCGAATGGCCAATAGAGCCTGAGTTTCTGGGTGACGCTCGCCAAGCAACGCCGGGTTGATGTGCACGAACATCGGTAGATCGACCAAAACCGAGTACAGGAGGTTCCACTCGTGAGTCCGGTTGACGACTGGCGCTGACCTCCGGGCGGGCGCGGGGCGCTTGAACCTCGGACCCTCCGGGACCTTCAGCAGTTCTCTTACGTCGTCTTGAGAGATTTTCCCTATCTCGGCAACTGCATTGATCAGCTGAATGCGCAGGATGGGTGCGGTAATTTTTTGGATGTAGGGCTGAGCCGCCGAGACAAAGCGGGACCTTCCTTCCCCCGTTTCGAGATTCGATCCTGATCGAAGCTCGCTAAGAAGGAATTGAGAGAGAGTCTCCGCCGAATGTACGAGGCTCTCGAACTGCTCTTTACCGTGCCTGCGTATGTACGTGTCCGGGTCTTCGCCTTCCGGAAGAAACAGGAACTTGATGGGCTTATTGTCCGGCGCGACCGGCAAACCGACCTCCAGCGCGCGCCTTGCGGCTTTTCGCCCAGCCGTATCCCCGTCAAAGCAAAACACGATCTCGTCGGCCAGCCGCAAGAGTTTTGCCACATGGATAGGGGTAGTGGCCGTACCCAGAGTCGCTACTGCGTAGCCGACTTCAAACTGAGCGAGGGCGACGACATCCATATACCCCTCGACGACGAGTACGCGTCCGCTAGCTCTGATTGAGTCGCGCGCCTGAACAAGGCCATAGATCTCTTGTCCCTTCTGAAACAGTGATGTTTCCGGTGAATTCAGATACTTGGGTTCACCATCTCCGAGCACGCGCCCACCGAATCCGACGACTGCACCGCGCGCGTTGAGGATCGGGAACATCACCCGGTCGCGGAAGCGGTCATAGCGCTTGCCTTCGTCGCCCTCGATCACGAGGCCGCATTCGACCAGAGCCTTGTCTTCGTACTCTGGGAAGGTTTCCTTGAGACCTTGCCAACCGTCCGGGGCGTAGCCGACGCGAAAACGCGCCGCGATTTCGCCGGTGAGCCCGCGGCCCTTGAGGTACTCGATGGCACGCGGCGAACCCTTGAGCTGTGCACGGTAGAAGGCCATCGCCTTCTCCATCACGTCATAGAGGTCGGTTTCGCGCTCCTGCCGCGCCGCTTCTTCCGCCGTGCGGGGCCGGAGCTCCGGGACCTGCATGCCGGCCGATGCCGCGAGGTCCTTGATGGCATCGACGTAGCCCATGCCGCCGTACTCCATCTGGAAGCCGATGGCATTTCCATGTGCGCCGCAGCCGAAGCAGTGATAGAACTGCTTGGACGGGCTGACCGTGAACGAGGGCGTCTTCTCGCCGTGGAACGGGCAAAGCCCAAGGTAGTTGGCGCCGCCCTTCTTGAGCTGGACGTAGCGCGAGACCACGTCCACGATGTCGACCCGATTGAGCAGGTCCTGCTTGAACGACTCCGGGATCACATCCCGGTTTTAGCCTGAAAGCCTGGCTTTGACCAGCGCCGAGACCTTCCCCATGTCGGCCCGGCCGGCGAGCCGCGCCTTCAGCGCCGCCATGACCTTGCCCATGTCCTTCACGCCGCTCGCGCCAGTCTCGGAAACGGCCTTTGCGATTTCTTCTTGTACCTGAGAATCAGATAGTTGCTGCGGCAGGTAGCCCGAGACCACCCCAAGCTCGAATTTCTCGGCATCGGCGAGGTCGTTGCGGGCCGCTTTCTCGAACTGGGCGATGGACTCGCGGCGCTGCTTGATCATCTTCTCGAGGATGCCGACCACGTCCGGGTCGGTCAGCTCGACCCGCTCGTCCACTTCCTTCTGCTTGATCGCGGCAAGGATCAGGCGGATCGCCGACAGGCGCGCCGAGTCCTTGGCGCGCATCGCCGTCTTCATGTCCTCGCTGATTTGCTGCTTAAGAGAGATCTTCAGTACAGCTTCTGGGGAAGCATCTGGCTGCGCAGACGCTTGTGATGGCGCTTGACCGCGGCTGCGAGCTTGCGTTTACGCTCGGCGGTCGGCTTTTCGTAGTACTCGCGGGAACGAAGCTCGGTGAGCAGGCCCGTCTTCTCGACGGTGCGTTTGAAGCGGCGCATGGCCACTTCGAACGGCTCGTTTTCCTTGACTCGTACGGTCGGCATCCAGCTCCTTGTCTACCCTGCGGTCTACGCCTGCGGCCTTGAAGGGGGCTGAATTGTATCAAAATCATTCGCATGTTGATCCTCGGGATCGAGACCTCGTGTGACGAAACCGGCGTCGCGCTCTACGACGCCGCGGCCGGGCGCCTCGCCGCGCACGCGGTCCATTCCCAGGTGGCCATGCACGAGGCCTATGGAGGGGTGGTGCCCGAGCTCGCCTCGCGCGACCACATCCGGCGCCTCATCCCGTTGACGCGGCAGGTACTTGGCGCCGCCAAGCGAAATATTCACGATCTCGGCGGCGTGGGTTACACCGCGGGACCGGGCCTCGCCGGGGCTTTGCTGGTGGGTGCCTCCTTCGCTCACGCCCTTGGTGTCGCGCTGCGGATCCCGGCCGTGGGAATCCACCACCTGGAGGGCCATCTTCTCTCGCCGCTTCTTTCCGAGCGGCCGCCCGCGTTCCCGTTCGTTGCGCTGCTCGTGTCCGGCGGCCACACCCAGCTCATGCGAGTCGAGGGCGTCGGCCGCTACGCTCTCCTCGGAGAAACGCAGGACGATGCCGCGGGCGAAGCCTTCGACAAGACCGCGCAGCTCCTCGGCCTCGGTTACCCCGGCGGTCCGGCGCTGTCGCGCCTCGCCGACACCGGAGTCCCGGGACGCGTCAGCCTGCCGCGGCCGATGCTTCACAGCGAGGATCTCGAGTTCAGCTTCTCGGGGCTCAAAACCGCCGTGGCGACGGCAATCCGGAACGAGCAGCCGCGACCGGCGGATCTTGCGCGGGCGTTCGTCGACGCCGTGGTCGAGGTGCTGGTGGCGAAATGTCTCAAGGCCCTGCAGTCGACCGGCTTGCAGCGGCTCGTGGTCGCCGGAGGTGTCGGCGCCAACCGGCAGCTGCGCGCGGCGCTCGATGCCGCCGCAGCGCGCCGCGGCTACGAGGTGTTCTATCCGGAGCCCGAGCTCTGCACCGATAACGGCGCGATGATCGCGTTCGCCGCGGCGCTGCGCCTGCCGCACGCAGCCAACGGCGAAGCGCGCTTCACCGTGAAGCCGCGTTGGGATCTGGAGGGTTAGCTTTCTTGCGGCCGAGCTGCGACTCGGTCCCGGCGGCGAGGCGTGCGATGTTTTCGCGGTGGCGCCAGACGAGCAGAACCGCGATCGCGGCGACCACCACGCCGACGCGCGCGTCCGCGCCGAGGAGCCACGCGCACAGCGTCGCGGCGATCGCCGCAATGAGAGACGCGAGCGAGGAGTAGCGGAACAGCACCGCAACGACGATCCAGGCGGCGAGCGCAGCGAGGCCGAGCCGCGGGTCCAGACCGAACAGCACGCCGGCGGCGGTCGCGACGCCCTTGCCGCCCTGGAAGCGGTGGAACACCGGATAGAGATGTCCGAGGAAAACCGCCAGGGCCGCCGCCGGAACATCGCCGCCGAGCTGCGCCGCGAGCCATACCGCGAGCCAGCCCTTGCCGGCATCGCCCGCGAGCGTGAGCACCGCAGCGGTTTTCCTTCCCGTGCGCAGCACATTCGTCGCGCCCGGGTTCTTCGAGCCGTAGCTGCGGGGATCGGGCAGGCGCATGAGGCGGCTCACCACGATGGCGAACGAGACCGAGCCGATGCAGTACGCCGCAAGAGCGGTGAGGGCGGTCGCCATGCCGGAAGCATACTACCGCGCGCCTATAATGCTCCGCGCCCATGGACCACATCTTCATCCGCGACTTCCGGCTGCAGACGCTCATCGGCTTTCACCGCCGCGAGCGGGTCGTGCCGCAGACCATCCGGCTCGATCTCGAGATCGGCATCGCGAACGCCGCGGTATTCGAGAGCGACAAGGTCGCCGACTGCATCGACTACGACAAGGTCACGGCGCGCATCCGCGAAGTCGCCTCCGATCACGTGAACCTCGTCGAGACGCTCGCCGAGCGCGTGGCGCGGCTGCTGCTCGACGAATTCGGCGCCGCCTGGGTGAAGGTGTCGATCGCCAAGCTCGGCATCCTGAAGGATGTCGGACTGGTCGGCGTCACGGTCGAGCGCGGCCGCGCCTAGTCTTCGAGCGCGACGTCGACCAGACCGGGCCGTAAGATGGAAATCAGGTCCGCCGTTTTCAGCTTGACCAGAAAACCCCTGCGGCCGCCGTTGATGTAGATCGCCGGCAGCGCCGCGATCGAGCGCTCCATGTAGACCGGCAACGCCTTGCGCGTGCCGAAGGGCGAAGTGCCGCCGACCTGGTAGCCGGTATGGCGCTGCGCCGCCTCGGGCCGGCAGGGCTCGATCGACTTGCGGCCCGCCTGGCGCGCAAGATTCTTGGTCGAGACCTTGCGGTCGCCATGCATCAGCACGATGAGCGGCCTGGCCTGATCGTCCTGCATGACCAGCGTCTTCACCACGTCGTGCTCGGGAACGCCGAGCGACTCGGCGGACACCGCGGTGCCGCCGTGCTCGACGTATTCGTACGTATGCTCCGTGAAGGCGATGCCCTTCGATTTCAGGAATGCCGTCGCAGGGGTCATCCCCGCGGGTGATGTTTCGTGTGCAATGCCTTCAGGCGCTCGCGCGCGACGTGCGTGTAGATCTGCGTGGTGGAGATGTCGGCGTGACCGAGAAGGAGCTGCACGACCCGCAGGTCGGCACCGTGGTTGATGAGGTGCGTGGCGAAAGCGTGGCGCAAAACGTGCGGCGAGAGCTTCTTGGCGGGTATCGCGCGCTTGCCGTAGCGGCGGATCAGGTGCCAGAACGCCTGCCGCGTCATGCCGGCTCCGCGCGCGGTGAGAAAGAGCGCGTCCGCAGCGCCTTTTCGCTCATTCAGATAGCGCGCGATCCAGTCGACCGCCTCCTCACCGAGCGGTACGAGGCGCTCCTTGGAGCCTTTGCCCATCACGCGCAGAACGCCCGCGTCGAGGTTCACCTCGAAGGTCTTCAGCCTGACGAGCTCCGAGACCCGCAGGCCCGTGGCGTAGAGCGTCTCGAGCATCGCGCGATCGCGCAGGCCAAGCGGCGTCGAGGGGTCCGGCGCCGCGAGCAGTGATTCGACGTCCGCTTCCGACAGCGTGCTCGGAAAGCGCGGCGCGCGCTTGGGCGGGTCGAGCTTCAGCGTCGGGTCCGCGGCGATGCGCCGCTCGCGCACGCAGTAGCGATAGAAGCGCTTCAGGCTCGAGACCAGTCGCGCCATGCTCGAGGCGCGGCCCTTGCGCGAAGCGATGAAGCCGAAAAGATCGGCCTCGCCGACATCCAGCAGCGTTTTTCGCCGCGCGAGCTGCTCCAGGTCGGCGCGGTAGGAAGAAATCGTGTTCTTCGCCAGCCCGTCCTCGAGCCACAGCGCGTCGCAGAACGCGTCGAGGAGCCGGGCGTCGCCCTGGTTCAAGGCTCGAGCTCGAAGAGGTCGGCCGCGCGCTCGTGGGCGAGGAGCCAGCGCTTGGCTTCGACCAGATAGCCGCCCGTCGAATGCGCGAAGCCGCCGATGCCGTCGGCGGCCACCACGCGGTGGCAGGGTATGACGATCGGCAGCCGGTTGTCGCCGCAGGCCTGGCCGACCGCGCGCGGCTCGGCGTCCAGGCGCTTGGCGAGCGCGCCGTACGTGAGCGTCTTGCCGCGCGGAATCCCGCACAGGGCGTCCCACAGCCGCCGCTGGAACGGCGTGCCTTCGATGAGCAGCGGAAGATCGAAGCCGGCGTCGGGGTCAGCGAGGTAGCGCTCGAGCTGTCGCGCGGCGCGGGCTGCGAGGGGGTTTTTCGGATCAATCAGAGAAGTCTGTGGAGGGAGATAGCAAATCTCACAGATCCGCTCTTCGCGGGTCTTCACCGCGACCTTCATCCGCGGAAACGCGACGACTACGTCGAACACAGCTTCTCGATCTGCGCGAGCAGGTCGGCGGGAATTTCCATGCCGGCCTTCGCGGCGCGCTCGGAGGCGAAGCGCCGGGCTCCGGGCAGGCGCACTTCCGGATCGGACAGCATCGTGGAAACGACGGCCTCGACCCGCTCGGCGAATTTCTCGCTGCCCGCGAGCGCGGCCGGATCGATGGCGATGAACGCCTGTCCGATGCGAGGCTTGTTGCCCTGCTCCGCGAAGAACGAATCCGCCTCGGGACCTATGGCTGCCCCGGTAAGCGAAGCGCAGATGAGCTCGAACATCAGCGCGAGCATCGCGCCCTTCGCGCCGCCGATCGGGAAGAGGCTGCCGTGCTCGATGGCTTCCTTCGGGTCGGTGGTCGGCTTGCCGTGCCGGTCGAGCGCCCAGCCTTCGGGGATGCGCTCGCCCTTTCGCATCGCCATCATGATGCGTCCGCGGACCACCGTGGTGAGCGCGAGGTCGATCACGATCGGATCGGCGTTGCGCCGGGGAAACGCGGCCGCTACGGGGTCGGTGCCGAAGAGCGGCTTCTTGCCACCCCAGGCCGGGATCGCCGCGGGCGAATTGGTGAACGCAAAGCCGACCAGTCCGGCTTCGGCCACCGAGAGCAGATGGATGCCGAGAACGCCGACGTGCGAGCTGTTGCGGATGCCGGCGAACGCGATGCCGTTGCGGCGCGCGCGCTGGACCACCTCGGCCACCGCCCAGTCCACCGACACATACGGCAGGCCGTCGCGGTTGTCGATGAGGCAGGCCGCGGCGCGATCGCTCACCATCGCCGGGTGCGCCGTGCCGTCGGCACGACCGTTGCGCAGCATCGAGCAGTAGAACGGCACCCGCGACATGCCGTGGGTGGGCAGGCCTTGGGCCTCCGCCTGGACCAGGTGCTTCGCGGCGGCCTGCGCCATCGCGGCGTGCGCGCCGGCGCGCTCCAGCGCCGTGCAGCCGAGTCGAAACAGTTCTTGCGCTGGCTTCTTCACAGGCACGATTCTAAATAAATGGGGTCAGATCAACATTTCCGGCCCCGAACTATCCATTATCCCTGCAGTCGGGGAAATGTTGATCTGACCCCATTTATTTCAAGGAGAGACGCATGGGCAAGATGATCGAATTGACCGCGTCCGACGGCCACAAGCTTGCGGCGTACCGCGCCGAGCCGTCGGGCAAGCCCCGCGGCGGCATCGTCGTGATCCAGGAGATCTTCGGCGTGAACAGCCACATCAGGCAGGTCGCCGACGGCTACGCCGCCGACGGCTATCTCGCCATCGCGCCGGCGCTCTTCGACCGGGTGCAGAAAAACGTCGAGCTCGGCTACACGCCCGACGACATCGCCAAGGGCCGCGAAATCCGCGGCAAGGTCACGAACGACATGGCGGTCAAGGACGCCGAGGCCGCGGTCAAAGCCGCGTCAGGCGCCGGCAAGACCGGCATCGTCGGGTACTGCTGGGGCGGCTTCGTCACCTGGCTTGCGGCAAACAGGATCTCCGGCCTCGCGGCGGCGGTACCCTACTACGGCGGCGGGATCCTGGACAACACCGGCCTCGCCCCGAAAGTGCCCCTCATGGGCCACTTCGGCGACAAGGACCAGCACATTCCGGTCGACGGCGTGAAGAAGCTGGCGGAGAGGTATCCGCAGCACCAGATCTTCATCTACTCAGCCGACCACGGTTTCAACTGCGACCACCGCGGCTCATACAACGCGCCCGCAGCAAAGCAAGCGCGCGAGCGGACGCTAGAGTTTTTCCGCAAGCACGTCGGCTAAACCGAGTCTGCTTCGGGTCCTAACAACGCGCGGCGAAACCGCGCCTTGAGAAGGGCGCCTTCGCGCGGCGGCAGCACGAGCGGGATCTTCTCGGCCTGCACCTTGATCACGGCGAAGTTGGGTCCCGCCTGCTCATGAATGGCTTTTCTGAGGGGAGAAAGCTCGGTTGGACAGGCTTTGAGATTGCAACCCTTGGCTACGGCCTGAAGATCGACGCCGTGAGCGGTGTGCGTCGTCTGCATGCCGGTCTCGCCGTAGCGCTCGTTGTCGATCACCACGACGCTCAAGTTCGTCGGCTGCTGCACGCCGATCGTCGCGAGCGAGCCGAGCCCCATCAGCATCTCCCCGTCGCCGGTGATGACGAGCACCCGGCGTCGCGGCTGCGCGAGCGCGAGGCCGAGGCCCATCATCGCGGCCTGCCCCATCGCGCCCCAAAGCGGGAAGCTGAGCGGCGAATCGCCCGCGGCGGTGATGTCCCACGAGGTCGAGCCGAGCCCGGCGATGACCAGCAGCTCGCCCCTATCCTCAAGCAATTGCTTTACAACTTCGCGCCGATGCGGCGTCATTGGCTGGTTTGCTCCTGGAAGCTCTTGATGCCGATCACGCGCTGCGGGATCAGCACCGCGACCGAGGCGTAGCTGTTGTAGGCGAGGCGCAGCGCCGCGTTCACCGTCGGCGCGACCTCCTCGGCCGTAGCCGGCCGGTGGACTATGGTGCCCATCGCCTCGAGCACCGTGCGCGTCGCCTGCCCCATCGGCACCTGCCACGGATTGAATTCGCCTTCTTCCCCCCGCATGGTGACGATCGTCACCAGCGGGAAGCGGCACTCCTTGATCGTGCCCAGCGCGTTGATCACGTTGCCGACGCCGCTCGACTGCATCAGCAGCACACTGCGCTCGCCGCCGAGCCATGCCCCGGTTGCGAGGCCGATGCCCTCTTCCTCGGTGGAGAGCACCACCGCGCGCATCGACTTGTCCGCCTGGCAGAGCTCGATCAGGCGCTTGTGTCCGCCGTCGGGCACGTAGCCGACGACGCGGATCTTCGCCGCGCCGAGCTCGCGGTGGATCGCCTCAGGCCACATGCTTGAGCAGCGTCTGGCCGGGCCGCACGCGAGTGAAGACCACGGGCTTCATGTCGACCTGCAAGGTATTTTCCCGGGAGGAAATGCTGGTAAACGTCGAGGATTCGAGCGGGCCCGCGTGCGGGTGCTCGGTGCGGAAATGCGCGCCGCGCGAGTCCTCGCGAGCGATCGCCGCGGCGGTGATCGCGCGGCTGACCGAAACCAGGCTCTTCAGGTTCATCCAGTCGTGCCAGCTCAGGTTGAAGGCTCGATTATGGTCGCCGAGGCCGCTCGCATCGAGTTCCGTTTCGAGGTTTTCCAGCTCGCGCCGCGCGGTTTCCAGCCCGGCACTGTCGCGGATGATGCCGACCCTTTCCCACATGAGGTCATAGAGCTTCGCCCGGACCGGCTCCAGGGTCGGCGACGCGGTCCGCCTGAATGGCGCTTCGCACGCGGCCACGCCGGCGTCGATTGCGCCGGGATCGGGTGCCTCAAAGCCGCGGCTGCGAATCCAGCCGGCCATCACGTCGCCGGCCACCGCGCCGAACACGGTCGAGTTGGCGACGCCGTTTCCGCCCAGCCGGTTCGCCCCGTGCACGCCGCCGGCGTCCTCTCCGGCGACGAAGAGCCCGGACAGCCGCGTGCTGCAATCGGCGCGGAACTCGACGCCGCCCATCATGTAGTGCGCCGTCGGCACGACCTCCACCAGGCCGCCGGCGAGGTCGAAGCCGCAGTCGGCGCAGCGCTCCACCATCCCCTTGAACTCGCGCGCCACGCGCTCGGGGCCGAGGTGGGCCATGGAAATGTAGAGCCCCCCATGCGGGGTGGTGTTGCCCTTCCTGATCTCCTCGAACATCGCGCGTGAAACCACATCGCGCGTGGCCCGCTCGGCGAGGCGGTCGTACTGCGGCATGAAGCGCTGCTTCGCGCCGTTCAGGAGATGGCCGCCGGAGCCGCGCAGTCCTTCCTCGAGCACCGTGCCCGTCATGCGCGTGTGCGTGCCGGCGAGGAGCCCCGTCGGGTGGAACTGCACCATCTCCATGTCGCGCAGCGAAAGCCCGGCGCGCAGCGCCATCGCCAGGCCGTCGCAGGTCTTGTCACCCGAGGGCGTGTGGTACTTGTACATCGTCGGCCCGCCACCGGTCGCGAGGAGCACCGCCTTCGCGCGCACGAAGACGTACTCGCCGCTTCGCATGTCGATCATCAGCACCCCGGAGACCGAGTCTCCCGTCTTGCTCTTGATGATCTCCACGGCACGATGCTCTTCGAGCCGCCCGATGCGGCGCGCCCAGACCTGCTCGGCGAGCCGGTTGATGATCTCGATCCCGGTGAGGTCGCCCTTGTGCACCGTGCGATCGAAGGTCTGCCCCGCGAATGCCTTCTGGTGCACGGTGCCGTCGGGATTGCGGTCGAAGAAGCAGCCGAGCTCGTTTTCAAGCTCGTGGATTCTTTCGACGGCGAGCGTGACCAGCATCCAGGCGAGGTCCTGGTCGGGCAGCCACTTGCCGCCCTCGATGGTGTCCATGAAATGGCGCTCGACCGAATCCTCCTTCGCCAGCGCGACGTTGTACCCGCCTTGGACCATGCGAGTGCAGCCGCACTTGCCGAGGAGACCCTTCACCGCGACCGTGATCGCGGCCTCGGGCGCAGCCTTGTGCGCGTGCAGCGCCGCGAAGAGGCCCGCGCCCCCCGAGCCCAGGATCAGGATGTCGGTCTCAAGCGAGCGCACGGCGTCTTCCGAACAGCTGGAACGCCATCGAGACTGCGATCAGGCAGAAGCCGGCGATGCGCGACCAGCGCTCGGGGTACACGAGGAGAAACCCCGCAGCGATGAGCAGCAGGCGCACGGCGGGCGCGGCATTCCTGTAGAGCCAGCCCTGAAAGCCGGTGACCAGCGCCGCGATGCTCACCACGGCGATGCACGTGGTGGCGGCAATCGAGCCCCAGTCGGCGTTCGCAAGCGTCTTGAACGATCCTGTGAGGAGCAGCCCGCTGCCCTGAGGATCGAGCACGAAGAAGAATGGCACGAGAAACGCCGGGGTGGTGTACTTCCAGCATTGCAGCGTCGTCTTGTACGGATCGCCGCCGGTGATCGCGGCCGCGGCGAACGGCGACAGCGCCGTGGGCGGCGAAACTTCGGACAGCACGGCATAGTAGAAGATGAACATGTGCGCCGCGAACTCGGGGACCTTGAGCGCGATGAGCGCCGGGGCCGCGATCACCGCGCAGATGATGTAGCTCGCGGTGACCGGCACCGCCAGGCCGACGATCCAGACGATGAGCGCGGTGTAGACCGCAGTCAGAACGAGCGAGCCGCCGGCGTAGGCGAGCACGATCGAGCTGAACTTGAGCCCCAGCCCGGTCAGGGTCACCACGCCGACGATGATGCCCGCCCCGGCGCAGGTCGCGGCGACGTTGAGCACCGCGATCGAGCCGCCCTGCAGCGCCTTCAACAGGCCCGAATCGAGCGCACCGCGGGCAAGCGGTATGCGCCGCTCGAGGATCTCGTAGGGGATGAGCGACGTGTCGCGGCGCAGAACGCTCGTGGCGAGGGCGACCACGGTGGCCCAGAACACCGACAGCTCGGGCGAAAAATTGAGCAGCATGAACGCGATGATCGAGACCAGCGAGAGGAAGTGGAACCAGTATTTCTTCGACAGCGCCCAGGCTGATTCCACCTGCTCGAAGACCGCCTGCTTGACGCCGAACTTGCGCACGTCGATCTCGACCATCAGAAAGAGCGTCAGGTAGTACAGCAGCGTCGGGATGACGGCCATCAGCAGCACGTCCAGGTACGAGATCTTGAGGAACTCGGCGATGATGAAGGCCGCCGCGCCCAGCACCGGCGGAGAGATGATCGCGCCGAGGCCTCCGGCGGCGAGCAGGCCGCCCGCTTCCTCCTTGCTGTAACCCACCTTCGCCAGCATCGGCGCGGCGACCGCGCCGAGCGTCACGGTCGTGGCGACGCCGGACCCGGAGGGTCCTCCGAGGAGAAACGAGGCGAGCGTAACCGTGCGCCCGGCGCCGGTGGGCTTGCCACCCATGGCGGAGAACGAGAAATCGATGAAGAACTTGCCGGCGCCCGAGTGCTGCAGGAAGGCGCCGTAGATCGTGAACAGGATAATGAGCGACGAAGACACTGCGATCGCGGTGCCGTAGATGCCCTCGAGCGTCATGTACATGTGGCCGACGAGGCGGGGGATCTCGTAGTCCTTGTGCGTCCAGGGCGCGGGCAGCACTTCGCCGAAGAACGCGTACAGCAGGAAGCAGGCGGTGACGACCGGCAGGATCCACCCGGTGGTGCGGCGCAGGGCCTCGAGGATCAGCAGGATCAGCGCCACGCCGAACGCGATGTCCCAGCTGTCCGGCAGGATGGAGCGGTCGAAGAAATCGTCGCCGCCGGCGATGAGATAGGCCGCGACGGCGACGCCCGCGACGGCAAGCGCCCAGTCCCACCACATCACGCGATGCCGGAAGCGACGGCAGACCGGGAACACGAGAAAAGTGAGGAACAGCACGAACGCGACGTGGATCGCGCGCAGGTGCTCCGGGCGCACGATCGCGTAGGCCGTATACAGGTGAAAGAGCGACATCACTACCGCCACCATCGCGACGAACGCCGCCAGCGCTCCGCTGAGCTTGTTCTGCACGCCCTCTTCGCGCTCGATCATCTCCTCGGCGCGGGCGAGCGCCTCCTCGCTCACCTCGGCGGCGGGCTGGTGCAGCCGCTCTACTTCGTTGCTCATCGTTCCCCCTCGAAACTAAAAAGCCCCGCCAGCTTCCTGGTCGGGGCTTGCCGGGCCAGCCGGGCCTACTGCAGCTTGAGGCCCTTCTCTGCGAAGTATTTCATCGCGCCGGGATGCCATGGCAGCGGCGAAGCTTCCTTTTTCTGGTTCTCGAGCTTGATGTTTTCCGCCTCCTTGTGCACGCGGATCAGCTCGTCGCGGTGCTCGAACACCGCCTTCACGATGTTGTACGCGGTCTTGTCGTCGATCTTCTCGTGCGCCACCAGGATGTTCATCACGGTGGCCTGCTCGTTGTCCCTCTCCATGCCCCTGTAGACATCCTTGCCGATGCTGTCCTTCACGTAGAGGTTGCCGTACTTCTTGTTCATGGCGGGCACGAGATGCGCGTGGTCGATCAGCCTGATTCTGATGCCCGGTGTGCTGGCAAGGTCCGTGACTGCCGCGGTCGGCAGGCCACCGACCCAGAAAAAGGCGTCGATCTTGCGATCCTTGAGCGCCGAAGCCGACTCCGCCACGCCGAGCCGCTCGCGCCGCATGTCGCGATCCTTGTCGAGGCCCGCGGCCTCGATGACGCGGAAGGCCATGACCTCGGTGGCGCTGCCGCCCGAGCCGGTCGATACGCGCTTGCCCTTGAGGTCCTCGATCTTGCGGATGTTCGTGCCGTCGAGGGTCACCACGTGCATGCGGTTCGGATACAGGATCATCAGCGTGCGCACCGGGACCGGCTTGCCCTTGAACTTGTCCTCACCCTTCAACGCGTCGAGCGCGGCGTCGGTCATCGTGAAGGCGACGTAGGGCTTGCCGGTGCTGATGAGCTGCAGGTTGGCGACCGAGCCGCCGGTCACTTCGGCGGTGGCCTGCATGCCGTCGACATACTTGGAAAGCACCGCGGCCATGCCGCCGCCGAGCGGGTAGTACACGCCGCCGGTTCCGCCGGTGGCGATGGACAGGTTCTGCGCCTGCGCCGTCCCCGCGACCGCCACGGCCAGCAACGCAACAATGCGAGCGAGCAACCTCATCGAATCCTCCTATGGTTTTAACCGGATATTACCGCACGCCGGGTTTGGAATTGTCCCGGCCATGACCCACGCCCAGCAGGCGCAAAGCCTCCGCCCGGCGCTGCTGCGCCGCATCCTTCACCTTCGCATAGAGGCTGCCACCGTGACTGTCCATGGCGACGATGAGCGGGCCGAAACCGTTGACGCGAAACTTCCACAGCGATTCCGGGTTGAGGTCGTCGAGGTCGACGTCCTCGATGGCTTCGATCCAGGTGGTCTCGAGCGCCGCGGTGCCGCCGATGATGGCGAGGTACACGCCGCCGATTTCGCTGAACGAATTCGACGAGTCTTCCCGCAGGCCGCCCTTGCCGATGATGATCCGCACCCCGTATTCGCGCATCAGCGGCCGGGTGAAGCGCTCCATGCGGTCGCTCGTGGTGGTGCCGACGCAGAGCGGCTCGTAGCCCGCGGGATTTCCCGGGCCCGGCTTCACCTTGCGCACATTGGGCGCGGTATGGATTACCGCGTGGCCGGCGAGGTCGAACCGGGTTTTGCGGCCGCGATCGAACATGTGAATCTGGGTCGCGTCGCGGATGCCGAAGAGCGTGCCACCGAGCGTGACAGTGTCGTTCACCCGGAGCTTGCGGACCGCGTGCTCCGAGACCGGTGTCGCCAGGTCGTAGTGCGCCATTTTGAGCCGCCGTCAGCCGCCGAGCAGCGCTCTCTTGAGGTCTTCCTGCACCGGCTTGTCGCCGAGCCAGATCCGAAGCAGGGCGCGGTAGAAGTCCTCGCCTTCGATCGGCCGGCCCGTCGGCTTGCCGTCGATCGAGAGCTGCGTCGCGCTTCCGGTCCAGTCGAGCGCGATGCTCATGCCCTTCTTCGCCTCCTGGATCGAGGCCATGGTCGCGCCGAGCTCCTTGACGCGCGGCTCGAGCGCCTTCGCCTGCGCCTCGCTATGGTTCTCCTTGATACCTTCGGAGAGCGCACCGACGAACTGGTCGGCGCCGACGTCGCGCAGCATGTGGATCAGGACGCGCTTTGGGCCGGGCTGGGAAATCAGGTCGGCTTTGGGATCGCGCACGTAAAGGCCGATCGCGTAGACCTGAAAGATCACGCGTTTGCGCAGGCCCGCGCCGCTGAGGGACAGCTCGGTGTCGGCGACGCGCGCCTTGTCGTCGATTTTCACCCCGGCGACTTCCGCCGCCCACGCCGGCGCGGCGAGGCAAAGGGCGAGCAGCAGCCTAAAAGCCATACTCGATGCCCTTGTCGCTGAGCGTGGCCCGGGC
Source organism: Burkholderiales bacterium (assembly GCA_035577785.1). Lineage (GTDB taxonomy): Bacteria > Pseudomonadota > Gammaproteobacteria > Burkholderiales > SG8-39 > SCGC-AG-212-J23. Next base: position 9,570 of record DATLUZ010000029.1, on the reverse strand, counting down.
GCGTCGCGCCGAATGGCATTGCATGTTCACCGCGACCGGATTCATGGTGATATGCGTGGCCGCGGTCTCCACGTGGACGGCGAATGCGGTGGAATCGCCCCCGAGCCCCTGCGGCCCGACCCCGAGCAGGTTCACGGCCTTCGACAGCTCGCGCTCCAGTTTTTCTCCTTCCGGATCTTCGCACTGGGAGCCGAGCGGACGCGTCGCGGCGAGCTTCGCGAGGTGAACGCAAAGGTCGGCGGTGCCGCCCACGCCGACGCCGACGATCGTCGGCGGGCAGGTCTTGCCGCCGGCCTCCAGCACGCAGTCGACGACAAACGTCTTGATCGCGTCGACGCCCTCGGCCGGGATCGCCATGCGCAGCCACGAGTTGTTCTCCGAGCCCGAGCCTTTCGGGATCATCTCGAGTACGAGGTGCGCTGCGTCGCAGAAGTCGATGTTGATCACGGGGACGCCGCGACCGGTCGACGTTTGCTCGTTCACGCGCGTCGTCGGATGAACGATGGAAGAACGAAACGAGTACTCGCGGGTCGAGCGGGCGCAGCCACGCCGGATCGCCTCCTTGAGCTGCACGCCGTCGATTTCGACGCCGCGCCCGATCCACACGTTGTAGACCGGGATGCCGGTGTCCTGGCACAGCAGGTTGTCGGTGTCCTCCGCGACGGAGATATTGCGGATCATCGTGCCGAGCATGCGCTTCGCCCCGGCGTCGGTCTCGCTCTTCGTGAGCGCGTCGAAGCCCTGCTTCACGTCGGGCGGCAGCCGCTTGAGCGCACGGATATAGAGCTCCTTGGCCGCCTCCTCGACCTGGCTCGGATCGACTTTCACTGCACCCTGATGTTGCGCTCGCGAACCACCCGGCCCCAGAGCGCCGTCTCTTCCTTCATCGCACGCGCCATTTCCGCCGGCGTGTTGCCGACCGGCGCGAGCCCCTGCACATAGAGGCGCGCCTTGAGGTCGCTCGCCTCGAGCGCCTTTTTCGTGTCGCGGTACACCTTGTCGATGATCTCCTTCGGCGTACCGGTGGGCGCGACGATGCCGAACCAGCCGGTGTTCTCGAACCCCGGCAGCGTCTGAGCCACCGGCGGCACGCCCTTCAGCTGCGGCGCCTCGGTCTTGCTGGTCACGCCGAGCGCGCGCACCCGGCCGGACTGGATGTGCGGCAGCGTCGCGGCCACGTTGGTCACGGTGAAGTTGATCTCACCGCCCGCCAGTGCGCCGAGCGCGGGCCCTTCGCCCTTGTAGGGCACGGCGATCGCGTCAGCCTTCGCCGAGTTCAGGAAATTCTCGGCGGCGAGGTGGGTCTGCGAGCCGATGCCGGCGTGGCCGAACGTCAGCTTGCCCGGGTTGGCGCGCAGGCCCTCGAGCAGATCCTTCACCGTCTTGTAAGGCGACGAGGCCGGCACGGCGACGACCTGCGGACCCGATACGACGTTGGTGACCGCGACGAAGTCCTTCTCCGGGTCGTAGTTCAGCTTGGCGTAGATGTGCTGGTTCGCCGTAACCACCGAGCCCGAGGGGAAAAAGAGGGTGTAGCCGTCGGGCGCGGCGCGCGCCGCCTCGGCCGCGCCGACGCCGCCGCCCGCGCCGCCGCGATTCTCGATCACCACCTGCTGGCCCCAGATCTGGGTCAGCTTCTCTCCGAGCAGCCGCGCCGAGATGTCGGTGGCGCCGCCGGGAGGGAACGGCACGATGAAGCGCACGGGCTTCTGCGGCCAGGCTTGGGCCGCCGCTCCCGTCGAGGCGAGCGCGAGGAGCGCCGCCCCTATCAGCTTCACCCATCCCATTGCCGTCCTCCTTTGAAATTCATTCTACAGCGCCAACGCGAGAACGAGCCCCACCAGCGCCGTGACGCCGGCGGCGAGCGCGGCGAGCGTCTTCTGCCGCCCGTGCCAGGGCAGAAACTCGAGCGCCAGCACCCGCAGCCCCCCGGCGAAATGCGCGGCCAGCGCCACCACGATGCCCCATTCCGCGACGAGCACCGCGGGCTGGCGCGTCCAGGCGAGGAACGCGTCCAGCTGGAGCGCGGTTGACAGCGCCCAGAAGTGCAACGGCAGGAAAATCGCGAGCGCGATGCCCGATACCCGGTGGACGATCGCGACCCAGTACGAAGATCCCTTCTTCACGCGAACACCGCGAGCACCGCTCGCATTCCCATCCACGCGAGAGCTCCAGCGAAAAGCGCCAAGGCGATATCGCGCGACGCGCCGCGCCATCGCAGCCACTCGAGGAATACGGCTCGCAGCCCGATCGGCGCGTGCACGCTCACCGCGAGGACGAAGACCGTATAGAAAGCGAGCCAGGCGTGATTTCCTCGCGTGCGGCCTAGAATCTCGGCAGCGGTCAGCCCGCCCTGCACCGCATAGATGATGGTCGCGAGGTGCACCAAGACGCACACCGCGAGCACCGCCGCGCTGACGCGCTGTGCTACCCAGAGAAGGGTTTCCGTCCTCGCGCTCAGAGCTCGCCCCGGATGAGGGCAGTGACGATTTCGCGTTTGAGCCCCGCGATCGCAGCCGTCGGAGACAAATGCTTCGGGCACCGCTCGGTGCAGCTCATGTGGGTGTGGCAGCTATGGCAGCCCGCGTCGCCAGAGACCGCACGCAACCGCTCGAGCTTGGCCGCGTCGCGCTCGTCGTTCACCAGCGTCCAGGCGCGGTTCAGTGCCGCGGGACCCAGGTAGCCGGGATTCCAGGCAACGACATCGCAGGCGCTGTAGCACACCCCGCAGCCAATGCACTCGATGGCAGCGTCGGCCTGAACACGGCTTGCCGAATCCGGCTTCACCGCGTGGAAGTCTTCGTTCTTTGTTCGGGTTCCCGAGAACTGCCCCCTGGCGCGTGCCCACTTGTCGAAGAACACGCTCATATCGGTGACGAGGTCGCGGATGACCGGCAGGTTTTTTAGGGGCTCTATTTTCAGGCGATCGTGGAACGCAACCTTGTCCACATGGGTACGGCAGGTCCAGCGCGGGACCCCGTTCACCGTCATCGCGCACGAGCCGCACATCCCGACCCGGCAGGCATAGCGGTACGCGAGCGTGGCGTCGAGCGCGCGCTGGATATGGGTGACGACGTCGAGAACGGTCTGGCTGGGAAGGCGCGGGACTTCGAATTCCTGGAAGGCGCCGTCGGCGCCTCCTTTCCAGACCGAGACTTTCAAGCCGATTCGTAAAGCCGGGTCAGCACGAACTCGCGGTGGCCGAGCGCTTCAGCCGCGGTCAGCCGCCCGTTGGCGGTGCGGAACATGCACTCCAGAAGCCTGTCCCCCGCCTGATCCGGAGTTAATTCTTTTCTTAATAAACCGGAAACATCGACGTCGATATGCTCGGACATCGTGCGCACGGTGCGCGGGTTGGCGCACAGCTTGATCACCGGAAGAATCGGGTTGCCGATGACGTTGCCCTGGCCGGTCGGGAAGAAGTGCACCACGTAGCCGGACGCCGCGCACAGGGTGACCATCTCCGCCGCGGCGGACGAGGAATCCATGAACCAGAGGCCGGGCCCGGTCGGCATCTCGGCCTTGTCGAGCACGCCGTCCACCAGGCATTTGCGGCCGATCTTCTGGATGTTGCCGAGCGCCTTTTCCTCGATCGTCGTCAGGCCGCCTGCGATATTGCCCTTGGTCGGTTGCGACTCCGAGAGGTCGCTCGTCTTGTGGCGGTTGATGACTTCCTGATAGCGGTCGAAGACGAACTGGAACTTCTTGCGCACGTCGTCGTTGCGGCAGCGCGCTGCGACCAAGTGCTCGCCGCCCGTCAGCTCGGTGGTCTCGCCGAACACCAGCGTGACGCCGTGCGGATAGAGCTTGTCGAACGCGTTGCCGACGGTGGGGTTCGCGCCGCAGCCCGAAGTCGTGTCCGACTCGCCGCACTTGGTGGACACCCACAGCTCCTTCAGCGGCCGCTCCTCGCGCCGCAGCTCGCTCGCCCACTGCACGAACTCCCTGGCCTTCTGCGAGGCGCGCCGGATGGTCTCGTGGTCGCCGTGCCCCTCGATGCCGAAGTAAGCTACCGGCTTTCCGGTCGCGGCGATCCCGTCGGCAACTTTTTTCGACCAGCCATCTTCGATCCCGATCACCACAACCGCCGCCACGTTCGGGTTCGAGCCGGTGCCTATCAGCGTGCGGAAGTGCAGGTCCAGGTCGGCGCCGAACTGCAGCCGCCCGTAGGGATGCGGCAGCGCCAACGTCCCCTTGATGCCCGCCTCGACCGCCTGCGCGGCGGCATTCGAGAGGTCGTCGACCGGCAGGATGATGACGTGGTTGCGCACGCCGATGCGGCCGTTCTCGCGCTTGTACCCGAAGAAGGTGGTATTCGAGAGATTCATGTCTACCAACGCTTTGTCTTGACGTTATGCACGTGCAGATGCTCGCCCTTGCGGATCGGCTGCACCACCTTTCCGATGTCGACGCCGTACTTGATCACGGTGTCGCCCTCGCGATAGTCGCGCAGCGCGAGCTTGTGCCCGATCGGGATGTCGTTGCGCGCCGTGACCTGGACGTCCTTGTCGTCCTCCATGATCCAGCCGGAGAGCTCCTGCCCCGCCTTCACGCCCTCGACCACGACGACGCCGACGCCGTCGCCTTCCTCGTGCACAACGAAATGGATCATTGCGGGCTCCAGACCTGAAGCCGGTATTCTAGTCGCATGTTCACCCGCCGCCGCTTCCTGCAGACTCTCGGCGCCTTCGCCGTCTGCAGGAACCTGCGCGCCCAGACCTATCCGTTCTCGCTCGGCGTCGCCTCCGGATATCCCTCGCCCTCGGGCATCGTGCTCTGGACGCGCCTCACCGGGGTCGAGCCGGTCCCGGTGGCGTTGAAGTGGGAGCTCGCCGCCGACGAGGGATTCAAGTCCGTGGTCCGCTCGGGCGAGACGCTCGCGCAGCCGGAGTGGCTGCATTCGGCCCACGTCGAGGTGGAGGGCCTCGAACCCGAGCGCTGGTACTGGTACCGGTTCACCGCGGGTGACGCACGAAGCCGCGTTGGACGCACTCGCACGGCGCCCGCAGCGGGCAAAGTCGGCGGCCGCATGCGCTTCGCGTTCGCGTCCTGCCAGCAATACGAGCAGGGTTACTTCGGCGCCTATCGCCACATCGTTGCCGACGATCCGGATCTGGTCGTGTTTCTCGGCGACTACATCTACGAATCCAGCTGGGGACGCGACCACGTGCGCAAGCACGACCGCCCCGAACCGTACTCCCTCGAGGACTACCGGGCGCGCCACGCGCTCTACCGGAGCGATCCCGACCTGCAGGATGCTCACGCAGCCTGTCCCTGGATCCTCACCTGGGATGATCACGAGGTCGACAACGACTACGCCGACGACCGGCCCGAAGACGGCATGGATCGCGAATCGTTCCTGCTGCGGCGCGAAGCCGCGTACCGCGCGTACTACGAGCACATGCCGCTGCCGCCGCGCATGCAGCCGCGGGGCCCGCGCATGCAGATCTACACGCACCTCGACTGGGGTCCCCTCGCGCGCTTTCACGTCCTCGATTGCCGGCAGTACCGCTCCTGGCACGCGTGTCCGCGCCCGGGCCGCCGCGGCGGCTCCAACACCGTGGACGTCGAGAAGTGCCCGCGTCTCGGCAGCCCCGGGCGCACCATGCTCGGACGACAGCAGGAGCGCTGGCTCGAAAACGGCCTTGGCGAATCGCGCGCCGCCTGGAACGTCGTCGTGCAGACCACCGCGATGGCCCAGTTCGACCAGAAGCCCGGTCCGGGCCGGCGCGCCTGGACCGACGGCTGGGACGGCTATCCCGCCGCGCGCGAGCGCCTCCTCAACAGCCTCAAGTCGAACAACGTCGCGAACCCCGTGGTCATCGGCGGCGACGTGCACTGCTTCAACGTGTCGCAGCTCAAGCTCGACTTCGACGACCCGGCCTCTCCGGTGATCGCTTCTGAATTCGTCGGCACCTCGATCACCTCACAGGCCTGGGCGCAGGAACGCATGAACCGGTACCTCCCCGACAACCCGCACATCCTCCTCGGAGAAAGCCGCTACCGCGGCTACGTGCGCGTCGACCTCGCGCCGCAGCGCTGGACTTCCGACCTGCGCATCATGGAAACCGTGCAGCGGCGCGACGCTTCCTGCAGCACCCTCGGCACTTACGTAGTCGACGACGGTATTCCCGGCCCCGTGAAGGCTTGATCAGGGCACTCTAGCCGCAGGCGCGCTTCAGACGGTCGCCTACCGCAGTCCATTCCGAGGCGTCGGGCGGAGCCTCGATCAGGATTTCGTCGCACCCCGCGGTGTCGAGCTCGCGCAGCGCGGCGTAGAGCTTCTGCGCGTAGGCCTGGGGGTCGCGCGGCATGCGCAGCCAGAAGTCCACGCGCTCGTCGGGGCGCGAGAAGGCAAGCACCGCGACCTTTTCCTTGAGGCGCGCGATCTCCTTGTCGAGGTCGTAGGACGGAACGAGCCGTGCCGGAGTGCGCGGGGCGTAGTGACGCTCGAGACCACCGGAGTGGCGCGGCGACGCAGCGCTTTTTTCCGATACGTGGGAGCCGAGAACGCCTTCCAATTGTTGTCTGGAAATGCGGCCGGGACGCAGGAGCACGGGTGCGGCGCCGGAAAGATCCACGATGGTGGACTCGATGCCGACCTCGGTCGGACCGCCTTCGAGCACCAGGTCGACGTCGCCGCCGAGATCAGCGTAGACATGTGCAGAGGTCGTGGGCGAGACGTGGCCGAAGCGATTCGCCGAAGGCGCGGCGACGCCACCTCCGAACTGCTCGAGCAAATTCCGCGCGACGGGATGCGACGGGAGGCGAATGCCGACGGTGTCCTGGCCGCCGGTCACGAAATCCTTCGCCTTCTGCGAACGCCGAAGGACCAGGGTGAGCGGCCCAGGCCAGAACTTCGCCCCGAGGAGGCGTGCCGAAGCCGGCGTGTCGCGGGTCCAGGAGAAGGCGTCCTCGGCGGAGGCGAAGTGCACGATCACGGGATGGTCGGCGGGACGGCGCTTGACGGCGTAGAGCTTCGCCATCGCCGACGCGCTCGACGCGTCGGCGCCCAATCCGTAGACGGTCTCAGTGGGAAAGGCTACCAGGCCGCCGCTTCGCAGGATGCGAGCCGCTCGCGCGATGTCCTTATTCATTGGCTACAAGGGATCATTTTCCCCCTCTCCCGGACAAATGCTCACAGACCAGCGCCGTGATTAGCGGCAGCATGGGGGCACATCCAGGGGAGACACGGGACCGCATTATGGCTTCTTCGAACACACAAATTTCTCCAGCGGCCGCGTCCGACGCCTGCGGCCTCGAGCGCCTGCCGCACGTGATGAACAAGCTGTGCCAGCTTTGGGGTCAGCCCGCGTGCGACGCCTACATCAGCCGACTCATCATGGATTCGCGCGACGGCGCCCGGCAGGGACTGCCCTGGGAGGTCGCCATGGAGCTGATGTTTCTCGCCGAGCTCAGCGTCGGCAGGCGCGCCCTCGTCGCCTCGGCGGCGACCGGTGTGCCGTTCGGGCAGATGCTCCAACGCTTTCGTGAAATGGCACCCGCTGGAGGGTAGCGTCTTAAGTCTCATGTAAGTTTGTGCTTGAACCACTGAGCGGTCTTCCGAGTCGGGCCGACGCTGCGCTGCGTCATCGCGTGCGCGCGTAGACCGCGCGTGAACTTGCGCCTATAGTTCTCCGGTTCTCCGATACACCCCTTCTGAGGAGGAGGCCGCATGTCGAAGCAAGGACGCCGCACGTTCATCAAGGGAACCGCCGCCGCCACCGCCGCGCTCGCGTTCCCGTACATCCGCACCTCGCACGCCGCCGGCTCGCTCTCGGTCGGCTTCTGGGATCACTGGGTCCCGGGCGCGAACGACGTGCTCACCAAGATCTGCCAGGACTGGGCGAAGCAGGAAAAGGTCGACCTCAAAATCGACTACATCACCAGCCAGGGCAACAAGATCGTGCTCACCGCCACCGCCGAGGCGCAGGCGCGTGCGGGCCACGACATCCTCACCTTCCAGGCCTGGGACCCGCTCGACAAGCAGGATCTCCTCGAGCCGATGGACGACGTCATCGGCCACCTGACCAAGGTGAACGGCGCGATGGACCCGGCGGCGGAGTACCTCACCAAGGGCAAGGGCGGCCACTTTGCCGGCGTGCCGGCGGTGACCGGCACGCAGGTGAAGCCGCCGTGCGCGCGGCTCGATCTCTTCAAGAAGGTCGGCGTCGACATCCTCGAGATGTACCCGACGCTCAAGGCCCCGACCAAGGCGTCGGAGAACTGGAGCTGGGACACGCTCCTTTCCGCGGCGCAGAAGCTGCAGAAGGAAGGCCACCCGGTCGGCCTCGGCCTCGGCCAGACCACCGACTCCGTGGACTGGGTCGGCTCGATGTTCGCCTCCTTCGGCGCCGAGATGGTGAACGCCAAGGGCGACATCACGATCAAGCAGTCCGACGGCGTGAAGCAGGGCCTCGAGTACATGCAGAAGCTGGTGAAGGTGATGCCGCCGGACGTCTTCGCCTGGGATGACGCCTCGAACAACAAGTACATCATCTCCGGCCAGGGCTCGATGATCATGAACCCGCCGTCGGCCTACGCCGTGGCGAAGCGCGACAACCCGAAGGTCGCCGAGCACCTCTACACCTTCGAGATGCCCACGGGGCCGAAGGGCCGCTTCGCGCCCTACCTGCCCTTCATCTGGGGCGTGTGGAAGTTCTCGAAGAACAAGGCCGCGGCGAAGAGCCTGCTGCAGACCATCTGGCAGAAGGAGAACGTCGAGAAGCTGGTGAACGGCTCGATCGGCTACGACATCCCGTCCTTCGCCAGCCAGCGCAACTTCAAGGTGTGGGAGCAGGTCGAGCCGCCGAAGGGCGCGGTGTTCCACTACCCGCCCAAGGCCGACCAGAAGATCTGGATGGCGTGCTCGCCGGCGCCGGTCGCGATCGCCAACCAGATGTACGTGCAGGGCTTCATGACGAAGCTGATCGCCCAGTGCACGCAGGGCGGCATGACGATCGCGAAAGCGATCGACTGGGGCGTGAAGGAGCTGGAAGGCTACCAGCGCACCTGAAGCACACGCCTTGGCAGCCGTAATACCCGCGGGACAACGGGCCGCCTCGACGACGCGTCGGGGCGGCCTGGGCCGCTTCCTGCGGCGCAAGTCCACCATCGCCTTCCTGATGACGCTGCCGCTCATGGCGCTGATCGGCGCCCTGGTGGTCTATCCGGCGCTCTACTCCATCCACCTCGCGACGCTGAACAAGTCGATGGAGCGCTTCGTCGGTTTCGGCAACTTCAGCTTCCTCTTCAAGCGCGATCTGTTCTGGATGGTGGTCAAGCAGTCGTGCATCTTCGCGGTCAGCGCGGTCGTCTTCAAGGCGCTGATCGGCTTCTGCGTCGCGCACTTCGTGCACAACGTGCCGGCCAAGGGACAGCGCAAATGGCGCGGCATGCTGCTCATTCCCTGGGTGATCCCGCCGGCCATGAGCACGCTCGCCTGGTTCTGGCTCTTCGACCCGTCGTACTCGGCCTTCAACTGGCTCTTCACGCACATCGGGCTGCCGGGCATCACCTGGCTCGGCGACCCCTACTGGGCGCGCTTCTCGGTGATCCTGGTGAACGTGT
>DATLUZ010000028.1:0-7484 GCA_035577785.1 Burkholderiales bacterium | reverse complement strand
CGAGCAGACGCAGTTCTTTCCCGCCTGGGGCAAGGCGCGCCTGCACGGCATGATCGCCAACCGCCCGGACTGGACGCTGTCGCGCGCCCGCCAGTGGGGCGAGCCGATCCCGTTCTTTCTCCACAAGGAAACCGGCCAGCTCCACCCGCGCACGCCGGAGCTGCTGGAGGAAGTCGCGCGCCGCATCGCGAAGGGCGGCATCGAGGCCTGGCAGCGCGTGACGGCCGAAGAGCTCCTCGGCGCGGAAGCCAAGGACTACGAGAAGGCGCGCGAGACGCTCGACGTCTGGTTCGACTCCGGCACCACGCACTTCACCGTGCTGCGCGGCTCGCACCGCGAGGAATCGGCGTTTCCCGCCGACATGTACCTGGAAGGCTCGGACCAGCACCGCGGCTGGTTCCATTCGTCGCTCCTCACGGCATGCATGCTCGACGGCCACGCGCCGTACCGATCCCTGCTGACGCACGGCTTCGTCGTCGCCGGGGACGGCCGCAAGATGTCCAAGTCGCTCGGCAATACGATGGCGCCGCAGAAGATCTCCGGCACGCTGGGCGCGGAGATCCTGCGCCTGTGGGTGGCGAGCACCGACTACTCCGGCGAGCTCGCGATTTCCGACGAGATCCTGAAACGGGTGGTGGAAAGCTATCGCCGGATCCGGAATACCCTGCGCTTCCTGCTGGCCAACACCTCCGACTTCGATCCTGCGAAGCACGCGGTGCCGACGGCGGAAATGGTGGAGATCGACCGCTACGCGCTCGCGCTGACCGGGCAGCTTCAGAAGGCGGCCGCGCAGGACTACGAACGCTACGAGTTTCACCTCGTGGCGCAGAAGCTGCAGACGTTCTGCTCCGAAGACCTGGGCGCGTTCTACCTCGACATTCTCAAGGACCGGCTGTACACCTCGCGCGCCGATTCGAGGGCGCGCCGCTCCGCGCAGACCGCGCTGTACCACGTCACCCACAGCCTCGTGCGGCTGATGGCGCCCATCCTGTCTTTCACCGCCGAAGAGCTGTGGCAGGTCTTTACCGGGAAAACCGACGACAGCGTGTTCTTTCACACCCTGCACGAGCTGCCGGTGCCGCCCGACGCGGCGGCGCTCACGGCGAAGTGGAAGCGCCTGCGCGAGCTGCGCGACCCGGTGCGCAAGGAGATCGAGGCGCTGCGCACCCAGGACAAGGTCGGCGCCTCGCTGCAGGCCGAAGTCGACCTGCATGCCGCCGACAAGGACTACGAGCTGCTCGCCAGCCTCGAAGACGAGCTGAAGTTCCTGCTGATCACTTCTGCGGCCCGAGCCCATCAGGGAGTTTCTTCCGTTGAAGTGAAGCCCAGCAGCCATGCCAAGTGCGACCGCTGCTGGCACTACACCGCGGACGTCGACGAGGAAGGCCTGTGCGCGCGCTGCCGCTCGAACCTGCGCGGGCCGGGCGAGACACGCCGCTATGTCTAAGTCCGCGCGCTGGTTTGCCGCGGCGGCCGCGATCGTGCTCCTCGACCAGCTCACGAAGTGGCTGGTGCTCGCACGCTTCGCGCCCGGCGAGCGACTGGAGCTCACCAGCTTCTTCAACATGGTGCTGGTGTTCAACAAGGGCGCGGCGTTCAGCTTCCTCGCCGCCGCGCCGGGCTGGCAGACACCGCTTCTCGCCGCCTTCGCGCTCGGCGCGGCGCTCGTCGTCTCCGTGCTTCTGCTGCGCTCGCCGGAGCGGCGCATGCTGTGCGCCGGACTCGCGCTGATCCTCGGCGGCGCCGTGGGCAATCTCGTCGACCGGCTGCGCTTCGGCCAGGTGGTGGACTTTCTCGACTTCCACGCCGCCGGCTGGCACTGGCCGGCGTTCAACGTCGCCGACTCGGCGATCACCGTCGGCGCGGCGCTCCTGATCCTCGACGGCTTGCGGCGTCATGAAAGGCGAGCTGGCGCTCCTTCTTAAGGCACTCACTTTTGCGGCACGCAAACACCGCGACCAGCGGCGCAAGGATGCCCGGGCTTCGCCCTATATCAACCATCCCATCGCGCTCGCCGACGTGCTGGTGAACGAGGCCGGGGTGACCGATGTCGAAGTGCTCTGCGCGGCACTGCTCCACGACACCATCGAGGACACCGAGACGACCCCCGGGGAGCTGGAGCGCGAATTTGGCCGGGACATTGCCGACATCGTGGCCGAGCTGACCGACAACAAGATGCTCAGGAAGCGCACGCGCAAGCGCATGCAGATCGCGCACGCGGCGAGCGCGAGCCGGCAGGCGAAGCTGGTGAAGCTCGCGGACAAGATCTGCAACCTGCGCGACATCACCGCGCGGCCGCCGGCGAACTGGGGCGTCGAGCGGCGGCGTGAATACTTCGACTGGGCAAAGACCGTGGTCGACCGCCTGCGCGGCACCGATCCGAAGCTCGAAGCGGCTTTCGACCGCGCTTATGCGCTGAGACCTGAATGAGCGAGAATGAAGCCATGGAAGTGATGCTCGCCAGCCCGCGCGGCTTCTGCGCCGGCGTCGAGCGCGCGATCGAGATCGTCGAGCGCGCGCTCGAGCTGCGCGGCCCGCCGATCTACGTGCGCCACGAGATCGTGCACAACAAGTACGTGGTGGAGAACCTGCGCGCCAAGGGCGCGGTGTTCGTCGAGGAGCTCGACGAGGTGCCCGCCGGCGCGACCGTGATCTTCAGCGCGCACGGCGTGTCGAAGGCGGTGCGCTCGCAGGCCGAGCGGCGCGGCCTCAAGGTGTTCGACGCCACCTGCCCGCTGGTCACGAAGGTGCACGTCGAGGTGACCAAGATGCTGCGCGAGGGCTACGAGATCGTGATGATCGGCCACCGCGGCCACCCGGAAGCCGAGGGCACGATGGGGCAGGCGGGGCAGGGCATGCACCTCGTCGAGACGGTGGAGGACGTGGCCGCGCTGCGGCCGGCGTCCGAGCGGCTTTCGTATGTCACGCAGACCACGCTCTCGGTGGACGACGCCGCCGCGGTCATCGCCGCGCTCAAGGCCCGCTTTCCGAAGATCGTCGGCCCGAAGAAGGACGATATCTGCTACGCCACGCAGAACCGCCAGGACGCGGTCAAGTTCATGGCGCCGCAATGCGACGTGGTGATCGTGGTCGGCTCGCCCAACAGCTCGAACTCCAACCGGCTGCGCGAGGTCTCGCAGAACATGGGCGTGCCGGCGTACCTCGTCGACAACGCCGCGGACCTGCGTCCCGAATGGATCGCCGGCAAGCGCCGCGTCGGCATCACCGCGGGCGCTTCCGCGCCCGAGGTGCTGGTGGAAGAGCTCGTCGGGCGCCTGAAGTCGCTCGGCGCGCAGAGCGTGCGCCCGCTCGAAGGCATCTCCGAGAACGTGGTGTTCACGCTGCCGCGCGGGCTCGCGCCGCGCGCCTAGCCTATTGGGGTCTTTTCGCGAACGGCAGGGGCTCGCCAAAACGTACTTCGAGCGCGATCTGGCTCTTCACCGGAGTCGCGTCCTTGTACCCTGGGCGGAAGCGCGCCGCGCGGAAGGCCTCGGCCGCGGCTTCCTCGAACACGCCCGCGGGCTCGGCTTCGGTGATGTCGACCGCGTCCACCAGGCCGCGCTCGTTGATGTACAGCCGCAGCTTCAGGCGCCCGGTCTCGGGCGCCCCCTCCGGAAAGCGCGGCTCGATTCGCTCCAGCGGAGCCGGGCGCTCGCTGAGCTCGGAAGTGCGGTGATAGTAGGGCGCGGGCAGCGGGGCGCCCGGCGCGGCACCGCGGTGCGGTGCCCGCTCCACCGGGTGTTCTGACGCTGGCTTGGGCTGCGCCGGGACGGGCGAAGCGCTTTGCAGCCGTGCGACGAGGACGGCCGCTTTGGGCTCGTCTCCCGCCTTCCCGCCGAGGACCAGGCCCGCCACCGCCGCCGCAAGGCTCGCGTGGACCGCGAGCGATGCGGCGAAGGCGGTGCCCAGCCGCCGCTGGGCGAGCGCGGCGCTCATTGGTCGCCGATCAGCTCCCGCCACGACACGCGCTTGCCGGAGAAGCCCTGCGGCGAGAGCGGCGGCGGCTCGACGCGCGGCCGGCCCTTGTTGTCGATCGCGATCACGCCGCAGTTGCCGCCGGGGCCGCAGACGAAGCTCTGGCCGACGAGCAGCGCGTCGCTGACGCGCTTGCTCGCCATGGTATTGCCCGGCGCAGGTACGTAGCTGCCGGTCTCGACGTCGAGGAAGTTGAACCAGCCGTAGCCACCTGCGCTGCAGGTGTCGCTCGTCGGCACGTTCGACGGCATCGACAGGACGCCGAGCTGGACGATCGGGTCGATGTTGACCCGCTCGCCCGGATCGGGCAGGTCGGCGAGCCAGCCGTGCTGCGTCTTCCAGTCGGGCGGGGTTCCCTTGATGGTGCGCTCGTCGACGTCGGCCCCGGGGGCGAAGGTCTCCACCGCGATGTCGGCCGGATCGCGCACGTTCTTGATTACGGGCCCCGGCCCGGTCACCGCGTCGTCGTCGGCCAGCGCATAGATCGTCTGCGTCTTGAACGGCGGCGTCTTGTCCGTGTTCTCGATGAACTTGCCGGTGCCCACCAAGACGACCCGCTTGCCTTGCACCAGGGTGAGCTCGGGCGTGGTGGTGACCGGCTGCGCGTTGCCTGAGCTGTCCTTCAGCGCCGCCACCAGGGTGACGGTGACCGGGCTCGCGTCGAGCTTGAAGCGCCACAGGTTGCCGTCCAGGTCGCCGCCGTAGACCGCGAGCGCGGTGGCATCGGTCGAGATGTCGTCCGCCCAGGCCGCGATCTTGGCCAGACCGCTCGGCGAGGCGGCGCTTCCCGAGCCGGTGGTGATCCGGTCCAGGATCACGCCGGTGACGGCGTCGAGGATGTAGAGGTAGCCGCGCCCGTCGCCTCCCCGGAAGGTGTTGTTGTACCCGGAAGTCACCAGCACGACCCACCTGCCGTTGGTGCGCTTCGCGACCACGGGCATCCCGTAGGTGAGGCCGAGGTTGCAGTCGGAAGTCTTGTCCTGCTTCGCGATGTCGGTGTCGGTGTAGCAGACGCCGTTGTTGGTGAACTCCCACATGCCCTTGGGCGCGAGCGGGTTGGTGATGTCGAGCGCGTAGTAGCCCAGGCTGCCGGGGCCCGTTCCTATGCTGCCGCCGGCGTTGACGCCCGCCACGAGGATGGTGCGCCAGTCGTCCTGACCGGCGCAGGGGTTGGAAATGCAGATGTCGAAAGCGCGCGGCGAGCCGTCTGCAAAGAAATGGTGGATGTTCGCGCTGTCGGCGAGGAGCGTCAGGTTCTCCATCAGCATCCTCGGGATGTAAGACCAGCGCTCCACTCCGTTGCCGGTGTTGTTGCCGCCGCTGTACTTGTCGTCGGTCAGCGCGGGCGACGCGATGCCTTCGGTCTGGTAGTACGGGCTGTTGTTCACGTCGGTTTCGAAGGCGTGCAGCATGCCGTCGTTTCCGGCGGCGTACACCGTGCCGCGGCGCGGGATGCTCGCGTTCGGGAATTGCGCCACGTTGCAGCCCGTCCCGGTGCCTGCGGTGCAGGCCTTGAATCCCGCGTAGCCCTTGTCCGAGAAATTGAACGTCGACTTGCGGACGTAGGCGGGCTGCGCGTTCACCAGGTCGCCGAGCTTGCTGACGCGCGGGCGATAGAGGTCCTGCGTGCCGCCGAGGCCCGTGTCCTCGTTGGACGCGTCGCCGCGCACGTAGTCGACCAGGCTCTTGCCCGTCGCGTTGGTCCACTGCGGGCTGCCCGCGGCTCCCCAGTTGCTCGTCTGCGAAAGCTTGGTCGCGGTGAACCAGGCCTGCTCGGCGGAGGTAAGGCCTGAGCCGTCCGCGCAGACCGCAGTGCCGGTGCCGGGCCAGCAGAAGTTCTTGAGCTTGTTGCCGGCGGTGTCGCCCGGGTCGAAGGTATAGATGATCCTGCTGTCCCATTTCGTGGCGTCGAGCTTGTCTTTCGCCGACCAGAGCTGCGCCTCTGGCACGGAAACGTCCAGCGTGGTGAGATCGATCGTGCGCGCCGAGAGCTCGCCCCACCAGTCGCCGCTGTGGTAGCTCGCGACGAAGGCGAAGTTGTCGCCCGAGACCGGCTGCAGGTTCGACGTGGCCGCGGCCGCGCCGGCGCCGGTGTCGCCGCGAAGCTCGTTCAGCGTGTCCTGCAGGCTGGCCGCGAGCTCGGAGGGGTTCCTCGCGCTGAAGAAGAGGCCGCGGCCGTTCACCGCCGCGTGCCACAGGTCGTCGAGCGCCGACGGCTGGTCCGCAGCCGGCACCGGCCAGACGTCGGTGCCCTGCGTGATATTGAAGAAGTCGCCCGTCTTCGCAGTTTCGTAGTCGCGCTGGTAGGTGAGCTGGCCGTCCAGGCCCAGGCCGATGGTGAAGGTCACCATGTGCTGGAAGCTCGCCTTGTCCTTGGTCGTGGTGCGCACGTTGTCGGTGGACAGCGGTCCGCTCGTGCGCAGGTCGTTCTTGTAGTAGTACATCGCCACGTCGGCGAGGCTGCCTACGGAGGTCGCACCCGCGCCCTCGTAGGTGCCGGTGCTGACCGAGGTCCACTTGTCGGCGCCGGAGGCGTTCCCGTCCTCGTTGTCCATCGCGCTGCCGTCCAGCTTCTGGCCGGTGAAGCCGTTCCAGTAGCCGTCGGTGGCGAGGATGGCGAAGTTCGGCTGGCACGAGGCGGTCATCGGATCGTCGGCCGCGGTGAGGCCCGTGGTGAGATGCGAGCCGAGCTGGCCCGCGAACAGCTGGCCGACGCGCGAAAGCGCCTCGCGCAGCGGCGTGAAGCCGGCGGTCTGAATGCTGTAGAGCTTCGTGTACCAGTCCGACTTGTGCGTGGCATCGAACGTGTCGACCTTCAGGTACTTGGCCGCGACGACCGCCTTGCCGTCCGTGGTGCTGGTGGAGTCGCATGAGCCGCTGATCGGACAGATGGTGATCAGCCCGACCCGGTACGTGTCGTTGAGCGGTGCGAACGCGCGGCCGACGGCGGTCTTCGCCATCAGCAGGCGCTTGCGGTAGTACGCGTACCAGTTGGCGAAGTTGGTCATCTCTTCGGCGTAGGTGCAGGTCGCCCCGGCGCAGTCGATGCGGGCCGACGCCCTGGTGTACGAGTTGTTGGAAGGCACGATGTCGGTGCGCGAGAACGCGCCCAAGCCGATCCGACGGTCGATCGTGCCGGTCTGCAGGTCGCGGCCGCCTGACATGTTCGTGACTACGAACGTTGCGGTGGCGACGGAAACGCCTACCTGGCCTGGAGAGGAGCCGCCCATGTTGATTGTGGTGATGGCGCTCAGGCCGGTACCGCTTCCGGCTTTCGCGACCGTCTGCCCGTTGGGTGTGGAGCCCATCGCGACCGGCGCGACCAGTTTCACGTTCGGGCTGGCGTCGACCGCCGTGACCGTATACCCCCCCGTGATCGTCTGCGCGCAGGTGTTGATCCGGCTGATCAGCGCGGCGCGCATCGAATCGCGCTGTGCCGTGGTGCTGAGGCCGGTCGCGGCGATGCTGGCGCTGCCGGCGGCCACCGTGACCCCGTTGTTGAAGTTGAG
>DATLUZ010000027.1:0-2119 GCA_035577785.1 Burkholderiales bacterium | reverse complement strand
CTGCCCGCAGATGGGAACGATATCTGGGCACATCAGGGCGGCAGATGTCATCGGGCCCGCGGGCCAGGGCATCGCAGCCGGCGAGCTGGCGGAGATCATTGCTGCGATCCGCGCGGGCGCCGCGTATGTGAATGTCCATTCGACTCAATTTCCCGGCGGCGAAATCCGGGCACAGTTCCGCGGTAAGCACCCCGATCGCGGGCGCGGGCACGATCACGACTGAGGAGGTGCTTTAAGATCCGGGGATGCGCTTCGCGACGCGGCTCGCCGCGGCCGTCCTCGGATCCGGCATCGCCTTCGCCCAGGCGGGGCACGACGACGTCGTCCGAGTCGACCCGGCGCTGAAGCGCCTCGCCGGGATGATCACGGCGCTCGGCGAGCCCGACGCCGAGGGCCGCATTTTCTCGTTCCGCGGCACGCCGATCGGGCCGCCGGCGAGCACGCCCAAGGAATATCCGCCGGGCGAGCTGCGCGGCTGGCGGCTCACGTTCCTCGCCGGCAAGCGCTTTTCCGCCGCGTTCGAGGTCCAGTCCAACACCGATTCCGAGATCACGGTGAGCGCCGCCGACGGGCCGCTGAACGGCATCGCGGTGCGCGACGTCTTCGTCGTCGAGGAGATCGAGCTCCAGCGATGAGGCGGCTCTGCCTCGTCCTTGCCTGCGCCCTCGCCTGCCTCGTGGCGGGGTCGGCCGGGGCCCAGGGCACGCGCCTTCCGGCCGAGGCGGTCGATGCCTTCCACGCCGCGATGCGCAACAAGGACACCGCGGCCGCGCTGTCGCTGCTCGACCGCGGTCTCGTGGTGTTCGAGTTCGGCGGCGTGGATCCGACGGTCGAGGCTTACGCCCTCACGCATCTCCCCTTCGACATGGACCTCGCGGTCGCGACGCAATGGAAGCTCGAGACACGGCGCGTGGGGGGCGAAGGCAACGAGCGCTGGGTGCTCAGCACCTACCGCGTCACCGGGAAGCAGGCCGACGGCACTCCGATCGACCAGGTGACGCTCGAGACGGTGATCCTGCGGCGCGTCGCCGGACTGTTTCGCATCGTGCACTTCCACTGGTCGACCAGCGATGCCGGCTTCCAGGCGCGCTCGCAGGGGCAGCGGAACCAGAGCGCGCCGCGCTAGCCGACGATCGGCTGGGCGAGGATCCAGAGGCTGAGCATGGTGTAGGCGACCATGAGCGCCACCATCGGCACCTGGCCCGCGGCCGCAGCTCGGGCGCTGCCGAAAAGCCGCAGCGCGGCGACGTGCGCGAGCACGACGGCGATCACGTGGCCGGTCACGATCAGGAACACCGCGCCGTACCAGAACACGTCGGGGCTCACCGCGCCGAGGTCGACCTTGTAGCCGGCGGTGCCGAAGAGATTCCAGCCGAAGCCGAACGGGTCGGAGACGAGCGGGATCATGAACTGCCCCGCCGTCACCAGCAGAGAAAAGTAATGCGCGAGGTGGTAGGCGACGGCGATGGGCACGAGCGTGAGCACGAATGCACCCGCCGTTTGACTTACGCTTTGATTCTGTTTTGAAAGACGCAGCATAGCCCACGCGGTGAGCCAGAACGCGGCGACGAAGATGACGGGAAACGCGGCGAGCGTCGCGCTCCTGATGGTCTGCGATTCGTCCAGGCCCCATTCCGACAGCGTGAAAAGCGCCGAGGCGAGTGGCGGCGACGAGAGCGCCGCGGTTTCCAGGCTGCGCATGAGCGGCGTCTCGAAGAAGCCGTCGCAGGTCACGCTCGAGAGCATGAGAAGCACGAAGACCGCGAGGGAGACCGGAACGCGCTCGACCGCGAGCAGGCCCGCGCCGGGTACGCGGACGCGAAGCGTGCCGCCCTGCGCGTAGAGCGGCGCGAAGCGCCCCAGCACGCCGAACGCGACCGAGAATGCCTCGCCGTGTCTCAGCCACGCCTCGGCCCTGAAGACGGCCATCGCGGTCCAGGTGAGAACCGCGTAGCCGAGCACCGCGCTCGCGAGGTACGCCGGCACATCCTTGTCGTGCCACACGAGCTCGGCCCAGGCGAAGGCGAAGAACAGCATCACTGCCGGCCAGGCGCCCAGCTGCTCTGGATATCTCAGGAATCCCTTGAATGGGATACGAAAGGGACTCGCGAGCGCCCAG
>DATLUZ010000026.1:0-4492 GCA_035577785.1 Burkholderiales bacterium | reverse complement strand
CTTCTTCAGGAGATCGACGAACACCTGCTTGCCCTCGGCGGTCTTCATGTTGACCGTGATCGAGCGCTTGTTGCAGTTGAGCATCGTGAAGTAGAGCGAGTCGGCGTTCGGCACGTCGCGCAGCTGCCCGCGGGTCGCGTCGCCCTGGGGGTTCTCGAACTTGATCACGTCCGCGCCCATCCAAGCGAGCAGCTGCGAGCACGTCGGACCTGCCTGGACGTGCGTCATGTCCAGAATGCGTACTCCGTCGAGTGCTTTCATGGCTTCGCTTCCATTATTTCTTCTTTCCTGCAGTCGGATTGAGACTGGTAATGCGGCCGCTTTCGGTACCGGCGGTCTCGTCGATGGCCGCGTTGATCAGCGTCGGCTTCCTCGAGCGAATGGCCTCTTCCATGGCCTTCCTCAGCTCGGCCGGCGTCGCCGCGTTCACGCCGACGCCGCCGAAGGCTTCCATCAGCTTGTCGTAGCGCGCGCCCTTCACGAACACCGTGGGCGCCGGGTCGCGCCCGGTGGGGTCCTGGTCGGTTCCCTTGTACACGCCGTTGTTGTTCATGATGACGATGCACACCGGCAGGTCGTAGCGGCAGATCGTCTCGACCTCCATGCCGGAGAAGCCGAAGGCGCTGTCGCCTTCCACTGCAATGACCTGCTGCTTCGTCACCACCGCGGCAGCGACGCAGTAGCCCATGCCGACGCCCATGATGCCCCAGGTGCCGACGTCGATGCGCTTCCTCGGCTTGTACATGTCGACGATGGAGCGCGTGAAGTCGAGCGCGTTGGCGCCCTCGTTGACCAACACCGCGTCCGGGTTCGCCTTCACGATGTCGCGCACTACGTTGAGCGCGCTGTGGAAGTTCATCGGCGACGGATTCTTCGCCAGCGTCTCGGCCATCTTGGCGACGTTGCCGTTCTTCTTCTCGGCGACGGCGTTCAGCCACTCGGCCGGGGGTTTTGCCCAATTTCCACCCATCCCGGCGAGGAGTGCTGAAACACATGAACCAATATCCCCCACCAGCGGCGCGTCGATGCGCACGTTGCTGTCGGCCTCCTGCGGCGAGATGTCGATCTGGATGAACTTCTGGCCGCCCCAGTCCTTGTGGCCCTTCCCGCCCCAGGTCTTGCCCTTGCCGTGGGAGAGCAGCCAGTTCAGGCGCGCGCCGATCAGCATCACCACGTCGGCCGCGGGCAGCACGAACGAGCGCGCCGCGGACGCGCACTGCTCGTGGGTGTCGGGCAGCAGGCCCTTCGCCATCGACATCGGCAGATAGGGGATGCCGGTCTTTTCAACCAGAGATCGAATTTCCGCGTCCGCCTGCGCGTACGCCGCGCCCTTGCCGAGAATGATGAGCGGTTTCTTCGCGTTCTTCAGCAGGTCCAGCGCGCGCTTGACCGCTTCCGGCGCAGGGATCTGCCTGGGCGCGGCGTCGACGACCTTAATTAACGTGCTTTTTCCAGAAGCAGAATCGATCGATTGCGCGAAGAGCTTGGCAGGCAGGTCGAGATACACGCCGCCGGGACGGCCCGACACCGCGGCGCGGATGGCGCGCGCGATGCCGACGCCGATGTCGTCGGCGTGCAGCACGCGGAAGGCGGCCTTGGCGAGGGGCTTGGCGATGGCGAGCTGGTCGAGCTCCTCGTAGTCGCCCTGCTGCAGGTCGACGATCTCGCGCTCGCTCGAGCCGCTGATCAGGATCATCGGGAAGCAGTTGACCGTGGCGTGCGCGAGCGCGTTGAGGCCGTTCAGGAAGCCCGGGGCCGAAACGGTCAGGCAGATGCCCGGCTTCTGGGTCAGGAACCCGGCGATCGAGGCGGCGTAGCCCGCGCTCTGCTCGTGGCGGAACGAAAGCACCCGCATCCCGGCGGCCTGCGCCCGGCGCGTGAGGTCGGTGATGGGAATGCCCGGCAGGCCGTAGATCGTGTCGAGGCCGTTCAGTTTGAGCGCATCGATGACCAGCTGAAAGCCGTCGCTGGATTGTTGCGCATCGGCGGTCGGGCTGGCGGCGACTTGAGGTTCGACGGTCCCCATGGGCGGACTCCTGATTTGCGTGCGATTTCGGAGGGAGCGCTATGGTAAGAATCGCCCCCGCGGGGCGGCCTTGACTCAGGTCAAGCCGACTAAAATCGACCCCGAATGACGGCCTTCCTCAGCCATCCCCAGCGCAACAGCATCCGCCTGCAGGTGCGGCAGAACCTGCTGCTGCAAGGCATGAGCCAGGCGCAGTGGGCCGAGCTCGAGCCGCTTCTCTTGGTCGCCGATTACCGCAAGGGCGACCCGCTGGTGCGCCAGGGCGACGAGGACATGGAGCAGTTCTTCATCCTCGAGGGCATGGTGAAACGCGTGGTGTCCAACCCCGAGGGCCGCGAGATGATCCTGCGCTTCGCCGCAGAGACCGAGATGGACCATTCCTACGCGGCGTGGCGCCTGAGGACCCCGGTGCCGTATTCGATTGTCGCGGTGACGAAAGTGCGCGCCGCCGAGCTGCCGTTGCCGGTGTGGGCCGAGTTCCTCGAGCACTATCCCGAGCTCAAAGCGCGCTTCGAATACGAGGTGATGAAGCTGATGTCCGAGGTGATGGCGCACACGATCACGCTGCACCTGCTCGATGCCCCCGGGCGACTGTTGCGCTTCAAGAGGAAGCATCCGGAGCTCGCCGGCCGCATTCCCAAGAAGGAGCTCGCCGCCTACCTCAACCTCACGCCGGAAACACTGTCGCGTCTGAAGCAGAAGCTCGGCTAGCGCCCGACGTCATGCCCAAGTCCAAGGCCTATCAGATCAGCTGGTTCGACGAGCCGGAAGAGCACAACTACCCGGCCGCCGAGTCCTACCTCACCTTGCTATTCGACGAGAAGGCTGTCGCCGACTACGCGAAACGGTTGCGGCGGGCGAAGCTGGAGAAGTTCAAGGCGAAGGATATCTTCCGCGCTTCAGGGCTGTCCCTGCTCGGCGTGAGCAACCACCACGTCGAGCGGGACCGGCGCAAGATTCTCGACGGCAACAAGCTCTCGCCTCTGCTCCTCGTGCGCGACACCGTGCGCAGCAGGCTCATCATCGCCGACGGATACCATCGCCTCTGCTCGGTGTACCAGTTCGACGAGGACGCCTGGATTCCCTGCAAGATCGTCTGACCGGCGCGCCTGGCGGAGGTCGAGCTAGCGGCTCCTGAGGAGCCGGGCCGTCAGCCGCGCAAGCAAGTCTTCCACGAAGTTCCTTGCCTACGCGAGCGCGCCGCGCCGCCTCTTGCCGGCAGGGCCTTCTAGCCGCGGCGCGCCTTGGCGACGATCCAGGCCACGAGTGGCCAGAGGAGCAGCACCAGCGCGAGGCTCGTGAGGCCGCCGACCAGCTTGTTCGTGAAGAAGATCGACAGGTCGCCCTGCGACACGAGCATCGCCTGCCGGAATGAGGCTTCGGCGTTGTCGCCGAGCACGATCGCGAGCACGAGCGGCGCGAGCGGGTACTGGAGCTTCTTGAAGAGATAGCCCAGCACGCCGAACACCACCATCATCCAGACGTCGAAGCCGGCGTTGTGCACGGTGTAGGCGCCAATCGCGCACACCACGACGATGATCGGCGCGATCACCGAGAACGGCACCCGCAGGATCGCGGCGAAAAGCGGCACGCAGGTGAGCACGACGATCAGTCCGGCGATGTTGCCGAGGTACATGCTCGCGATCAGGCCCCAGACGAAGTCGGGCTTCTCGACGAAGAGCAGTGGACCGGGCTGCAGGCCCCAGATCATCAGCCCGCCGAGCAGCACCGCCGCGGTGGGCGAGCCCGGCACGCCGAGGGTGATCATCGGCAGCAGCGCCGAGGTGCCGGCGGCGTGCGCCGCGGTCTCGGGCGCCACCACGCCCTCGACCTTGCCGGTGCCGAACTTGTCGCCGTCGCGCGAGAAACGGCGCGCCACGCCGTAGCTCATGAACGAGGCGGGCGTGGCGCCGCCCGGCACGATCCCCATGAAGCAGCCGACCGCAGAGGAGCGCAGCGACGTAAGCCAGTAGCGCGGCAGCTCCTTCCAGGTGTCGAGCACCACGCGCATGTTGAGCTTCGCCTTGGCGCCGCGGAACGCGAGCCCCTCCTCGAGGGTGAGCAGGATCTCGCCGATGCCGAAGAGCCCGATCACCGCGACCAGGAAATCGAAGCCGGTGAGGAGACTGGTGGAGCCGAAGGTGAGCCGCAGCGTGCCCGTCACCGGGTCGGTGCCGACCGCGGCGAGCGCGAAGCCGAGCATCATCGCGGCGAGCGTCTTGAAGGGTGGCTCCTTGCTGGTGCCGATGAAGGCGCAGAAGGTGAGGAAGTACACCGAGAAGAATTCGGGCGGGCCGAACTCGAGCGCGAAGTTGGCGATCACCGGCGAGAGGAAAGTGATCAGGATCACCGCCACCAGCGCGCCGATGAACGAAGAGGTGAACGCCGCGGTGAGCGCGTTGCCCGCGCGCCCCTGCTGCGCGAGCGGATAGCCGTCGAAGGTCGTCGCCACCGACCAGGGCTCCC
>DATLUZ010000025.1:0-5586 GCA_035577785.1 Burkholderiales bacterium | reverse complement strand
GAACATGGCGGTGATCTGGCGCGATTTCAACAGGTCGATCAGGCGCAGCAGCATGGCCTGCGCGTCATTCTCGGTGCCGGCGGTGGCGAAGTTGCTGATCGGATCGAGGATCACCACCTGCGGCTGGAACTCGTTCACCATCTTGTGGATCACCGCGAGGTGCGCCTCGATGCCGAGCAGCGTAGGCCGCGACGCTTCCAGCCGCAGCAGGCCTTTCTTGATCCACGGGCCGAGGTCGAGGCCGATGCTCTTCATGTTGCGCACCAGCTGCGCCGGCGACTCCTCGAATGCGAGATACAGGCAGCGCTCGCCGCGTGCGCAAGTTGCGTTGGCGAAATGCGCCGAGAGGCTGGTCTTGCCGGTGCCGGCGGTGCCGGAAATCAGGACCGAGCTGCCGCGGTAATAGCCCTCGCCGCCCAGCATGCTGTCCAGCCGTGATACGCCGCTCGAGATTCGCTCGGTGCTCGCCGCGTGGTTGAGCTTCAGCGAAGTGAGCGGCAGGACGTGGATGCCGTTCTCGTCGATGAGGAACGGGTACTCGTTGGTGCCGTGGGTGCTGCCGCGATACTTGACGATGCGCAGGCGCCGCGTCGACACCTGCTCGCGCACGCGGTGGTCGAGCAGGATCACGCAGTCGGAGACGTACTCCTCGAGACCCTGGCGCGTGAGCTGGCCTTCGCCGCGCTCGCCGGTAATGATGGCGGTGACGCCCTTATCCTTCAGCCAGCGGAACAGGCGCCGCAGCTCCGAGCGTAGCAGCGCCTGGTTGGTGAAGCCGCCGAAGAGCGTCTCCAGCGTGTCGAGGACCACGCGCTTGGCGCCGACCGCGTCGATGGCAAGGCCCAGGCGCACGAACAGGCCCTCGAGGTCGTATTCGCCGGTTTCCTCGATCTCGGTGCGCTCGACGCGCACGTAGTCGACGGCGATTTTTTCGTCGGCAACCATCTTGTCCAGGTCGAAGCCGAGCGAGCGCACGTTCTGCACCAGGTCCTGCTCGGTCTCCTCGAACGCCATGAACACGCCGTGCTCGCCGAACTGCTCGGCGCCGCGCAGCAGGAATTCCATGGCGAGCAGCGTCTTGCCGCAGCCGGCGGCGCCGCACACGAGCGTCGGCCGCCCGCGCGGCAGGCCGCCCAAGGTGATTTCGTCGAGTCCCGAGATCCCGGTCAGCGCCTTCGGCAGCGAGCCACGCTGCGTCTGCGCCTTCGGCCGGGAGAGCACTGCCTCCGGCTTGCCCACTGAGCCGTTACCTAGTCGTAGTGATTTTCCGGACAAATTCTAAGCGACACGGTTATCCAGCGGAAGGCCGTCGCGTAGTTTCTTCACGTTGCACGGTGACCCTCGACGCTGCGTTGTAGCACTTCCCAGTCGATCCACGCCGCGATGTGGGGCGGTGACGACATTCGTTTGTAAATGCGGCCCGAGCCATTGGACGAATCGATATCCGATTATGGGCCAGGTCCTCGAAAAACTTAGTCCGCCGCTCATTATCGGTTCGGAAAGAGCTTGCGAGCCGGATAGGGCAGCGCTTTCGCGCCCAGCGCCTCCTCGATGCGCAGCGCCTCATTCCACTTCGCCATGCGCTCGGAGCGGGAGAAGCTGCCGACCTTGAGCTGGGGAACACCCCAGCCGACCGCCAGGTGCACGATCGACACGTCCTCCGTCTCGCCTGAGCGCGCGGAGACGATGGCGCGATAGCCGGACTCGCGCGCGGCCTCCCAGCAGGCGAGGGTTTCGGTCACCGTGCCGACCTGGTTCGGCTTGAGCAGGACCGCATTGCAGGCGCCATCGGCCTTCCTCACGCGCTCGGCGGAGGTCACGAAGAAGTCGTCGCCGACGACCTGGACGCCGGGCGCCGCCTTGGTGAAGGCGCGCAGGGCGTCGGCGTGATGCTCGGAGAAGGGGTCTTCGATCGAAGCGATCGGATAGCGCTCGATCCAGCGCAGCAACATCGCGTGGAGCTGCTCGGCGGTGAGCGCGCGTTTCTCGAGAGCGAGCTGGTAGCTGCCGGAGCGGAAAAGCTGGCTGGCCGCGATGTCGAGCGCGATCGAGACGTCGGCGCCGGGCTCGAGGCCGGCATCGGCAATCGCGCCGACGAGCTCGGCCAGACCTTCCTCGTTCGACTTGAAGGCGGGCCAGTAGCCGCCTTCGTCGGCGACGCCCTGGAGCGCGCCGCGCTTCGCGAGGCGCTTGCCGGCGGCGGCATAGATCTGCGAGGTCCATTCCAGCGCCTCGGCGAAGCTGCCGGCCCCGGTGCAGATGACCATGTAGTCCTGGACGTCGACGCGCGCACCTGCATGGGCGCCGCCACCGAAGATCTGGATCTGCGGCACGGGTAAAGCGGTGCGGCGCTCACCGGCGAGCTTTTTCCAGAGCGGGAGCTTGCGCACTGCGGCATCGGCGTGGGCGCAGGCGAGCGACACGGCGACGATGGCGTTGGCGCCGAGCCGGCGCTTGTCGGGCGTGCCGTCGAGCTCGATCATGCGCCGATCGAGCGCCTGCTGGTCGGCGACGCTCATGGTGCGCAGCGCCTCGCGGATGCGCGTGTTGATGTTCTGGACCGCCTGGGCCGCGTCCAGCGCTTTCGCTTCGCCCGAGCCGGTCGACGCGCCCGCCGGCGCGATCGCGCGCCCGACGGCGAGGGAGGTCGTGCCGCGTCCGACGTGCACCTCGGCCTCGACCGTGGCGCGGCCGCGCGAGTCCCATACCCGGCGGCCCCTTACGTCGACGATTCTTGCCATGCTTTCATCGCTTCCGAGAGCCTCGCGACCGGCTTTTCCAGCAGCGCTCGCGCGACGTTGCGCACCTGCTCCTTCTGCGCCTCGCTCGTCAGGTATTCGACCGGCGACTTCCCATCCACCCGCGCGAGCAGCAGCGCCGGAAGCAGCGACGCGGTGCGCGCCTCGACGCCCTCGAAGGCGATCGCTTCGAGATATGCCTGGGACAACGCATTGAAACAGCGCAGGAAGCCGGCCGTCCCCTGCGGCACCCACAGGCATTTGAGAAGCAGGTGATTCAGGCAGAACGCGAGGTCGAAGGCCGGGTCGCCGTACCACGCACATTCGGCGTCGAGGAACACCGGTCCACTCCGACCGGCGAGGATGTTCTTGGGGCTGACGTCGCCGTGCACCAGGCAAACCTTGGTGGCCGCGGTGCGCTCCACGAGCGCCTCCAACCTCGGCTTCAGTGCCGGGTGGCGTGCGGCCGTAGCAAGAAGATAGGGCTCGAGGCGGATGGCGAAGAAGATCTCGTCGGTGGGAAACGCCGCGGCGAGCGCGGTGGTCGCGGCGTGGATGCGCGCAAGGGTGCCGCCCACCTGCGCAGCGAAGGCCGCGTCGGCGTGTCCCTCGCTCAGAAGCGTCTTCCACACCGGATAGGCGCCTGCGTCGAGGTACTCCATGACGAAGGCGCCTTCCTCGCTCGCGATGACGCGCGGCACCGCGCCCGGCGCCGCCGCCCCGGCGGCGCGGAACCACTCGTATTCATAGCGGTTTCTCTCGACCGGCGCCTGCCAGAGTTGCGCCACGCGAAGCCGCGGCAGCGCGCGCTTCACACACACCGGGCCGCGCGCGAGGTCGACGCGCCAGATGTCCGAGGACACGCCGCCCGAGAGCGCTTCGCCGTGCGGCGTCTCCGCCGGGCCGCACAGTCCCGCGCGCCTCAGGAGGGCGAGGATCTCAGGGGGCAAGCCGCTCGATCTTCCAGCCGGCGCCGCTCGCGCCGCTCGGCGTATAGAGAAGGCGGTCGTGCAGCCGATCGGCGCGCCCCTGCCAGAACTCGAGGCGCCGCGGCATGACGCGGTAGCCGCCCCAGTGCGGCGGCCGCGGCGGCGCGTCGCCGTGCCGCTGCCTTGCTTCCTCCATCGCATCCTCGAGCACCTTGCGGGAGGCGACGCGGGCGCTCTGCGCCGAAGCCCAGGCGGAGAGGCGTGCCCCGAGCGGGCGGGAGGCGAAATACGCGTCGGACTCGGCCGCGCTCACCTTTTCCACCTCGCCCTCGATGCGCACCTGGCGCTCGAGCTCGGACCATTGGAACACCAGGCAGGCGAGCGGCCGCGCATCCAGCTGGTGGGCCTTGCGGCTGCCATAGCTGGTATAGAACGCGAAGCCGCCGCGCTCGAGCCCTTTCAGGAGGACGATGCGCGCGTCCGGCGCGCCCTCCGCGCTCACCGTGGCGAGCGTCATCGCGTTCGGCAGCGGCAGGCCGGCGCGCACCGCTTCCTCGAGCCAGGCGCTGAAGAGGCGCAGCGGATCAGCGCCCGCTTGCGCCTCCGAGAGGCCCGAGCGCATGTATTCCTGTCGTAGCTGGGCGACGTTCACTGGAATGCCGATTCTATGCAAATGCCGCTCGAGGCGTGGCTGGATTCGCACAGCAGAGCGAGCGCGGCGCATTTTCCCTCTGAAAATCGTTGACATCGGTCCGCCATATCGTGCATCTTCTCGTCACCGCTAGCCCGTAGCGGCGACAACGCACCCGGTCACACCGACAAATCAGAGGAGAAATCGAGATGGCGAAAAAGAAGGCGAAGAAGAGCGGCAAGAAGCGTAAGCCAAATGCAGCCTTCATGAAGGCAATGACCCCGAGCAGCACGCTCGCGGCGGTGATCGGATCGAGCGCGATGCCGCGCACGGAGGTCACCAAGAAGATCTGGGGCTACATCAAGCGCAACGGCCTCCAGGACAAGAAGAACAAGCGCATGATCAACGCCGACGACAAGCTCAAGGCGGTCTTCGGCGGCAAGGGCCAGGTCTCGATGTTCGAGATGACCAAGCTGGTCAGCCGGCACCTGAAATAACCGATTACCGAGGGAGAGGACGAAAGGCCCCTGACCGGGGCCTTTCGCATTTCTGAAGTAATTCGGGGTCAGAGCCCGATCTCGTAATTGCGTACGCGATTACAAGATCGGGCTCTGACCCCGAATTACTTCCGGTGGTAGCTCGTGACCCGGTCGACCTCGTTCTTCGAGCCGAGAATCACCGCGCAGCGCTGGTGCAGCCCCTTGGGCTGCAGGTCGAGAATGCGCGTCGCGCCGTCAGTGGCGGCGCCGCCCGCCTGCTCGACGATGAACGACATGGGATTCGCCTCGTACATGAGGCGCAGGCGGCCGTCCCTGTTCTTCGCGTCGCGCGGGTACATGAAGATGCCGCCGCGCGAGATGACGCGGAACACGTCCGCCACCATCGAAGCCACCCAGCGCATGTTGAAGTCCTTGGCGCGCGCGCCGTCCTTTCCGGCGACGCATTCGTCGATATAGCGTTTCACTGCCGGCTCCCAGCGGCGCGCGTTCGACATGTTGATGGCGAACTCCTGGGTATCCTCGGGAATGCGGATGTCCGGGTGCGTCAGCACGAAGGTGTAGGTCTCGCGGTCGAGCGTGAAGCCGTGGGCGCCGTCGCCGACCGTGAGCACGAACACGGTGGTCGGGCCGTACACCGCGAAGCCGGCCGCCACCTGGTTGCGGCCCGGCTGCAGGAACGCCTTCTCGTTGGGCTCGCAGTAGGCGCCGCTCTCGGTCTTCGGGCAGGGCAGCACCGAGAAGATGGTGCCCACCGAGATGTTGACGTCGATGTTGGAGGAGCCGTCGAG
>DATLUZ010000024.1:0-18425 GCA_035577785.1 Burkholderiales bacterium | reverse complement strand
CTTCATGGACACCTACGAGCCGCACACCTTCATGTACATCAGCGACTGGGGCTCGGTGGGCGCGGGCCTGCCGATCGCGATGGGCGTGAAGCTTGCTCGCCCGAAGCAGGTGGTGATGGCCGCGGTCGGCGATATGGGAATGATGTGCAACATCGGCGAGCTCGAGACCGCGGTGCGCGAGCGCGTCCCGGTGGTGTGCGTGGTCTACAACGACCGCGGGCTCGGCAACGAGCGCGCGTTCCAGAAGGAGCTCTACGGCGGCCGCCTTTTCGCGGTGGACTACAACGACGTCGATTTTGCCGCGCTCGCGCGCGGCTTTGGCGCCTACGGCGAGCGCGTGGAGGAGCCCTCGGGCCTCGCGCCTGCGCTCAAGCGCGCGATCGATAGCGGCCTGCCCGCGGTGATCGACGTCCCGATCAATCTGGATTTCCACGCCGCGGTGATTACAAAATGAAATTCCTTGTATTTGGCGTGGCCGCGCTTCTCTGTTTTTCGGTTCAGGCGCAACCCTATCCGTCGAAGCCGATCCGCGTGGTCGTGCCCTCGCCGCCGGGCGGCCCGCCCGATCTCATCATCCGCATGCTGATCCCGAAGATGACCGGCTTCGGTCAGCCGCTGGTGGTCGAGAACCGCGCCGGCGCCGGCGGCATCGTCGGCACGGCCTACGTCGCAAAGACGCCGCCCGACGGCTATACCTGGCTCGTGACCACCGCCTCGCACGTCAACACGCCGCCTTTCAACACCAACGTGCCGTTCGACCCGGTGAAGGACTTCACCCACGTCACGCTGATCGCGCAGAACTTCGGCCAGGCGCTCACGGTGCCTGCCTCTTCATCCTTCAGGTCCGTCCAGGACCTGATTGCCGGCGCCAAGCGCAATCCTGGCAAGCTCAATTACGGCTCTGCCGGCATCGGCACGGCGAGCCACATCCCGGCCGAGGTGATGAAGTCCATGAGCGGCACGGACATCGCCCTTGTCCCGTACAAGGGCGTGGCCGAGGCCATGGCCGACCTGATCGCGGGGCGCATCGATCTCTTCTTCGTCGGCACCCAGATCGCTGCGTCGCAGGTCCAGGGCGGCAAGGTGCGCGTGCTGGCGCTCACCGGGGCCAAGCGCTGGAAAGGCTTGCCCGACGTCCCGACGATGCAGGAGGCGGGCTTCAAGGACTACAACCTGATCAACTGGTTCGGGCTGTGGCTGCCCGCGGGCGCCCCGCCCGACATCGTTTCGCGCATCCACTTGGAGATGCTGAAGGCGCTCGCCGACCCGGACGTGCGCCAGCAGTTCGACGCGCAAGGCCTGGAGGGCGTGGGCATGCCGCCGGCCGAGTTCGCCCGGTTCGTGGCGAAGGAGTCCGCGTTCATCACGGATCTCGCACGGAAGATCGAAAAGAAATGAGCGAGCAAGCGCCCTGGCAATGGCCCGAGGAGCGCTGGCGCGGCATCGTCGGCCGCGTGCGCGCCGGCCGGGCGCTGCGACCCAAGAGCTGGCCCGGCGGCACGCGCTGCGCGGTGGCGCTGTCGTTCGATTCCGACCACGAGACCAACGAGCTGCGCGAGGGCGGCGAGTCGATCGGGCGGCTGTCCCAAGGGCAGTACGGCAACCGGCAGGGTGTCCCCCGCATTCTTCAGATTCTTTCTCAGCACGGGGTCAAGGCGAGTTTCTTCGTTCCCGCGGTCACGGCGATGCTCTACCCAGAGGAGCAGCGACGCGTGGTCGCCGAAGGCCATGAGGTCGGCATCCACGGCTGGATCCACGAGCGCAACTCGGAGCTGCCTTACATTAATGAGAGGGAGTTGCAGTTTCGCTCGGCCGAAGTGCTGGAAACGATCACGGGCACCAGGCCGGTCGGGATCCGCACGCCGTCCTGGGACTTCAGCCCGAACACGCTCGCCATCACGAAGGAAATGGGGCTCGCCTACGACTCCTCGCTGATGGCGGACGTCGACTGCTACGAGCTCGAGCTGAACGGCGAGCCGACGGGGGTGGTGGAGCTGCCGGTGGAATGGATCCGCGACGACGCGGTTTACTTCAACATGGTGCGCTTCGCGAATCTGCGTCCCTACACGCCGCCGGAGGCGGTGTTCGACATCTTCAAGCGCGAGTTCGACGCCGCCTACCGCGAGGGCGGCATCTTCCAGCTCACCATGCATCCGCACATCAGCGGCTACCGCTCGCGCATCTGGATCCTGGACGAGCTGATCCGCTACATGCGCTCGAACGCCGGGGTGTGGTTCGCGACCCACGCTGAAATTGCCAAATACGCAAAAACGCAATCCGGGT
Organism: Burkholderiales bacterium; assembly: GCA_035577785.1. GTDB lineage: Bacteria > Pseudomonadota > Gammaproteobacteria > Burkholderiales > SG8-39 > SCGC-AG-212-J23. The sequence continues at coordinate 16,142 of DATLUZ010000024.1, read as the reverse complement.
GACTTCACTGGATAACTTCTCGAACTCGCAGGTAATCCGAAAGAGCGTCGTCGCAACCCGCGGCGGCGTGGTCGCGGCGCAGCACCGGCGCGCCGCCGAGGTCGGCGCGGCGGTGCTCGAGGCGGGCGGCGACGCGGTCGATGCCGCGGTCGCGACCTCCTTCGCGATCGGCGTGGTCGAGCCGTGGATGAGCGGTCTCGCGGCCGGCGGCTGCATGCAGATCTGGCGCGCCGACGAGGCGCGTGCGCACACGGTGGACTATGGCATGCGCTCGCCGCTCGGCCTCGATCCGGCCGACTATCCGCTGGCGCAAGGCGGCAAGGCGCAGGACCTCTTCGCCTGGCCGCTGGTGAAGGACGACCGCAACGTGCAGGGCGCGAGCGCCGTCGCGGTCCCCGGAGTGGTCGCCGGCATGGAGCTCGCGCACAAGCGCTTCGGCCGCGTCGCATGGCGCGAGCTCGTTGCGCCGGCAGTGGAGCTGGCACGCCAAGGCATGCTCCTCGACTGGTACGCGGGGCTGATGATCGCCTCGAACGCGCGAGTACTCGCACGCGATCGCGATGCGGCGGCCATGTTCCTGGAAGACGGACAGTGGCCGCCGCTCGTCAGCTGGAACCAGATTACCGACAGGCACCTCGACCAGCGCAAGCTCTCCCGCACGCTTGAAATCATCTCCAGGGAAGGACCGAAGGCCTTATACGGCGGCGACGTCGGGCGGGCGCTCGCGAAGGACGTCAAGGAGAAAGGCGGCTCGCTCGCGCTCGAGGACCTTTCCGGCTACCGGGCGCACATGGTGGAGGCGCTCGAGGTTCCGTACCGTCGCGGCCGCGTATTCGCTGCGCCAGGGATGACCGGGGGTCCTACCTTCAAAAACGCGCTGCAAGTGCTCTCACGGAGCGAGAAGCCCGCGTACGTGGACTACGCCAAGGCGCTGGAGGCAGCGTGGCGCCAGCGCTTGCAAACGATGGGCGACAAGGAAGGCTGCACGACGCACTTCAGCGTCGTCGACCGTGCCGGCAACCTGTGCGCGGTGACGCAGACCTTGCTTTCCGTGTTCGGCTCGCGCGTGGTGTCGCCTTCGACCGGGATTCCGCTCAACAACGGCATCATGTGGTTCGACCCGGAGCCCGGAAAGCCGAACTCGCTCGCGCCCGGCAAGCGCTGCCTGGGCAACTACTGCCCCGTGGTGGGTGAGACCCCAGAGGGCGCGCGCTTCGCGCTCGGCGCGTCCGGCGGCCGCAAGATCCTCGGCACGGTGCTGCAAATGGCCTCGTTCCTGATCGACGACGGCGCGAGCCTCGAGGAAGCCTTCCACCGGCCGCGCATCGACATGAGCGGCGAGGGCAGGGTGATCGCGGACCGGGCGCTGCCTCCTGACGTAATCAAACAACTTGGCGAATTCATGCCGACCACTACGGCGCGCCGCGGCATCTTCCCATACGCGTTCGCGGTTCCCGCGGGGGTGCTGCGCAGCCGCGGGCTCAATATGGGCTGCACCGAGATCATGTCGCCCTGGGGCGATGCAGTGGCAGAAAAGGAGATGCAATGAAGCGACTCGGGGCCGAAGTTCTGGCGGACATGCTGAAGGGCTACGGCGTGACCCACGTCTTCATGGTGCCGGCGGTCGTGCGCCGCACCTTCGTGGAGATGGAGCGGCGCACCGAGATCAAGCGCATCCACTGCCACGGCGAAAAGGCGGCGGCGTACATGGCCGACGGCTACGCGCGTGCCTCCGGCAAGCCCGGCGTCTGCATGGCGCAGGTGATCGGCGCGCTCAACCTCGCGGCCGGCCTGCGGGACGCATGGCTCGCGCGCTCGCCGATCATCGCCATCACGGGCGGGCGCGATCCGAAGACCAAGTTCCGCGGCGTGTACCAGGAAGTGGACGACATGCCGTCTTTCGAGCCGGTGACCAAGTACAACGCCACCGTGGACGACGCCGCGCGCATTCCGGACATGCTGCGGCATGCCTTCCGCGTCGCCGTCACCGGCGCGCCCGGCCCCGTGCACCTTCAGTTCCGCGGCAACGAGGGCCAGCTCGACGCCGAGGAAGCGGAGATGGACCCGCTCGTCGAGCCGCAGTTCGCCCAGGTTCCGCCGTTCCGGCCCGAACCGGATGAGGCCGGCGTGAAGGCTCTTCTCCAGGAGCTGGAAACAGCACAAAGACCTGTGATCGTCGCCGGCGGCGGCGTGCGCGCCTCGCGTGCCGCTGCCGAGCTCGTCTCCTTCGCGGGCGCGTTGCACATCCCCGTCGCTACGTCGCTCAACGGCAAGGACAGCATTCCCAGCACCTATCCCCTCTCGGTCGGTGTGGTCGGAACCTACTCGCGCGAGGCCGCAAACCGCGTGGTCGCGCGCGCGGACTTCGTGCTTTTCGTCGGCACGAGCGCCGGCGGCATGACGACGCACTTCTGGGCGGTGCCGAAGATCGGCGCGCCGGCGGCGCAGATCGACATCGATCCCGAGGCGCTCGGCCGCAACTATCCGCTCAAGGTCGGCATCGTCGCCGATGCAAAGCGCGCGCTCGCGCGGCTCTCCAGGCTCACCCAGGAGCAGCCTCGAAAGGACCGGTCCGCGTGGGTCGCCGAAGTCGACGGCATCCGCAAGCAGTACTACGAGAAGTACAAGCCGCAGCTCGAGTCGAACGCGGTGCCGATCCACCCGGGGCGCATCTGCGGCGAGCTCTCGAAGCACGTGCCCGAGGACGGCATCGTCGTCGTCGACACCGGCCACGCCGGCATGTGGATGGGCGGCATGTACGACCTGCGCTCGCCGAAGCAAAGCTACATGAGGAGCGCCGGCCACCTCGGCTGGGCCTTCCCCGCCGGCCTCGGCGCCAAGGCGGCGTGTCCCGACCGCCCCGTGATCACCTTTACCGGCGACGCAGGCTTCTGGTACCACATCGGCGAGCTCGAGACCGCGGTGCGCTGGAAGCTGAACGCCATCACGCTCGTCAACAACAACTCGAGCGGCAACCAGTCGAAGCGCGGCTTCGATCGCGTCTACGGCGGCCAGCAGACCGAGCGCGGCAAGGAGCTCTGGACCTACACCCGGCAGAACTTCGCGCGGATCGCCGAGGACATCGGCGCGCTCGGCATCCGCGTCGAGAAGCCCGGCGACATCGGCCCGGCGCTTCAGCAGGCGCTGAAGGCCGACCGGCCCGTCGTCATCGACGTCGTCACCGACATCGACGCGCTCGCGCCGGTAGCGGTCAGCGAATAATCGAGGTCATCCCCGCGAAGGCGGGGGCAGGGTGATGAACGCTCGAAACGGCGCCGGGTTCCGCCGCTACGCGCACCAACACTGAGCCGTAACAGGCGTCTGCGGCGGGGTCTTCACAAGCCGGCTTCGCTCGCCCGGCGCCGCTGCTGACGCACGATGTCAGGCTCGCTCGTTCGCTTGTGCTTGCGGACGGTCTGATCTTGGTGCGAGCATTTCCCCGCAGCACTCTTCGACATGACCCTGGGGAGGCACTCATGTTCAATTTCCGGCGTTGGCACGGTTTCGCATTGCTGCTGTTGACGGTACAGGTTCCCGCGTTCGCGCAGGGAATTGATTTCAACACGCGGAGTTTCCAGGGCGGGCCGATCAACGACGAGACCGTGGGTCAGCTCGCGGTCAAGTGGGTCTACCAGACCGTACCCGACACCGGAACCGCAAATGCTGCTCAGGGCAGCATCTCGTCCACGCCTGCCATCGACGGCCGATTTCTCTACTTCAGTGACATGTCCGGCTTCCTGACCAAGCTCGACCGCTTCACCGGCAAGCTGGTCTGGAGAAAGAACTATGTGAACGATCTGTCGGCGCCGGGATTCGTCGTCAAGAGCTCGCGCAACACGCCGTATATCAAAGGCGACCTGGTCATCGTCGGCAGCAACATGGGCCTGACCGACCGACTTTGCCGGCTGACCCCGGGGGCTACGCCGAGCGCGCTGGGCTGCGCTTCGGGCGATGGCGCCATCGTGCTCGCGGTCAACAAGAACACAGGCCAGGTCGCCTGGAGGGCGAAGGCCGAGACGCACCCTTCATCGAAGGTCACCGGATCGATCAGCGGGCACGGCGATCGGATCTTCGTGCCGGTCGGCAACTGGGAAGAGGACTGGGCGCGAGCCTACCCGAATATCTTCGTCGAGCCGATCGACCCGTCCTCGCACTATCCGTGCTGCTCCGCGCGCGGCAGCCTGGTCGCCATGGATGTCAATACCGGGAAGATTCTCTGGAAGCGGCACACCAACATCGGCAACGACCCCGATCATGAACTGTCGCCTGAGCTGCGAGCGCTGCTCGGGTCCAAGGGATCGTTCGGCACTTCGACCTACGGCCACCATCCGACGCTCGATGTGCAAAGGCGCCAGGTCTATATCGCGATGGCGCAGACCACCACGGCACCTCAAGTCGCGCAGGACTGCGAGCAGGCCAGGCGCAGAAGCGGCGATCCCAACGCGAACATTCCCGGCTTGCCCGCGGGCGTGACCTGCAACAACCTGAACGAGAAGCTGCATATCTACGCGAACGCGATGATCGCTGTCGACATGGATACCGGGCGCGTCAACTGGGCTTTTTACGCGCACAAGTACGACGCCTGGAATCACGCCTGCGGCGCGCCGGACCTGTACGGCTGGTCGACGGTAGTCCCGGCGCTCTTTCCGGTGCCGCTCGCGAACGGAATAGCCAACTGCACGCAGACTCCGATCGGGCCGGACATGGGATTCGGCCAGCAGCCGAAGCTCGTGAAAAACGTCAAGCTCGCTGGCGGGAAACGCGGCGACGTCGTGGTCGGCGGCAACAAGGACGGCAGGCTGTTCGGCCTTGACCCCGCTACGGGGAAAAAGATCTGGGAGAGCAACGTCGACCCGGGCGGCGTTTACGGCGGCTTGCAGTTCGGGCTTGCGACCGACGATGGCAAAGTCTTCTTCGGCACGACCAACTCGCGGAACAATGGCAGGAACATCAAAACGCCTTACGTCCCGGTCACGCGCTTCCTCGATATCAACGGCTTCACGGCGCTCGGCCTGAAGACAGGGCCCTTCGTCAAGCAGGATGCGGCCGTGCCGTCCGAGTACCCGTCTCCGTCGAATATCGATCTGCCGTTCCCCGGCCCGAATATCATCTTCGGGATCAACGAGTACCCCAATGTCTATCCCGACCCCGACGGGATCGGCGGCCCGCCCAGCTTCCTGAAAGGCCCCGCCAGCGGCCCGGTCGAGCTCTGGACGCTGGTGAATCCGCCCTCCGATGTAAGCGCCGATGGCGTCAGCGTGTTCAACGATCACGGGAGGCTCACGACCATCGACGGCATGGTGCATGCCGTCGATGCCGGCACGGGAGAGATCCTGTGGCAGCGGCCCGCGTTCGACGGCATCAAGGGCACTATCGGCACTGGCCAGGCCTTCGGCACGCTCACCGTCGGCAACGGTGTCGTGTTCATCGGCTACCAGGACGGCAAGGGGACCATGGTCGCGCTGGATGCCGACTCCGGGAAGAAGCTGTTCGAGTTTCATAACGAGCTCAAGCTCGCCGACGGCTCGGTGGTGCGCTCGGGCGGCATCGAAAGCGGACCGCAGGTCGTCGGCAAGATGGTCTACTGGGGTGTCGGCGCCGAGAGTGGAGGTTTATTCACTAACAGGGACGGCGTTAACGTCCTCGCGGGAAGCCGCCTTTTCGGATTCGAATTGAAAGGCGCCGAAGACCGCGACGAATAAAAAGCGCCGCCCCATCGCTTCTGCGAGCAACACAGACCCCGCTTCGGCGGGGTTTGTGTTTAAGCAGAGACAGGTAATGTCACGCAAAAGCAGCGGACTGATGAAGCTCCTAATTTCATTGAGCGTTCTTTTTCTCCTGCTCGTGCGCGCGCCAGCCGCCGGCGCCCAGGAGCTGATGGGGCTGCAACTCGGGAAGGATCGTCTCTCGGGAGCGCTCGCGCGCATCGGCAACACGCCGCTGGCGCAAGACAGGGAAGGCGTTGACGCGCTCTGTTACCGCGCCGAGGTGCCCTTCGAACAGACCTGGGTCGTGCTCTCGAGCGGCGCGGCGGGCGACTGGGACGTGCTCACGACCTTCCGCGTACTGTCCTCAGCGCCAGCCGGCATGACCTGCAGGCCGACGCCGCTGATCACCTCCACCATCGCCATCGACGGTATTCGCAAAGGCATGACCGAGGACGAGCTGCGCGCGCGGTTCAACTTGCCCACGGGCACGCACGCGACGCCGATTGAGTTTGTCCTTCCTTCTCGCGCGCAATTGCGCGGCACGATGGCGAATGGCCGCCTCGCCGCTTTCGAGGTCACGCTCGAGTGACTCGCTAGTACATGAACGTGAGTCCGAGCAGGAGGTCGCCCTGCGTGACGGTATCACCCTTGAGGGAGATGACGCAGCCGCCCGAGCAGAATAGCGCGCTGCTGCTGTTGACCAGGGTGGCGTAGCCGCGCGCTTCGAAGCGTACCGCCACGCGCTCGCCGAGCGGCAGCTGGTAACCGATGCCCAGGCTGATCGACGGCCGCAGCTCGTTCGCCAGTCCCTGGAGGTCCGGCTCGAACAGCGTCGCGCCCACTCCACCGACGAGGTAGGCGCCCTGCCCGATCTTCTGGCCAGGGAAGGTGATCCCCCCTACGTGCGCGTACGTCACCGCCATCGGGAACTTCGCCGGTATCGGCGTGGCCGGAGCGAGCGGCTGAGTGGCCAGCCGTGCGTCCACCTGCGATCGCTGCCGCGAAACGTAGACTTGATACTGGGTACCGGCCGCGGGGTTGAGCGCAAGATCGAGGCTGACGGCGCCGACACCGGAAGCTTCGATGGGCAGCTTGCTCCCGCTGGTGACATCGGTGAACCTGCCGCCGTCGCGATAGCCGGCGTAGAGCGTGAACGCGTTGTCACCGCCGGGCTGCGCCGCGCGGCCGCCGGCGGCTGCGCCAAGCAGGACGATCAGCAGAAGTACCGATGTTGATTTCGCTTGCATCTCGCGCCGCTTGCCAAGATGCTACCTTCTCTTCCATGCGCTGGATCAAGAGCCCGGCCTGGGACCTCGTCTGGGTCCTGAACCCGCTGTGGTTGGCCCCCCTAGTCCTTCTGCTGGCGCGGGGTCATGACGACCTGCGGGCGAGCCCGGTGGACGCGCTGTTCTTCGCCCTCGCGGTGCCTCTGTGGTTCGGCCACCGCATCTCGTCGGCCTGGCTGGCCTACGCGACCCCGGCCTACCGCCCGCTGCTCGCCACGCAGCGGCTCCGCTTCGTAGTGGCCCCCTTGGCCATCGCCGTGGCCTGTTTCGGCCTGCTGCTCGCCCCCGACAGCGTGCTGCCGATGCCGCTGACCGACCGAGTGTTCTGCTTCGCCATCCTGGACTACCTGCTGGTGAGCTACCACTTTGCCGCGCAGCACTTCGGGCTGCTCAGCCTCTACCGCGCACGCGCGGGACGAGGATCGGACGCGATCACGCGACGCCACGATCGGTGGTTCGCGCTGGTCGTGGGCGGCGGTTTCGTCGTGCTGGCAGAGGTCCTGGCTGGATCGATCGCCTTCCAGGAGCGCTGGATCGACCCGCTGCTGGGAGCGGGCGGGTCGACGGTGTTCGCGCGCACGCTGCGCGATGGCGGCATCGTCTTCGTCCTGCTTCTGACCGTTCTGATGCTCGGCGTCGAGCTGCGCTCGGAGCGCCCATCGCTGCCGCGCGTGGCCTACGTCCTCGGCGTCTCGGCCATGGTGCTGTTCGCCTTTCTCGCGCGCGACCCGTTCCTCTTCATTGTGCTGTGGAGCGTGCAGCATTGGAGCGCCGCGATGGGGCTCACCTCGCTCGCGGCCTCCGGTGGAGTCCAGGCCTCCGGCGCGCACTGGCAGCGGCTGCTGGCGCCCATCAACGGGCGCGGCTGGGCAGTACTGCTCGTGCTCGCCGTCGTCTCTGCCCTGCTGCTGCCGGTGATGGAGGTGGAGGCGGTGAGCGACGAGTACGCCTACGCCGACCGCATCTTCGGCGCTGCGGCACTGTGGCTGCGCTCCTCGCCCCTCGTGCCGGCGCTGCTGGCCCTCGGCTTCGCGGCCGGCTTCATTCACTACCTGCTGGATCGCGCTGCCTTCCGCTTCTCGTCGCCCGACGTGAGGCAGGCCGCCCGCGGCCTGCTTCTGGGTGGCCGCGGGAACCGCTCGTAAGAGCGCAATCGAAAGCTAGGGGCTCCCTTGCAACGCAACGCTGCCGTCATTGGCGAGCACGCGCTTGATCTTTGCCGCCAGGTCGGACTGCGTGAAAGGCTTCACGAGCAGCTCGACGCCCGGGTCGAGCCGGTTATGGTGGACGATGGCGTTGCGCGTATAGCCGGTGGTGTACAGCACCTTCAGGCGCGGCCATCGCCGCGTCGCCTCGTCGGCGAGCTGGCGGCCGTTGACGCCGTGCGGCAGTCCGACATCGGTAAACAGCAGATCGACCTCCGGCTCCCGGTCGAGCAGCTGGAGCGCGGCGGCCGCGTCGGCCGCGACCAGCACGCGATATCCAAGGTCGCCGAGCACTTCGGCCGTGAATGCAAGCGCGTCGGCGTTGTCCTCGACCGCGAGGATCGTTCCGTGGGCGGTTTCGGCCGCGATCGGCGGCGCTTGCACCGGCACCTCGCCAGCGTCGGTTCCTGCGAGCCGCGGCAGGTAAAGCTTGACCGTGGTTCCTTCACCCGGCTCGCTGTAGATCTTGAGGTGCCCGCCGGACTGCTTGATGAAGCCGTACACCTGGGAAAGGCCGAGCCCGGTCCCCTCGCCCGGGGCCTTGGTGGTGAAAAACGGCTCCAGGGCCTTCTCGGCGACTTCCTTGGTCATGCCGCTGCCGGTGTCGCTCACGGCAATCATCGCGTACTGCCCGGGCTTCACTTCCTGGTGGGCAGCGGCGTAGGTCTCGTCGAGGAATGCGTTGCCGGTCTCGATCGTAAGCTTTCCCCCGCCAGGCATGGCGTCGCGCGCATTGATGGCGAGATTCAGCAGCGCCGTCTCGAGCTGGCTGGGATCGACGAACACCGGCCAGACGCCGCCGCTGAGCACGGTCTCGATCGCGACGCTTTCGCCGAGCGTCTGGCGCAGCAGGTCGGTCGCCTCCAGCACGATCTTGCCGGCGTCGATGCGCTTGGGCTCCAGGGGCTGGCGGCGCGAGAACGCGAGCAGCCGCTGCGTAAGGGTCGTCGCGCGGTCCACGTTGCGTTTCACCATCTCGAGGTAGCGCTGTACGTCGGGCTCCGCCGCGTGCAGCCGCTGCTGCACCAGGTCGGCGGCGTTGCGGATGACGTGGAGAAGATTGTTGAAGTCGTGCGCGATCCCCCCGCTCAACTGGCCGACCGCCTCCATCTTCTGCGATTGCGCAAGCGCCGTCTGGGTCTGCTCCAGGGACTGCTGCCGCTCGACCCGTTCGGTGATGTCTCGCGTGACTTTCGCGAAACCGAGCAGGGTCCCCGAAGAATCGCGCACCGGATCGATCACGACGTTGGCAAGGAAGCGGCTGCCGTCCTTTCGCAGCCGCCACGCTTCGGCTTCGTACTTCCCTTCCCGGGCAGCCGTTGCCAGCGCTTTCTGCGGCAGCCCGGTCGCGCGGTCCTGCTCGGTGTAAAAGCGCGAGAAATGCTGGCCGATGATCTCTTGCGCGCTGTAGCCCTTGATGCGGGCGGCACCTGCATTCCAGCTCGTGATGTGACCTAGCGGATCGAGCGTATAGATCGCGTAGTCCGTCACCGCGCCGACGAAGACGCGGAAATGCTCTTCAGTCAGATATTGAGCGTCTACCGCGCGACGCTGAGCCTCTGCCGCGCGACGTGCATCCCGGAATGCATACACTCCGAGTCCGAAACCGGTGACGATGAGCACGAATGCGGACACGGTCCTCGCCAGCGCCGTCAGCTCGGTGCGAGCGACCAGGGCCTCGTAGGCCTGAAGGCTGAGCAGGATGACGCCGGCCATGACAATGAGCGCCAATCCGGGCCACAGCACCCGCTCCAGATTGCGGCGCGTCATCTTGAAAGAACGGCGCGCGCCTACATGTGACCTCTCGCCTCCCGACATGCGGCGCCACGCAGCAAGATACGTACCCTGATCGGCCCCCGACAAAAGCACTCGGGGGCGGGCGTCGTCAGTCGTCCCCGCGAAGGCGGGGACCCATTTCAACCGCGGTGCGCCCGCTCGATGGCGGCGATGTCGATCTTTTTCATCTCCATCATCGCATCGAACGCGCGCTTGGCGGCAGCGCGGTCGGGATCGGTGAACGCCTTGGTCAGGGCGATCGGCGTAATCTGCCAGGACAAGCCCCATTTGTCCTTGCACCACCCGCACGCGCTCTCTTCGCCGCCGTTGCCGACGATTGCGTTCCAGTAGCGGTCGGTTTCGGCCTGGTCAGCGGTCGCGACCTGGAACGAGAATGCCTCGTTGTGCTTGAACGCGGGTCCGCCGTTGAGCCCGAGGCAGGGAATTCCCATCACGGTGAATTCGACGGTCAGTACATCGCCTTTTTTTCCGGACGGAAAGTCGCCCGGCGCGCGGTGAACTGCGCCAACGGATGAATCGGGAAAGGTCTTGGCATAGAATCGCGCGGCGTCCTCGGCGTCGCCGTCATACCAAAGACAAATCGTATTCTTTGCTTGCTTGGCCATGTCGCTTCTCCATCGTGGTGAGCCGACAGATAATACTTGGCAAATTCCATACCACTTGAGCAGGAGCTGCCGATGATCATCGATTCCCAGATCCACGCCTATGAGGCGAACACGCCGAAACGGCCGTGGCGCACCGTGCCGAACTGGCCGCCCAGCGCCAACGGCGACGAGCAGGTGGCGGCCTTTGACAAGCTCGGGATCGACGGCGCGATCTTCATCTCCGCCTTCTCCATCTATGGCTACGACTCGAGCTACGCGGTCGAGGTGCAGCGCAAGCATCCCGGCCGGTTCGCCCTGGTCAAGCCGGTGAACCCGGACGACCCGGCGGTCCTCGAGACGATCGCCGAGTGGAAGAAGCAGCCCGGCGCGGTCGGCATCCGGGTCATCGCGACAAAGGAGCCGGGCCGCAATCCCAGCGACGAGGGCCTAGACCGCGTGCTGCGTGAAGCCGTGCGCCGCGATTTCCCGGTCAACATCCTGTGCTGGGGCAACCTCGAGAGAGGCGCGGCGCTGATCGATCGCCACCCGGACACGCGGTTCATCCTCGACCACCTCGGCATCCAGCAGCCGCGCACGAAGCCCGTTCCGCCGCAGCCCTGGGCCGACCTGCCGAAGGTGCTGGATCTCGCCCGGCGCAAGAACGTGGTGATCAAAGTAAGCGGCGCGTGCACGTTGTCGGAGAAGCCGTATCCCTTCCCCGACATCTGGGATCCGCTCGCACGCGTGTTCGACGCCTGGGGCTTCGAGCGCTGCCTGTGGGGCACCGACTGGACCCGTGCTTTCGCCGTCGTCAACTACGAGCAGGCCGTCGAGCCCTTCCGCAAGACCGACCGCCTGAGCGACTCTGAACGCGCGATGCTGATGGGCGGCGCCTGCGCCAAGGCGTATCGGTGGTCGCCGAAAAAGGCGGCATCGCCGTCATGAGAGGCTCATCGTGATTCATGTCGCAGATCGCTGCCTGGCCATTGCCGCGCTCGCGCTTCTCGCCGGGTGCGCCGCCAGCCAGCTGGTCAGGCAGGAGGCCAACCCGCAGTACGTCGGCAAGCCCCTCAAGAGCGTGATGGTGGTGGCGGTCACCGCAGACGAGATCGTGCGCCGCACATTCGAGGACCGCGTCGTCGCGCTGCTCGGCCAGCGCGGGATAAAGGGGATTCCGGGCTATTCGGCGGTCGGCACACGCGGCCGGGTCCAGGAAGCGGAACTGCGCGAGGCGGTCGGCAAGTCGGGCGCGGAGGGTGTGATCATCACGCGGGTCATCCGGATCGACCGTTCGTCGACCACGCTGCCCGGTTCCACGATCGCCGTCAGCTCCGGCTTCTACGGCTACTACGGCGGCGTCTGGGAAACGGTCAGCGTTCCCCCGCAGACCATCACCGGCCCGACGTGGACGGTCTCCGAGACACGCCTGTTCGACGCGAAGACCGGCGCGCTTGCCTGGACCGGGCTGGTGGACACGAAACAGAACGACAAGCTGGACGCGGCCATGACGCAGTACATCAACGTCGTGTTCGACGCGATGGTCGGCGACAAGGTCCTCTAGGCGGCGATGCGCTCAAGCTCAAGGGAGTGGTGGTCCATGAAGAAAACCGTTGGTTGCGTCCTGTCCGCCGCGCTGCTGGGCGTCACGGGCCTTTTGACGGGCTGCGCCTCGAGCCCGGAGACGACTCTCGAGGTCACCTGGGCAGCGCCGCAGCTGCCGCCGGCGAAGTCATTCGGCAAGCTGCTGATCATCACCGTGGCGCCCAGCGAGTTCGTGCAGGAGGCGTTCCAGAACCAGATGGCGGCGGAGCTGAAGAAGCGGGGCGTCAACGCCGTGGCATCGGGACGCTACTTCACCCGCTACACCGACGCCGAACGCGATCGCTTCATGAAGAGCATCGCCGATTCGGACGCCGATCACATTCTGCTCGCGCGTGTCGCCGAGGTCAGCACGAAGACGTACGAAGGCGGCGGTACGATCATCGGGCCCGGCGGCGTGCCCTACGGCGACGCGGTTGGCGTCCAGGGGGCCTATGCCCGCGCCTTCTACCCGGGTGCGGTCGTTTCGGGAGGAGCCGGCGGCGTGGTCAAGACCGCCACCTCGGAGGCTTCCATCTTCGCGGCGAAGGGCGAGAAGCTCATATGGTCGGCGAGGATCCGGACCACCAACGCCCAGTCGGAGACGGGCGCAAGGTACGCTCCGGAATACGTCGGCGTGGTTCTCGAGGCGATGAAGAAGGACAAGCTGCTCTAGGCTGGAAGCTAGAGCCTGCTTTCTTCCGTCACGTAAAGAGCTTCGCCCAGCCCGGGATTTCCGGCGGCGGATCGAACGCGCCCTTCGATTGCCGGAACGAACGCACGAGCTTCGTGTAGTCGGCGTAGTCGCGGTCGAAGTAGTAAAGCACCGGGGCGCGATAGTTGATCGTGTAGAAGCCGGTCTTGTCGACGAAGCCGTTGGACACGATGCGGATGCGCAAGCCGTCGTCGTTCTTGAATTCCATGACCAGCTCGAAGCCGTGGTGGCCGTTGATCTGTGTCGGCTTGTTGCTCACTACCCGGAGCCGCTCCAGGCCGTAGCGCTTGCGCAGCTCGGAAACGTAAAGATCGGCGGCCTCGATCGGCTGCATGTTGGCGTTGGTCTTCTTCTTGAGGGTCGGGAACGCGGTATCGGCATAGCGGCGAGTGACCGTAATCGCCTGGATCGCGACGCCGTCCCGGCTGGCGGTCACCGCCTCGAGCAGCAGGGTTTGTTGCTTGTCGTCGACCTTGACCTGCTCCCAGGTGTCGGCCGTCGTCGTCCGGGTCCATCCCGCCGGCATGGTCATTTCGAAGCTGGTCGACTTCAGCACGCGGTTGGCGTCGTCGGTCAGCGTCCAATAGGGCGCCTGCGCGCAACCCCCGGCGAGGGCCAGCAACGGTAGTACGAAAGTCTTCTTCATTATTTTTACCCCGCTATTTCAGCGAACTGATGTATTGCTGCACGTAGGCGCGGTCGCCGGCATCCTTGGACGCGAGCGTCAGATACCTGTTGAAGGACTCGCGCGCCCGAACCTTGTTACCGGCCTTCATGTAATGCATCCCCAGGCTCTTGTAGGTCGGGGCGAAATTGGGAGCGAGCTTCTCGGCCGTCTGAAACGCCTGCAGCGCCTTCTGCGAGTCGTTCTTCTCGTCGCGACGGATATAGGCTTCGCCCAGATAGTAATAACCGGCGGCCGGGTAGTAGCTGCGCAGGTTGCTGTCTTCCATCACGAGGATGACGCTCTTGTAGCGATCCTGGCCCAGGTCCTTGCGCAGCGCCTCCAGGCGAATCGGCTGCACCACCCGGTTATAGTCTTCCATGCCCACGCGCCCGCCGCTCTTCTGCTTGGCGGCGAGTTCCTTGAACGCGTCGATGCGCTCGACGAGCCGCGGATGGGAGGAGAAGAAATACGGCTCCTCGATCCCCAGCGCCTTCACCTCCTTGGCGAGCTGCTCGAACGCCTTGTGCGCCTCGTGCGGGTCGTAGCCCGCCTTGACGAGCCGCGCGTAACCCTTCATGTCGGCCTCGCGCTCGAGATCGCGCGAGAAGCCGGTAATCGACGACACCGCAGCGAGGCTCGCGAAGGGAATCCCCGAGACCGCGAAGGCCGAGGCGTTCTTGGCCGACACGCGCTCGCGGAAGCTGTGCTTCTCGATGAAGTGCGCCGCCTCGTGGCCCAGCACCGCTGCGAGCTGCGCCTCGTTCCCGATCCGCGCGAGCAAGCCGATATTGAAATAGACGCTGCCGTTCGGCAGGGCGAAGGCGTTGAGCTGAGTGGAATCGTAGAGATGGACGTGGATCTTGCCTTTGAACTCCGGGTACAGGCGGTCCATCACGCCCTGCAGATAAGCGGTCGCGCGCGGGTCCTCGTAGATCTGGCCGCTGCGCTCGATCGTCGTGTCGTAGCTGCGCGCCTCGTGCCAAAGACGGCCTTCGCTCTCCTGGATGTTCGACGTGTCGTTCGCGTCCTTGAATGCGGTGACGTCCCCGGTCGTGGCGCAGCCGCTGGCGAGGAGCGATAGGAACGATAGCCACAGTAATCTTTTCATCGCCGGTTACCCCCTAGAAAAGCTATTTCACGTAGGCCGCGCGGTATTTCTCGATGCCTGGATACCAGTCGAACACGGCGTCGACCATCTTGGCGGCATCGCTCGGATCGCGCAGATTGGTGCTGCCATCGCGGTACTCGCTGTTCACCCACAGCAGGTCGCCGGTGCGAAGATCGACCACGCCGACGCGGATGAAGGAGCTGCCCAGCTTGGGCGCCGGACCGGTGAAGATATTGACGATCGGGATGTTGCCGGCGACGGCGCGCGCCTTGCGCCCGGCGGTGGAGGCATAGTCGCGGCCGTAGACCATGATGGCGGCATCGGCGCCCGTCTGCTCGGCCACGGCGCGCAGGCCGGAACCGATTCCGTAGTCGAAACGCCTCGCCTTGTGCTCCCACGGAATCCTCACGGCGGTGTTCACCACGAGCTTGTACAGCGCGAGATGCTCGTCGAAGTTGGCCGCCGAAGCGCCGGAAAACTGCGGCGCCGTGACCTCTTTCATCCCCGGCTGCCTGGCAATCGCGGCCGACACCGCCTTGAACACGCTCCGGCTGGCTTCCTTGCTCCAGTCCGGCACCGTCTCCTCGACGTCGCCGGCAGTCATCTCCACCACTTTGATGTCGATCGGCAGCACCACGACTTTCTTCGGCAGCGTGGGATTGCTCGCCAGCCACTTGTAATGCACCCAATGCGGTGTCCCGCCGGCCTGCACCGCGAGCGGGAAAACGGCAACAAGTAGTGAAAGCGAGAGCGCGGCAGACCTGCCGAGCCCCGTGATCCAATTCGCGCCCATAGCGTCCCCCTGGTTCTTGCTCTTATGCGCGGAACTTTATGCGCCGTGGCGACTTTCCGGCAATGGACTAAGTCACGGGCTCAATGCAGGAATCTCGCTGAGGAGACAGAGCGCACGGTCTTGGGCCTTGTGCAGCGCACCTCGATACACGCGGTTCATCATCCGCTGGCGGCGCTTGCCAACAAATTGCGCAATCGGCACTTTCGAGTTGTTGCCGCTACGAGGCTGTTGCTTCGCAAATCCTGATCGCCCGGCTCATCGCCTGAGCATGAATATCAGCAGGATCACGATGAGCACCAAAAGGAGCCCGGCCGTGGAGATGTCGGCGCCCGCAGGCAGCGAATCGATCCGGCCGGCGAGCTGCTGCACCTCGTCGTCGGTGAGCGCGTTCGCGCGCTCGGTGGCCGCGGCGGGGTCGACGCCGAGCACGGCGAGCTGCTTCTGGACGTCGGCGCGCGCGAGGAAGCCATGCAGCTTGCCGCGCTCGGCCTGGCTCTGGACGGCGAGCGCCTCGTCGACGCCGATCATGCCGGCCTGGGTGGGCGCCGCGTACGGCAGCGCGATGAGGCTCACCGCCAGGAGGCGGCAGATGAAACGCAGGAGGAATGCCTTCATCGGAGGTCTCCTCAGTGCCTTTTGTCGATGATGAAAATGAACAGCAGCAGGATCAGGATGACCGCCAGCGCCACCTCGGTGGCGAC
>DATLUZ010000023.1:0-30491 GCA_035577785.1 Burkholderiales bacterium | reverse complement strand
CCCCCGATCCTGTTCCTGACCAACGACAACATGGTGAGCGTCGTGGCGCAGGCCTGGCCGCTGCTCGCAGACCACTACCGGCTGAGCTGGTCGCACTGCCGCGAAACAATCGCTGCACTGGTCTTGAAGTCGTCGCTTCAAGGACAGTGCGAGCGCGCGCGCCTGCCTTACCCTCGGACATGGCAGGTCGACTACCCCGACGAGGCCGCCAAGCTGGCGCCTCAGCTCGACTTTCCAGTCATCGCGAAACCAGTGCGACCTTTGCGGGCGTTCAAGGTGCGACTCCTGCATTCCAGGGCCGATCTCAGGCGTCTCGCGACGGAGTTCCCGGCCGATTTTCCGCTCCTGATCCAGGACTGGATCCCCGGTACTGAGGGCAAATTGTCGTTCTGCGCGCTGTACCTCGACCAAGGACGTGTGGTCGCTCGCTTCGATGGACGCAAGCTCCGGGCCCGGCCAATGGGCCACACTACGGTCGCAGAGCCCGTGCAGGACGATGCCGTATTCGACGTGGCGCAACGCTTTTTCGAAGGCCTGGAACTGACCGGGCCGGCTTCGCTGGAGCTCAAGCGGGATGCACACGGGACACCTTGGGTCATCGAGCCCACGGTGGGACGTACGGACTTCTGGCTCGGGTGCTGCATTGCCAACGGGGTCGACCTGCCGTATCTGGAATATTGTCACCAGGCCGGCCTGCCGCTGCCGAGCACGAAGCAACGGCATCGCTATGTCTGGCTCAATGCCGAGCGCGATCCGCTCTCCATATTCTGGTACGCCTGCCAGGTCGTGAAGCGGGCGGTGTCGCAGCGGCCGGTCGCGCTTCTCTACTGGGCGCGAGACGACATCAGGCCGTCCCTGAGGAGCCTTCGGCTCGCCGTGGGCGCGCTGCCCTCGCGGCTCGCGCGCAAGCACCTGCGCCTCTGGAGAACCTTGGCGGCGACGGGTCGAAGGGTCTCGCCTTCCCGGCGACGGGTGACCACCTTCCTGACAGCGCTCATCGCGAGCTCGGCGGCCAACGCGCTTGAAAATGACGCGCGCAAGATGGATACGCCCTCTCGTGCCGACATGGCCCCGGCGGACGACAGCGCTGCTGCCAAGCGCAGGCAAGGCCAATGACGGCCAATCTCGCGATGGCTGTTCTGCTCGGGGTGCCCCGGTCGCCGCGGCTCAGCGTGCTGGCTTACCACCGCATCCTGCCCGAGCATGACCCGCTCCTGAGCGCAGCGCCCAGCGCGCAGGAGTTCGAGCACCGGATGCACTGGGTCAAAGCCAACTTCGACGTGCTGCCGCTCAGCGAGGCGGCGCGCGCGCTGCGCGAAAACCGCCTGCCGAAGCGAGCCCTGAGCATCACCTTCGACGACGGCTACGCGGACAACTACAACGTCGCGGCTCCGATCCTGCTGCGCCTGGGCCTCGCGGCGACTTTCTTCGTCGCCACCGGATTTCTCGACGGCGGTTGCATGTTCAACGACGTCGTGATCGAGGCGCTGCGCTGCGCGGGAGGCGCGGAACTGGACCTCGACGATCTCGGGCTGGGCAGGCACCCTCTCGGCGATCCCACACAGCGGGCGGGCGCCATCGACCGCATCCTCGCCCGCCTGAAATACTTCGAGACCGAGCGCCGCCGCCGGGCCGCCCTCGAGGTCGCGCGGCGGGCCGGCAGCCGCGTTCCTGCGGATCTCATGATGACCTCGGAGCAGGTGCGCTCCCTCCACGCCGCGGGCATGGAGATCGGCGCGCACACCGTCACGCATCCGATCCTCGCCGAGATCCCGCTCGGCCGTGCCCGGCACGAGATGGCAGCGAGTCGGGCGAGGTTGGAGCAGATCGTCGGCGCGCCGGTTCGCCTGTTCGCCTACCCGAACGGCAGCCCGCGGCGCGACTACCATGCCGAGCATGCCGCGCTGGCGCGTGAGCTGGGCTTTACCGCCGCAGTCTCCACCGCCTGGGGCGCGGCGCGCGCCGGCGACGACCTCTACCAGATCCCGCGCTTCACGCCGTGGGACCGGGCCGATTGGCGCTTCGGGCTGCGCCTTGCCCACAACGCCATGCGCAGCGACTACGCCCGTGCATAAGGAGACTGACGTGATCAGTGAAGTGACGACCGTAGTGGATTCGGCGCTGCAGCTTCGCGGCCGCCTCGGAGATGGCGACGCCGCGACCCCGCTGCTGGGGGCCATCCCGGAGCTCGACTCCATGGCGGTGGCCTCCCTCATCACCGCGCTCGAGGAGCACTTCGGTATCGCGGTGGCAGACGACGAAATCGAGGCGGCGACCTTCTCCACTCTCGGCAGCCTGGCCGAATTCGTTCGACAAAAAATCGGCGCATGAGCGGCAGCGGCTCCCGGGCGCCTTTCAACGCTTTCTTCCTTGCGGCCGGAAGAGGAGAGCGCTTCTGCGTTTTTCATCCGGCGCTCGGCATCCCTCTGGGCAGCGTCCTGTACCTGCATCCCTTCGCCGAGGAAATGAACAAGTCGCGCCGCATGGCCGCGCTGCAGGCGCGGGCATTCGCCGCGCGCGGCTACAACGTCCTCCAGATCGATCTCTTCGGCTGCGGCGAGAGCAGCGGCGATTTCGGCGATGCGCGCTGGGACCTGTGGAAAGAGGACGTGGCTCTTGCGCTGGATTGGCTCGGGAGGCATGCGGACGTTCCGGTCCATCTCTGGGGCTTGCGGCTCGGAGCATTGCTCGCGCTCGACTACTCGCGCCACAGCGGCGAATCGTTCGCGGGTCTGCTGCTGTGGCAGCCGGTGACGAACGGCGCGCAGTACATGACGCAATTCCTGCGGCTTCGGCTCGGGAGCGAGATGCTCTCCGGCGCCGCGGTCGCGGGCGGCAGCGAGCAGCTCCGCGCACAACTCGCGCAGGGAACGCCGCTCGAAATCGCGGGCTACGAGCTCTCGCCCGAGCTCGCCGCGGCGATCGAGCGGCTCGATCTGGCTGCGCCTCCGCCGCGCAATGTCCCCGCGCGGTGGTTCGAAATCAACGCCGAAGGCAGGCTGTCTCCGGCGCTGCGGCGCGCCGCGCTCGCCTGGAGCGCCGCGGGCGCGGAAGTCGACCTCCACGCGGTGAAGGGCGAGCCGTTCTGGAGCACGGTCGAGATCAGCGAATGCTCCGAGCTCCTCGCCGCCACGGCCGATGCCCTCGCGGCGATTCCCGCATGACGATCACGCGCCAACCGGTCAGCTTCGCCTGTGGCCAGGACTGGCTCCTCGGGCTCATCACGCGGCCCGCGAAGCCGCGCGGCCGTGGCGTGCTCATCGCGGTCGGCGGTCCGCAATACCGCGCGGGCAGCCACCGTCAATTCGTTCTGCTCGCAAACGACCTCGCCGCGCAGGGTCACGCGGTGATGCGCTTCGATTACCGCGGGATGGGCGACAGCACCGGCGAACCGAGGACCTTCGAGAGCGTCGGCGAGGACTTGCGCAGCGCCATAGACCATTTCCTCGCCACGGTGCCCGAAGTGAGCGAGGTCGTCATCTGGGGCTTGTGCGACGCCGCGTCCGCGGCGCTCTTCTATGGTCACGAGGATGCGCGCGTCACTGGCATGGTGCTCCTGAATCCATGGGTGCGCACCGCGCAAGGCGAGGCGCGCGCGTATCTCAAGCACTACTACCTTCGACAGGCCTTCAGCGCGGCGCCCTGGGCAAAGCTGCTGCGTGGACAGTTCGACCTCGCGGGCTCGGCGGCCTCGTTCGTCCGCAACCTGCGCCAGGCCGGCGCTGGGGGAGCGCAGGCCCTTCCCGAGCGCATGGCGGAAGGCCTCGCCCGGTTCAAAGGGCAGGTGCTGCTCATCCTCTCCGGCAACGACCTCACGGCGAGCGAATTCAGCGGCGTGGCGGCGGGCTCCAAGCGCTGGCGCCGCCTGCTCCGAGCGCCGCGGGTGGTCCAGCACCGTCTTGCCGGCGCAAGCCACACATTTTCCCGCCGCGAGTGGCGCGATCAGGTCTCGAGCTGGACCTCGGCATGGGTACGCTCATGGTGAAGCGTGTGCTGATGGTGGCGTTCCATTTCCCGCCGCTCGTCGGCAGCAGCGGCATCCAGCGCACCCTGCGCTTCGCCCAGCATTTGCCTGAATTCGGCTGGGAACCCGCGGTCCTGTCGGCGCATCCACGCGCCTACCCCAACATGGCAGCCGAGAGCATCCGGGAGATTCCCCGCAATCTGGAAGTGCGCAGGGCGTTTGCGCTCGATGCCGCGAGGCATCTCTCGGTGGCCGGCGTATTTCCGCGCCTGCTCGCGCTGCCCGACCGCTGGTCGAGCTGGTGCCTGGGGGCCGTGCCCGCCGGACTTCGGCTCATGCGAACGTTCAAACCCGACGTCCTGTGGACCACTTATCCCGTTGCGAGCGCGCATCTCATCGGCGCGGCGCTTCACCGCCTGACCGGGATTCCGTGGGTGGCGGACTTTCGCGATCCGATGGCTCAGGAGGATTACCCCGCCGACCGTCTCACCCACAGGGCCTTCGAGTGGATCGAAAGGCGGACGTTGCGCGCCTGCGCCAAGGCCATTTTCACCGCCCCGGGCGCACTGCGCCTCTATGCCGAACGCTATCCGGAGTTGCCGGCCTCGCGGCTCGGCATCATAGAGAACGGCTACGACGAAGCGTCGTTCGCCGGTCTCGAAGCACGGGCTTCACTCGAGCGTACGGAGGGCGAGCGGCCGTTCACGCTCGTTCACAGCGGGACTGTTTACAGCTCCGAGCGCGACCCTCGCCCGTTGTTTGCTGCGTTGGGGGAGCTCTTGCGCGAGGGCGTCATTTCGGGGACCAGCGTCAAGCTCGTGCTGCGCGCCTCGGGCAACGACGCCTACCTGAACGAGCTCGCGGGAGCCGAGGGAATCCGGGAGATCGTGTCGCTGCAGCCCGCCATCGGGTACCGGGCAGCGCTCGAGGAGATGCAGCGGTCCGATGGCCTGCTTGTCCTGCAGGCGGCCAACTGCAATTACCAGGTCCCGGCAAAGCTCTATGAGTACCTGCGCGCCCGGCGGCCGATCCTCGCCCTGACCGACCCGCAGGGAGACACCGCAGCGGTACTGCGCTCGGCCGGCGTGGACAGCATTGCGCCCCTCGACTCGAAGGAGTCCATCCGGCGGACCCTCGTCACCTTCCTGGAGCAGCTCAGAGCGAGGCGCGCCCCGCTGCCTTCGGAGGCGGCGGTGGCGGCCTGCTCGCGCCGCGCGCGCACGGCGCAGCTCGCGGCAGTGCTGGACGCCGCACGCGATGCGCCGGGCCGCCGCTCGCTTGCGCAGCTCGATGCCCTGCGCCGGGACCCGCACGCATGAGCATTCGCGCAGAAGCCGTGGACGCCCTCGACCTGCCGGAGCGGTTCGGCTTTCGCCAGCACGGCGATTTCTTTCGATCCGCAGAGTGGTTTCGATGCCTCCATGCGACCGCGGTGACGCATCCGCCAAGGGTGTACAAGGCCGGCGACGCGGCAATGGTCTGTTGCTGGAACGGCCGCACCCTCGAGAGCCTCGCGAATTACTACACGATGGAATTCGGCCTCCTGGGAGACGGGCAGGCCGACGCGATCGTCGAGCGTATCGCGACCGACCGGCCGACCGGCGTGCGCCTCACGTTCCTTCCGGAGGCGCTCGCCCACTCGTTGACGCAGGCGCTGAGAAGCGCCGGGTTTTTCGTGCGACCGTACTTCATGTACGAGAACTGGTTCGTGCGGCTGCACGGGCGGGATTTTCAAAGCTATCTGGGCGGGCGACCCTCCCAGACCACGAACACCATCAAGCGCCGGCGGAAGAAGCTCACGGCGTCCCATGCCTATGAAATCGTGCTCACGCGCGAAGCGGACCGCATCGCCGATTTCGTGACGGTCTACGAGCAGAGCTGGAAGCACGCCGAGCCGCATCCGGCGTTCATTCCTGCGCTCGCCGCGACATGCGCCTCTCTGGGCATCCTCCGATTGGGCATCCTCTACGTGGACGGGGCGCCCGCGGCGTCCCAGCTCTGGATCACCACGGCGAAGAAAGCGCTGATCTACAAGTTGGCCTACAACGACAGCTGGCGAGACTATTCCGTCGGCTCGATCCTGTCGCTCGAGATGTTCCGCCAGGCGATCGACCAAGACCGCGTCGAAGAGATCGACTACGGCGTCGGCAGCGAGCCGTACAAGAAAGACTGGATGGAGGACAAGCGCCGCCTGTATGGCCTCGCCGCCTTCAACCTGCGTACCGCGTCGGGGCTGGTCCGCGCCGGCGTCGAAAAAGCGAAGCTGGCTTTGCGTCGCGCGCCGCTGCGCGGCGGCGCGCAGCCGGGCGCGGAGGACGTGCCATCCACGAGCGCGTGATGAGGATGTCCGCGAAAGTGTCCCATTTGATCCACGAGCTTCCGCTGCACGCCGCCGAGCGCGCCGGCGAGGCCGATGCGCTGCTCTACCGGGACGAGCGCCTCTCCTACGACGAGCTGGCGCAGGGCATACGCCGGTGCGCCGCGGCGCTGCTCGGCCTCGGCCTCGGCCGCTCCGCGCGCGTTGCCGTGTACATGGAAAAGCGCCCGGAGACGGTCGTCGCGATGTTCGGCGCCGCCGCCGCCGGCGGCGTATTCGTTCCGGTCAATCCGCTGCTCAAGCCCGACCAGGTGGCCTACATCCTGCGGGACTGCAACGTCCAGATCCTGGTCACGACCGTCGAGCGGCTGAACCTCCTGGCGCCGCTCCTGAAAGGCTGTCCCGATCTCAGAACCACGCTGGTCCTGGGTGAAGGGCAAATGCCCGCAGCGCCCTCGACCGTGCGGTGGGACGACGCGCTCGGCGCAGCCGCGGAGGCCGCGCCACACCGCGTGATCGACGCCGACATGGCCGCCATCCTCTACACGTCCGGCAGCACAGGCAAGCCGAAAGGCGTGGTGCTGTCGCATCGAAACATGGTGGCGGGGGCGAAGAGCGTCGCGCAGTACCTGGAGAATCGCCCTCAGGACCGGATCCTTTCCGCGCTGCCGCTCAGCTTCGATGCGGGGTTCAGCCAGCTCAGCACCGCGTTTCATGCCGGGGCGAGCGTCGCGCTGATCAACTATCTGCTGCCGCGGGATGTCCTTACGGCGATCGAGCGCTACGCCATCACGGGGCTGACTGCCGTGCCCCCCCTGTGGATCCAGCTCGCCCAGCTCGGCTGGTCCAGGGCGCGCACCAGCCTGCGCTATATCGCGAACACGGGCGGCCGCATGCCGAAGGCGACGCTGGACCAGCTGCGCGCGGCATTGCCGCAGACCCTCGTTTATCTGATGTACGGGCTGACCGAGTCGTTCCGCTCCACCTATCTGCCTCCCTCCGAGCTCGATCGGCGCCCCGATTCGATCGGCAAGGCCATCCCGAACGCGGAAGTGCTGGTGGTGCGGGAGGACGGAACGCTTTGCGATGCCAACGAGCCCGGCGAGCTGGTGCATCGCGGCGCGCTGGTATCGCTCGGCTATTGGAACGATCCTGCCAAGACGGCCGAGCGATTCAAGCCGGCCCCCGGGCAGGCGTCGGGCCTCGTCATGCCCGAGATCGCCGTGTGGTCCGGAGACACCGTGCGCCGCGACGAGGAGGGGTTTCTCTATTTCATCAGCCGGCGCGACGAGATGATCAAGACCTCGGGCTACCGCGTCAGCCCCACGGAAGTGGAGGAGGCGGTCTACGGCACCGGGCTCGTCGGCGAAGTCGCCGCCCTGGGCATCGAGCATCCGGTGCTTGGGCAGGCCATCGTCCTGGTGGCCACGGCGCCGGCGGATTCCGTGCTCGATCCCGCGGCGGTGATCTCGAAGTGCCGCGAGCGGCTTCCCGCCTTCATGGTCCCGGCGCGCATCGTCGAGCGCAAGGGCAGCCTGCCGCGCAACCCGAACGGCAAGATCGATCGCAAGCTGCTGGCGCAGGAATTCGTGGGGCTGTTCGAGGCCGCCGCATGAACAAGCCCGCACGCCCGACCCACGCGCCGATGGATCAGTTCCCCGTGGTCGACGATTGTCTCGTGGTCGGCGGCATCCCGCTGCCGGAACTCGCGCGGCGCGTCGGTCGCACGCCGTTTTACGCCTACGACCGGCAGCTCGTCAGCGAGCGGGTCGAGCTCCTTCGCAGCCACCTTCCGCGCCGCGTCCACGTCCACTACGCGATGAAGGCCAACCCGATGCCGGCGGTCGTGGCGCACCTCGCGGGACTGGTCGACGGCCTCGATATCGCGTCCGCGGGCGAGCTCGAGATCGCGCTGCAAGCCGGCGCCCGGCCGGACAGCATCAGCTTCGCCGGCCCCGGCAAGAGCGACGCCGACCTCGAGGCCGCCCTCGCCGCCGGGATCGTCGTCAACCTCGAGTCCGAAGGCGAGATGGAGCGGCTTGCCGCCCTCGCGTGCCGGCGCGGCGTCAAGGCGCGCGTCAACGTGCGCGTCAACCCGGACTTCGAGCTGAAGAGCTCCGGCATGAAGATGGGGGGCGGGCCCAAGCCGTTCGGCGTCGACGCCGAGCGCGTCCCCGCCATGCTGCGCAGGATCGGCGCGCTCGCGCTCGAGTTCCAGGGCTTCCACATCTTCAGCGGCGCCCAGAACCTGCGCGCCGATTCGATCGCCGAAGCGCAGCGGAAAAGCGTCGAGCTTGCGGTGCGCCTCGCGCAGGACGCGCCCGCTCCCGTCCGCATCCTCAACATCGGCGGCGGACTGGGGATTCCGTATTTTCCCGGCGACGAGCGGCTCGATGTCTCCCTCGTCGCGCGTAACCTCGCCGCCATCCTGCAGGGCCTTGATTCCCGCCTGCCCGGGGTGCAGGTCGTGCTGGAGCTCGGCCGATTCCTGGTCGGCGAGGCGGGCATCTACGTCTGCCGCGTCATCGACCGCAAGATCTCGCGAGGTCATTGTTTTCTGGTGACCGACGGCGGCCTGCATCACCACCTGGCGGCGTCGGGGAACTTCGGCCAGGTCATCCGCAAGAACTATCCGGTGGCCGTGGGCAATCGGGTACGCGGCTCGAAAAGAGAAATCGTTTCAGTCGTCGGCCCGTTGTGCACGCCCCTCGATCTGCTCGCGGACAACATGGAGATGGCGAGCGCCGAGGTCGGAGACCTGATCGTGGTGTTCCAGTCCGGAGCCTATGGGCTCAGCGCCAGTCCGGCCGGCTTTCTGAGCCACCCTCCCGCCGCGGAAATCCTGGTATGAGCGGCATCTGCGGCTGGTTCGACCCCAAGCCGGACGCTTCCGCGAGCGCGGACGTCGCCGTCATGGCGGCGACGCTCGCCCGGTTCGACGCAAGCCCGGTGCGAACCAAGTCCGCGCCGTGGGGTGCGGTGGCGCTGGCGGCCGGCGCCGCCAATGGAGATTTGTGCCAGGAAGGGGAGCGCCTGGTCGTCGTCTGCGGCCGTGCGCGCTTTTCGGACGCCCGACTCTCCGAGCTGGCGCGGCGACGCGGTCTCGCCCGCGCCATCGCCGCGGGATACGCCGAAAGGGGAACCGAGATCCTGAAGCTCCTGGCGGGAAGTTTTTCGCTCGCCATCCTCGACGGCGCCGCGCGCAAGGCGCTGGTCGCGGGCGACCGGATGGGCACGCGCTCGTTGTGCTATTCCGTCGACGCCCAAAAACTGGTCTTCGGATCGACCCTCGACGCCATCAGCGCTTATCCCGGATCCAGGCGCCGGATCAGGCGTCAGGCGATCTACGACTATGTCCATTTCCATGTGATACCGGGCCCCGCCACGGCGTATGTCGAGCGCAGCCGCCTCGAGCCGGGAACGTTCCTGATCTGGGACGACGGCCGCGCGCATGCGGCGCCGTACTGGAGCGTCGAATTCGTAGAGGACGAGAAGCGCGCGTTCCCTGCCCTGAAGGAAGAATTCCTGGCGCTGCTCCGGAAAAGCGTCGCCGACGCGGCCGAGCACGGCTCGACCGGAGCTTTCCTGAGCGGCGGCACGGACAGCTCCACCGTGGCCGGCATGTTGAGGGAGGTGACGGGCGAAGCGCCACGGACCTTCTCCATCGGCTTCGACGCCCAGGGCTTCGATGAGGTCGGCTATGCCCGGATCGCCGCACGCCGCTTCGAGACGCGGCACAAGGAGTACTACGTTACTCCCGACGACGTGGTCAACGCCGTGCCGCGCATCGCGGCCGTCCACGACCAGCCGTTCGGCAACTCCTCCGCGGTGCCGACCTACTACTGCGCGAAGCTGGCGCGGGACGACGGCGTCGACACGCTGCTCGGCGGCGACGGCGGCGACGAGCTGTTCGGCGGGAATTCCCGCTACGCCACGCAGTACTTCTACTCGCTCTATAGCGACCTGCCGCAGCCGTTGCGCCAGGCTGTCCTCGAGCCGGCTATCCGAATCCTGCCCGAGGTCGGCCTGGTCGGAAAAGCGCGCCGGTACATGGCGCACGCGTCGATGCCGATGCCCGCACGCTACGATCACTACAACCTGCTGCAGCGCCTGGGACCGGAGACGGTTTTCACCGGCGAATTCCTGGCCGGCGTGTCGCCCGCCGCTCCGGCGGCGCAGGTCGAGCAAGCCTACCGGGCTTCGAACGCCGATTCGCTGATCAACCGCATGCTGGCCCTCGATTTCAAGTACACGCTCGCCGACAACGACCTGCCCAAGGTCGTGCGCTCTTCCGAGCTGGCCGGGGTCGACGTGCGCTTCCCGCTGCTGCACGACGAAGTGGTGGCGTTTTCAGCGCGACTGGCGCCAGGCTTGAAGCTGCGCGGCCCCCGGCTGCGCTACTTTTTCAAGCAAGCCCTGCGGGATTTCCTGCCGCCGGAGATCATCACCAAAACCAAGCACGGCTTCGGCCTGCCCTTCGGGCGTTGGCTGCACACGCACGAGCCGCTGCGCCAGCTCGCGTTCGAAAGCCTCTCCGATCTGAAAAAACGGGACATCGTCCGCGCCGAGTTCATCGATCAGCTCAGCGGCGTGCATGTGAACAGCCATGCCGATTATTATGGAACCATGGTCTGGATCCTGATGATGCTGGAGCAATGGCTGAAACAGCACCCGGTGTCGCTGTGAGAGCGACCCTGCTCGCATGGCTCATTGCGCCGCTCGCGGCGCTGCACGGTTCGAGCGCCGTGGCACAGCGCCAGTTCGATCCCAAGCAGCTCGCCATGCTGCCGCCCTACTGCAAGTACACGCAGCTCTACCGGCAAAGCGTACCGGGCGGCAGCGATCCGCAGCAGATCGAGCGCTGGTCGAGCTTGATGGGGCCGGAGAATTTCATCCACCTGCACCACTACTGCCTGGGGCTCGAGGCCTCGAACCGGGCGCTCTATTTCTCGAGCACGAAGCCCGACCGGGACCGCGAGCTGGGGGAGTCGGTGCGGGAGTTCAACTACGTGCTCGAGCGGGTCTCGCCCGAGTTCGCCCTTCTGCCGGAGATCCTCACGCGCAGGGGCGAGAATCTGCTGCGGCTGGGAAACGGTCCGCAGGGCCTGCTCGACCTGAGCCGCGCCATCGAGCTCAAGCCGGACCACTGGCCGCCGTACGCGGCGCTGAGCGACTACTACAAATCGCTGGGCGACCTGAAGTCAGCTCGCGAGTGGGTGGATAAGGGCCTCGCGGCCGCGCCCGGGACCCGGGCGCTTCAGCGCCGGCTGACGGAGCTCGATCACCCCAAGTCGAGGCGGTCAGCGGATTGACACAGCACGTTCGAAGACCCCGGTAGCCGCTCGACGCGGTACCCCCAGCTTTCGAGCAGTCGCGTCGTTTCGCCGGTGCTCGTCTCCACGATCAGGACGGGATGGTCGCGCTCGACCAGCCGGCGCATCCCCTGGAGCACCGGGAACTCGTGGCCTTCCGCGTCGATCTTCACGAGCCGCACGGCCGGCAGCGCCAGGCTGTCGATGGAGAGCGCGAGGATGGAGAGGCCCGCGGCGCCGCTGACGACGTGCGCCTGGTAGTAGTTCTCCAGGCCGTCGGGGAAGCGCGGAATTTCCATGCCGACGACGGCGGTGCGCTCCGAGGCGGCGCAGTTGAGAAGCGAGACGTTGGCATGTCCCGAGTGGCGGACGTTTTCCGTCAGGAGCGCGAAAGTGTCCGGGATGGGTTCCAGGGCGATGACGCGTCCGGCCGCACCCGCCAGCTCGGCCATGCGCAAGGTGTAGTGGCCCACGTTCGCGCCGATGTCGAGCGCCCAGTCGCCCCCGCGCAGGATCCGGTCGAGCAGGGCGTACTCCTTCTCGTCGGTGAAGAAGCTGCGGCGGCGGATCTGGGAGCGGAAGAAGATGCGGCGCAGCTCGTGCTGCACGCCGGCGGGCAGGTGCGCAGCCAGGCGCTTGAGCAATGGGCGCACGCCGGCCTGCGTCACCAGCACAACCCCTCGACCGCGACCGGCAGGCTGGCGCGGTCCGGAACATTGACCAGATCGAGGACCATTTGGTCCTTGCGCACGTGGCGCCTCAGCGCGTCGAACGCGCGACGCTCGTTCAGCCCCACGACCAGGACGTCCGACTCGTTGATCACGGTCTCGATGTCGCCGCGCAGCAGCGAGCCGATGTGCGGCAGATGCTGCTCGATGAACCGCCGGTTCGCCCCCAGGAGCTGGGACAGGTGGACCTCGGGGTCGTAAACCAGAAGACTGAGCCCCTTGCCGATGAACTGCTCGGCCATGAGCACCAGCGGGCTCTCGCGCAGGTCGTCGGTCCCGGTCTTGAACGACAGTCCGATCATGCCTACGCGGCGCTTGCCGCTCGCCAGGACCTTGGCGATGGCATGGTCGATGTGGACGCGGTTCGAAGCGAGCACGCTGCCGTGCATCGGGAGCTCGACATCGTGCCGTTTCGCGAGGTACGTGGTGGCGCGCAGGTCCTTGGGCAGGCACGAGCCGCCGAACGCGAAGCCCGGCTTCAGATAGGCGGGCGAGATGTTGAGCTGCCGGTCCTTGCACACCAGATCCATGACCTGGAACGGATCCACGCCGAGCGCCTCGCAAAGGCGAGCGGTCTCGTTCGCGAAGGTGATCTTGATGGCGTGGAAGTTGTTGCAGCAGTACTTGACCATCTCCGCGGCGCGGATCGACGCGACGTGGAGCTCGCACGGCAGATGGCCGAAGAGGGCGCGCAGGCGCTCGACCGGGAACTCGTGGTCGGCGCCCACGATCGTGAACGGCGGCTTGTCGTAGTCGCGGATCGACGTTCCCTCGCGCAGGAATTCGGGCTGGAAGCAGAGATGGAACCCGACGCCCGCGCGCTTGCCCGACTCCTCTTCGAGGATGGGGCGCAATACGTCTTCCACCGTGCCGGGAACGAGGGTGGAGCGGAACACGATCACGTGCGGTGCCGCTTTCGCGCGCAGCGCGCGCCCGAGCTGGCGGGCCACGTTCAACGTCGCGCCCAGATCCTGGCTGCCGTTGGCGGCCGACGGCGTGCCCACGCAGATCAGGGACAGCTCGGAGGCCGACACCGCGGCGGCGACATCGTCGGTCACCGAAACGCGTCCGCTGGCCGCGACCGCGGCCATGAGGTCGACCATGCCTTCTTCCACCACCGGAGTCTTTCCGGCGCGGATGAGGTCGAGCTTTGCCTTGTCGATGTCGACGCCGGTGACGAAATGGCCGTCGCGCGCCAGGCAGGCGAGCGACACCGCGCCGACATAGCCAAGACCGAATATGCTGATGTTCATTGCGTGCGCGCCCCCCTGAGCGCGTGTTGGCAGATTTGTTCGAACACTTTGGCGGCGCTTGCCGCCGAGACGCTTTCCTCGACGAACCGGCGCGCAGCGGCGGAAAGCCGGCTGCGCTCGTCGTTTCGCTCGAGCAGCGAGAGAATCGAGGCCGCCATGTCGTCCGGCTTGTCGGCCGCTGCAAAATGCTTTCCGTCCTCGACCGGCAGGCCCTCGACGCCGATGCGCGTCGACACCACAGGGCACCCGAGCGCCATGGCCTCGTAGACCTTGATCCGCGTCCCGCCGCCGACCCGCAGCGGAATCACGTAGGCGTGCGCCCGGCGCACGTAGGGCCGGACGTCGTCCACGAAGCCGGTGAACTCCCAGTTGAGACCCCGCGAGGCGGCCCGCTCCACCAATGCCGGCGGCGGCTGGCGTCCCACCACCACGAACTTCGCGTCCGGACGCACGCGCGCCACCTCGGGCCACACTTGCTCCATGAAGTATTCGATGCCGTCGATGTTCGCCATCCAGTCCATCGACCCGGTGAACACGACGCTCGCCGGCTCGGCCGGTTCGAGCGCCGGAGTCGGGGAGTAGGCGAAATAGTCGAGATCGACCCCGGTCGGAATGACGGACACGTTGTTCGCGCCGTAGGCGCGCCCGAAGTGCTCGCGGTCGCGCTCGGCGACGGCAACGACGGCATCGAAGCGACCGAGAAGCGCGCGCTCGTAGCGGGCCATCTTGGCCGCCTGGCTGCGCCATACCGCGCGCCGCAGCGGATCGCGCGCGGTCTCGGCGTGCCGGCGGAAAATCTCGGCCTCCACGTTGTGGGTAAACAAGACGCTGGCGCAGGGATAAGGTCCGGGCGCGAGCACGGCGGCGTGCGGAAAGTCGACGACGATCAGGTCCGGCCTGCGGCTCAGCGCCTCGTCGACGGCCCGGCGCCCGGCGCGCGAATAATCCGTGGCGACCGCGACCGGGAGCCCGCAGACGAGGTGCCGCATCCGGGTCCACTGGAAGGCGGCTCCGCGAGCGGGCGCATGCCATCCGGTGAAGTGGTCGCAGACCTGAGCGAGCTGCGCGGGTTCCGCCGCCGAGGCGCTCGCGGGCAGCGGCGAAACGAGGTGCACCTCGAAGGCACCGCCCAGCAGGCCTCGCAGGATGCTGACGGTTCGAATTTTTCCGCCCGAATCGGCCGGAAAGAGATAGCGCGGTGAGAGGAACAGCAACCGCGGGCGCGACACCGCGCTGCTTTTCGGGGCGAGTTGTGCCGAGCTACGCATTGGCCGGCTGCGCCTCGTTTCGGGGGGCGAGCGAGTAAGAGGAGACCGTGCGCTCGATGATGCCGTCCAGCCGTCGCATGGACGCCGGCCACGCATGATTGCCGAGCACGCGGGCGCGCCCTGCCAGCGCCAGCCGCGTGCGCTCTTGCGGGTCTTCGAGAACGCGCAGCAGCGCGGCGTATTGCTCGGCGTGAGTGTCGGCCACCAGCAGGTGCTCCTGCCGGACGGCGTCGACGCCGCCGGCCGCAGCCGGGCTCGTCACGACGGGCACGCCCATGGCCATGGCCTCGAGGATCTTGTTCTGAGTCCCGCGGGCGATGTTGAGCGGCGCGATCATTGCCGCAGACCGGCGCACGTACGGTCTCACGTCCGGCACCGAGCCGGTCACCGTGACGCCTGGCAACCGGGCGAGGTTCATGACGCTCGGCACGGGATCCGCTCCGACGATGGTGAGCCGCAAGTTCGGCCGCCGCCGCCTGAGGACGGGGAAGACGTTCGCGCAGAAATCGAGCATGCACTGCTCGTTCGGGTAGTAGTCCATGCGGCCGACGAACGAGATCGTGTCGGGGTCGTAAGGCTCCTCGGCCGGGCTGAAGTAGTCGCTGTCGACACCGTTCGGAAACCAGTCCGCCGGCGTCCCAGTCTCATAGCGCTCGAGCGTCTCCCATTCCGCGCGCGTCGTCGCCGTGCACATGTCGAAGCGCTTTGCGAGGCGCCGCTCCTCGCGCTCGAGCTTTTTCCCCTCGAGCCAGTATCCCGCCGACAACGGAAAGGCCTTGTAGCGGGCGTATTCCAGCCACTTCTGCGAATCCATGTCGCCGAAGTCGAGGATCTTGGGTATGCCTTGCACGCCGGCGACGTACTGGGCGGCGGACGAGCAGTGCACGAAGATGAGGTCGAACGCCTCGCGCGCCAGCTGGCCCCGGATGCGCCGCGCCAGGAGCGGCGAATAGAAATACCCCATGGAGGAAGGCGCCGGCGTGGGCAGCCGTACGACCATGCGGGCCATCTGCTGCAGCCCGCGCACCTCGGCCACTTCGTAATGCGCGCAGTGCGCTGCGATGCCGCGGCCGTCCTGCGCTTCCTGCGCGGAGCGCGCGAGCGACGCCACCGTCACCTGATGGCCCGACGCCGTCAGGTGGCGGATCATGTTGAACGGCCGGATCTTCCCGCCGCGGCGCGGCGGGAAGGGGAAACGGTGGCAGACGTAGAGGATTCTCACGCGATGGCCTCTTCGAGCTCGGCGGAAACGTCCTGCGACGAGCGAGCGTCGAGGTAGATGCGGGCCCAGATCTCCAGGTTCATGAGGGCGAGGATCCGGTCGGTGCCGTCGATCCGGCTCGCCTCGTGCTGCGCAATCAGCTCGCGCACCGCCGGATAGCGGAACAGCCCCCGCTCCTCGATGGACGACTGCGACAGCAGCTCGTGCATGAGCGGGGCCAGGTCATTCTTCAGCCAGGCGCCCATGGGCGTGCCGAAACCGCGCTTTTTGCGCTCGATGAGGTCGGAGGGCAGCAGGTCGGCAACGGCCTCCTTCATCACGTGCTTCAGCCGCCCGCCGCGGATCTTGACCGCCTGGGGCATGCGCGCTGCCAGTTCGACCAGCTCCTGGTCGAGGAGCGGCACCCGGCACTCCAGCGAGGCCGCCATGCTCATCTTGTCGGTGAGGAGCAGCAGGTCGTCGGGGAGCTGGGTCTGCGCGTCTACGCTCAGCATGCGGTTCAGGCCGTCCTCGCCCGGCGCATCGGAGAAGGCCTCCGCGATGCGGTCCCATCCGCGGGCGCGTTCTCCGCCGAGGAGGCGCGCCGCTTCGGCGCGCGGGAAGACCTCGACGTAGGCGCGGTAGCGCTCTTCGAAGGGAAGCGCCGCGTTTTCAAGGAAACCTTTAGCCAGGCGGGAAAAATTGAGCAGCGGCCCGTGCCGGTCGCTCGGCAGGCGCCGTCCCGCGGCCGTGGCGGTGCGCCGCAGCCACGACGGCAGGCGGTCGAAGTAGGCCTGGTAATGGTCGCCGAGGTAACGGCGGTAGCCGCCGAAGAGCTCGTCGCCGCCCACTCCGGACAGGATTACGGTGACATCGCGGCGCGCGAACTCCGACACGAGGTAAGTCGTGATGAACGCGCTGTCGGACACCGGCTCGTCCATGTGCCAGACGAGCCTGGGCAGGAGCGCCGCGGTGTCGGGGCGCACCAGGATCTCCCGGTGCTCCGTGCCGAAGAGCTGCGCAACGCGGCGCGCATAGGGCAGCTCGTTGTAATACTGGTCGGCCGCCGCGCCGTCGAAGCCGATCGAATACGTGCGGATCGGCCGGGCGCTCGCCGCCGCCATCAGCCCGACTACCGTGCTGGAATCGATCCCGCCCGAGAGGAACGCGCCGATCGGCACGTCGCTCACCATTTGCATGCGCACCGCCGCGTCGAGGCGCTCGCGGACGCGCGCGATCCACTCGGCTTCGGGCACATCGCGTTCGATGTCGTGCGGCACGCGCCAGTAGCGCGTCTGCTGCATGCGCCCGCCCTCGACCGAGAGCAGCGTCGCGGGTGGAAGCTTCGTGATGTCCTTGAACAGCGAAGCTGGGGCAGCCACGTAGCCGAGGCTGAGATAGCCGTGCAGGGCCGAGGGCTCGATGGCGGCCTGGACCCCGGGCAGCGCGAGCAAGGCCTTCGCCTCCGAGGCGAAGGCGATGCGCCTGGCGTCGCGGTAGATATAGAGCGGCTTGATTCCGAGCCGGTCGCGGCCGATGAGGAGCCGCCTGCGGCGCGCGTCCCACAACGCGAAGCCGAACATGCCGTTCAGCCGCTGGACGACTTCGTCGCCCCATTGCGCGTACCCGTGCAGCAGCGTCTCGCTGTCCGAGCCGCTGGCGAAGTGGTGCCCCAGCGCCTCCAGCTCGCGGCGCAGCTCGCGGAAGTTGTAGATTTCCCCGTTGCACACCAGCACCAGGCTGCGATCGGCGTTCGCAAGCGGCTGGTGCCCTCCCGCGAGGTCGATGATCGAGAGGCGCCGCATGCCGATCCCGCAGGCGCCGTCCAGGTGGAAGCCTTCGTCGTCCGGACCGCGATGCACGGTGACGCGGGCCATGGCCTGGAGCGCCGCGCGCTCGGCCGGGCTGCCATCGAGGTTGAGAATGCCGAAGATGCCGCACATGGCGCGAGCCTCAGCCGGCCCGCGCCGCCTGCATGGCGGGCTGTGGCGAGTGGGCGGCGAGCAGCTGCCGGAAAAGCTGGAGCTGGCCCTTCGTCGTGGCGCCCCAGCCGAACTGCTCCGCGAAGCACCGCGTGGCGGCGCGCTCCGGCGGCCGGGCGAAAAGCTCGCGCACCGCGCGCGCCAGGGCGGGCGCGCTGCGCTCCTTCACCACGGCGCCAGCGTCTCCCGAGGTGACGATCTCGGGCACGCCGCCGACCGCGGTGGCGATCACCGGCGTGCCGCAGGCCATGGCCTCGAGGAGAACGTTGGGCCAGCCTTCGCGGCTCGACGCGAGGACGAGCGCGTCGGCTGCGCAGTAGTAACGGCGCAGGTCCTGCTGACTGAGCGATCCGACAAACCGCACCCGCGCCGACACGCCGCATTGCCTCGCAAGCGCCTCGAACGCCGCGCGGTCCGGTCCTTCGCCCGCGATGACGAGCTCGTGCTCCCGCAGGAGCGACAGCGCCTCGATGGCGAAGCCGTGGCCCTTGAACGCAAGCAGGTTGCCCACGCTGAGCAGCGTCGGGGCGCGAAGCTCGAGCTGCGCGCGCAGCGCGTCCCGGTTCTCCGGATGGAAAAGCTCGAGGTCGACGCCGTTGCGCAGCACGTGAATCCGCTCCCGCTCGACGCCGAGCGCGGCCAGCTTTTCCTTCAGCGCCTGTGAAACGGCGACGATCGCGCCCGCCTGGCTCGCGGCCCAGCGGATCATGCGCCGCGGAATGCGCTGCTGCGCGATCAGGTTGACGTCGGTCCCGCGCGCGGTGATGACCGTTGGAACGCCCAGGCGCCGCCCCAGCATCGCCGCCGCGACTCCGTCGGGATAGAAGTAGTGAGCGTCGACGAGGTCGAAGCCACGCTCACGGCGCAGGCGCTCGACGAGGGAAAGCGCGCCGCGGTAGAGAAGGAACGGCGCGAGCGTCGTGCCGACCTTCGGCAGCGCCGGGAAACGCGGATGCAGCACCTCGATTGCGTTCCTGGTTTCGGCACGGGGGGCGCGGGCGTGCGCGGCGTAGGCGCCGAACGCCGGATGCTTGAACGGGAACCAGGGCACGGGGGCCACGACCGTCGATTGAACCTGGCCGCTCGCGAGCAGCTGACGCAGGCGCGTCTCGACGAAGATGCCATGCGCGGGCCGCGCCGCATTTGGATAGAGCGTGGTGAACGTCAGGACCTTCATGCGCTGTGGCCCCGCGAGCGGGTCCCCATGCCCCCAATTAGAAGGAACTGCTTGTATTGCCAGACGCTTCTTGTTAGCCAACGGACTGGACCGAGACCGGATTTTCGCGTGCCGGCGCTCGCCAGCCAAACGTAGCCCGTAAGAGCTACTGGGCGCGCTGATGGGCCCCGAGGTCCAGCGCTCCCGCGGTCGGGCGGGGACGCACCCCGAGAGGATGCCGGTATTCTGCAGCGGGGCGCAGCGAGAAGCCGTACACGCTTCCCGCGTCGACACCCTTGCCCACGCCGGCGGCGCTCGCTTTCAGGCGGTAGTCGAGCTTGTCAGGATCGGTAAAGTCTGTCTTCGCCGTGCGCAGGTTGCCGCGCGATTCGCCCTTGCCGGCGAGGAGCTCGCCGGGCCCGGCGAAGAGATTGTTGATCAGGCGCACCGCATCGGCCCCGGGCCGGACATAGACGAAGACCCCGCCCTTCGGATCGTCGTTGACCACCGTGTTGCTCACGAAATAGAGCTCGTTGAGAAGATTCTTGTAGCCCTCGATTCCGTAGCCCACGATGGTGCGGTTGTCGTTCTCGGGACCCTGCTGGATCAGGTTGCCCATCACGAACGACAGGCCGCCGTCGGGCAGGTCGATCGCCAGGCTCGCGCGGCCGTCCTTCTCGTCGGCGATGCGGTTGTAGAGGATGAAATTCTTGATCGCGCGGCTCTTCACGTTGTGGCCGACGAGCGCATGGTGGCTGTAGCTGTAGCGCAACGTGAAGCTGCGCGCGGTGCCGATGTAGATGTTGTGGCTGTGCCCGTCGCCGAAGCCGTTGCGCGCGAACTCGGAGTGCTCGATGACGACGTCGCTCTCGAGATCGCTGCCCGCCAGGATGCCGTTCTCGTTGTCGTGGAAGGAGCTGTCGCGCACCGTCAGCCCGGGACCCTCGAGCCGGATGCCCGCGCCGTTGCGGTCCGGCACCTTCGCGCCTGAGAATTCGAGGCGCTCGATCGTGCAACCGGCGCCCTTGATGACCCAGATGGCTTTGCCTTGGGCGTGCGCCCCGTCTGCGTGCAGGTGCGCGCGGCCGCCGCGGCCCCGGATCGTCAGGCGGTTCTGGGTCCAGATGGCCGCATCGCCGGCGTAGAGCCCGGGCTCGATCTCGACGACATCGCCGTCGTGTGCCACCTTGGCGGCCTCGCTCGGCGTTTTCAGAGCGTGCTGCGGCCCGACGAGCACCGTATCGGCGCGAGCCGCCGCCGCGGCGGCGAGCGCGAACAGGAATGCGAGCCCGCTAGCTCGCGAAGCGCACCGTCGCCGGGTGAGCATGGAGGAGTGCGCCGGACGCCTCGGGGGCGAGGAAGACCTCGTCCATCCTGCGCCAGCGGAAGTCGCGCAGCAGGCGCCGGAGCCGCGACTCGGTCCGGCGCAGGTTGACGTAGTGGCGAAACCGGGTCCGGACGCTCGTGCCCGGCACCCGCGGCTGCGCGGGATCGATCTCCCACGGATGAAAATAGAAGACGGCGGAGCGCCGGTCCACCCCGTTTACGCGCCGGATCAGCGCGCGCGAGACGACGTAGGGCAGCAGCCTGAAGTATCCGCCGCCGCCGGCCGGCAGGTTGCGGTGGAGAACCGCGGCGGTGGTCACCGGGATTTCCAGCAGATCGGCGCGAGGACGGTACGCGAAGCGCGGTGCATCCGGCATCCCGTACAGGTCGTGCCGGACCGGATACACGCTCGAGCTGTAGCGGTAGCCGGCCTGCGCGATGCGCTCGAAGGCCCAGAGGGTTCGCGGCCCGATCGAGAAGCTGGGCGCGCGGTAGCCCTTCACCTCGGTTCCCGAGAGGTCCTCCAGCAGCGCCTTGGCGCGGCCGATGTCCTGAGTGAACTCGGCCGGCGTCTGCTCGTGGATGCGCAGATGGCCATAGCCGTGGCTCGCGAGCTCGTGGCCTTGCGCCACGATCTTCTTCACCAGCCCTGGGTAACGCTCGGCGATCCAGCCGAGCGTAAAGAACGTCGCGCGTGCGTCCGCTTCCGCGAAGAGCGACAGGATCGTGTCCACGTTGCGCTCCACCCGGCACGCAATGCGCTCCCAATCCGCGCGCGCGATGTGGGGCGCGAGCGCCGAGACCTGGAAGTAATCTTCCACGTCGACGGTCAGGGCGTTCGCGATCTCAGGCATGCAGCCGTGTCGGGTGCGTCGCGAGCCAGCCCGCGAGATGCCCGGCGATCCGCTCGGCGGCCCGCCCGTCCCAGAGTTCCGGGGTGCGGCCGCGCTTGCCCCCCGTCGCGAGGATTTCGTCGACGAGGCGCAGGATCAGCGCGCGGTCCCTGCCGACGAGCGTGTTGGTTCCCTGCTCGACGGTGATCGGGCGCTCGGTGTTCTCGCGCAGCGTGAGGCAGGGGACCGACAGCGCGGTGGTTTCCTCCTGCATGCCGCCCGAGTCGGTGAGCACGAGCGTGGCGCCGGCCATGAGCCCCAGCATCTCGAGATAGCCCTGCGGCGGCAGGACGGCGAGGCGGGCGCCTTTCAGCAGCTCCGAGAAGCCGAAGCCGTCGACCCGCGCCACGGTGCGCGGATGCAGCGCGCACACCAGCGGCAGCCTTTGCGCCACCTCGCGCAGGATCTCGAGCGACGCGCGCAGCGCCTCGGGCTCGTCGACGTTCGACGGACGATGCAGCGTGACGACGCCGTATCCGTCGACGCCGAACCCCGCGCCCGCGGCTTGCAGCGTCCGGGCGGCCGGCACGGCGCGGCTCCTGTGGTAGAGCAGCGAATCGATCATCACGTTGCCCGCGAAATGCATCCGTCCGGTCGGGATGCCCTCGCGCGCGAGATTGTCGTGCGCCGAGCGCTCGGTGGTGTAGAGCAGGTCGGAAATCTGGTCCGTGAGAATGCGGTTGATCTCCTCCGGCATGGCGCGGTCGTAGCTGCGCAGCCCCGCCTCGACGTGCGCTACCGGCACGCCCTTCTTCACGGCCACCAGGCTGCAGGCGAGCGTGGAATTCACGTCGCCGACCAACACCACGCACGAGGGCTGGTGCTCGTCCATGACCGGCTCGAAGCGCCGCATCACTTCCGCCGTCTGCACCGCGTGCGTGCCCGAGCCCACGCCGAGATTGATGTCCGGGCGCGGCAGCGCGAGATCGTCGAACAGGCGATCGTTCAGAATCGGGTCGTAGTGCTGGCCGGTATGCACGAGCACTGCGGGCGGCAGATCCGCGCGGCTGCGGAATGCGCGCAGCAGCGGCGCCATCTTCATGTAGTTCGGCCGCGCGCCGACCACGCAGAGCAGCGCGCCAGGGTTGTCTCGCAGATTCCCCATTGGAGGGAGTAGCGTATCTGCCGGGCGCCGGTTGCTACAACCCTAGTGCTTTTGCGCTAACGGCAAGGCGCCCGGCAAACGTGAAAAAAGGAAAAGACCCGCTTCCCGCGGTTACGGCCGGGAAGCGGAAGCGCGAGCCGGCACGCGGCGGCGATACGCAACGGCAAATCCCAGGAGCGCGAGGCCTACCAGGGCCAGGGTCCCGGGCTCCGGCACGTTCACCGAGAAGTCGCCGGAAAACACGGTCATGCCGCCGCCGGTCGTCAGCGTGAGGATCTCGGTCACCGAGTAGGCCGCGCTCGGAGACCAGCCGCCGTCGGCCGAGCCGGAGTAGGCGCCCGATGCGGAAGACCCGCCGCCGATGAGCGAACCCTGCCCGAAGAGGGTGTTACCGGCATCGTAGTACGCGCTGTAGTCCATCGAGGCGCCGATGCCGTTCAGCGTGCCGCCGTAGTCGGTCGTGATCCGGCCGTTGTAGATGTCGAAATCCGTGTCCGAGAACCCGATCTGCAGGGTATGGGGAGCGCCCGACATCTGAACGTTGACCGTGTTCAGGTCGATCAGCGGTGCACCGCCGGTCAGGATCGGCTTGGAGAGCCCGGTGGTCACATTGAACGTGAAATCGCCGAGGCTCTGGCTGAAGCTGACTATGCCGGCACCGGCATTGGTGTCGCACGCGGCGCCGTCGGCGCAGGTCACCATCGGGCTGCCGTCGATGGAAAAGCTGAGCGTCGGAATCGCGTGCGCCGCGGGCATCAGGCCCGCGAGGAGCGCCGCAGTGGCTGCTTGGATGATTTTGTGTCTCATGATTTGTGGTCTTTCCTCTTGGTCGTCCCTAGTTTGCAACTCGGTCCCCCCGGACCGTGCTTCTCTATAAGCAAAGCGCAGGCCAGAACGTGAATCCACCGGGAATCAATGACATGAATTGCAAGGGAGCCACTTCGAGGCGGGCGCTGTAAAACGGCCCGACAGCGCCGAGCTCAGGACACTTTGTGCGTGTGCGCCGCTTCGCGCGTGCGCATGAACTGCCGCAGCAGGTTCACCGTGATGTTCATCGCCTTCTCGACGCCTACGACGCGCTTTTCCAGCGCGACCAGGTTAGCGGGCTCCTCGCGTGCGTCGGTGCCGCCATTGGTGGTGATGGCCTCGCCGAATTCCTCCGACAGCTCGGCGATGACGTGGTCGACGTCGGCCCCGGCGATGGCGTGCTTCTCGGAGAGGAACGCCGCGAGGAGCAGCCGTGTGCAGAGCGTGTTGATCCGCCGCGGAACGCCTCCGGTGTGCGCATGGATCGCCGGGAACGCATCGTCCTCGAAGATCGGGTCGCGCTGCCAGCCGACGTGCTTCAGCCGGTGCTCGATGTAGGCGCGCGTCTCGTCCTGGTCGAGCGGCCCGAGGTGGTAGGCCGCGATGACGCGCTGGCGCAGCTGCTGCATGCTCGGGCTTCGCATCAGGTCGCGAAGCTGGGGCTGCCCCACGAGGAAGCTCTGGAGAAGCGCGCGGTTGCCGACCTGGAAGTTCGACAGCATGCGCAGCTCTTCCACCGCCGCGGGGGCGAGGTTCTGCGCCTCGTCCACGATGAGGAGCGCCTTGCGGTCCTCCTGCACGAGGCCGAGCAGGTAGGCCTCGAGCTGGGCCAGCACCGCCGCTTTGTCCTTGTCGCGCACTGCGATGCCGAAAGCGGTGGCGACGGCGCGCAGGAGGCTGTCGGCGTCGAGCTGTGTCGACACCAGCTGCGTGGCGACGACCTTGTTGCTGTCCAGCTCGCGCAGCAGGCTGCGAATGAGCGTGGTCTTGCCCGCGCCGACTTCGCCCGTGAGCACGATGAAGCCCTCGCTCTGGTAGAGCCCGTACTGGAGGTAGGCGTGGGCGCGCTTGTGCCCGCGGCTGCCGTAAAAGAAGCTCGGATCCGGGCTGAGCTGGAAGGGCGCGGCGGAAAATCCGAAGTAGGGTTCGAACATGGCTCTCAGTAGAAGCGGTGGTTCAGGCCGACGAACACGGAGTTGGAGTCCCAGTTCGGCCTGAAGAGCGGGTTGTCGGTGTCGAACCTGCTGAGCGCGACGCCCGTGAAGAGCGTGGTCTTCGGCGACGCCAGGTAGGTCAGGAGCACGCTGAAGTAGTCGTTCTTCGAAGGGAAGGACACCGGCTGGATCTGGTCGGAATAGACCCGCATTGCGCGCGCCCCGATGGTCGTCGACGGCGTGAGCTTGTGGTCGATGTAGGTGGCGAAGCCGCGCTGCCGGATCACGCTTGCCTGGAGCAGGGCGT
The DNA here is from genome assembly GCA_035577785.1 of Burkholderiales bacterium. Lineage (GTDB taxonomy): Bacteria > Pseudomonadota > Gammaproteobacteria > Burkholderiales > SG8-39 > SCGC-AG-212-J23. Next base: position 5,718 of record DATLUZ010000023.1, on the reverse strand, counting down.
CGGGCAGAATGCCCAAGGCATCCGCCGACAGCTGGGTGGTTTCGCCGGCGTAGGCAGTGAACGTGATCGAGTTGCGCGCGCCGATGATCGCAAAGGAGGCGTCGACCACCTCGTTCAGGAACACGGTTTGGGTGTAGAACGCGATCGAATTGGCCAGGAACTCGGGCGTGCCGCTCGCACGCTGGAACTGCTCGACCGCGGCGCGGCGCTGGTCGGGGTCGGGGAAGCGCCCGGCGAATGCCGCGTCGAGCAGCGCCGTGGTATCGCCAGGCGCCAGCCTAAGGATTTCCTGCTGGTAGGTGGAGTAGTTGCGCGTATAGGAAAGGCTCCACGCGGTCAGGCGCGTGCGATGGGTAAAGCGAGCCAGGCGATACGGGCCGAAGAACCGGTTCTCGTATTCGACATCCGCGGTCGTGCGCGTGCTCGGCCGCCAGGCGACGGCGGCACCGTAGATCGTCGTGCGCTGCATCTCCCCGAGGATGTAGTTGTTTTCCTCGCTGCCGCCGCTTGCCGAAAGGCGCCAGGCGGGATCGGGTTGCCAGTAGAGACGGGCGCGGTAGAGCCGCGCCTTGTCTTCGGGGCGATTCACCAGGGCGTCGTAGTGCTGGACCGAGGTATCGTCGAATTCGAGCGCCCAGCCGAAGACGCGCACCGGCCCTGCGACGCGTCCGGTCCACTGCTGGGTGCGGAAATTGCCGAGCGACGGCTGGTTGCTGTTCGTCCAGGTGTTCCGGTTGCGCAACTCGTACACCAGGTCACGCCCTTCGTGCCGTATATAGGGGCTCAAGGTCGCGGTCCGGGTCTCGATCCGGTTCTGCGTGGTGTTGATCACGTCGGCAGGTCGCGGCGCGAAAGGCGAAACGTAGGTCTGGGCGATGTAGCCCGACCCCTCGACGAAGAAGAACCTCTCCACCGCCTCGAGGTTGGCGTAGCCGGAGAGGTTGTTGACGACGTCGTTGGCCTCGGTGTTCTGCGCGAAGAAGAGGCCGGTCGGCGCATAGTTGAAGTTCGCGGTGAGGCGCGGCGTGCGGCCTTCGACGCGGATTCCCGGCGTCACCTGCGTGACGAAATCGCTGCGCGCCTCGGTCGAGTCCGGAAACGCGTTATCGGTGTAGGTCTCGCGAAGCGTGATGCTGGGCTGGACGGCCCAGCCGCCGGTCCGGAACCGGCTATCCGAGGCGGTGGTGGAGAGGTCTTGCGTTTGCGGGGCCCTGGGCGCCGTCTGCGGCGCTCCGAGCGTCGTCGGATTCCCGGTTGTCGCGGCGCTTCCGGTCGCCGGAGCGTACTGCCCCTTGGCGACGTTGGCGGCGGTCAGCAAGAGCAGAGCGGCAGCGACCCGGCATGTTCTAGCTGCCGTAGGCATACGAGCCGTGGTAGGACCCGACCTTCGATTCCGGCATCTTGTTGAGGAGCGTATAGACGACCGGGCACGACTCGACGGTGGAGAGCGCCGATTCCAGCGCCGCGTGCGTGGTGCGCTCCGCTTCCACCGCGACGATGACCTGTCCCATGTGGGTGGCGAGGGCGCGCGCCTCGGTGGTGGCGAGAAGCGGCGGCGAATCGAACACGACGATGCGGTCCGGATAGCGGCCCGACAGCTCGGAGAGCAGGCGGGTCATCGCGTCGCTCGCGAGGAACTCGGCTGCGTTGGCGTGCGGCGTGCCCGCAAGCAGCAGGCTGAGGCGCTCCACGTTGGTGTTGAGGATTGCTTCGCGCATCGGGATTCCGGGGCCGGTGAGCACGTCCATCAGGCCTTTCCCCGGCTCGATGCGCAGAGTCCCCGGGACCGACGGCGCGAGCACGTCGGCGTCGACCAGGAGCACCCTGCAGTCGACTTCCATGGCGAGGCTCATCGCGAGATTGACCGCGACGAAGGTCTTGCCCTCGTTGGGCAGGGCGCTGGTCACCATGATGAGGTTGCGGTTGGGGCCCTGCGCGGCCCACTTTCCCAGGGCGTGCTGGATCAGGGGCCGCTTGATCAGCCGGAACTCCTGCAGCAGCTTGGAATGCTGCACGGCTGGGGTGATGTATCCGGAAGCCTGCAGCCGGGCGAGATCCAGCGTGCGCGCAGGGGCGGGGCGCGGCTCGGCCGGACGCCGGGCGGGTTCCACGCTGGCGCGCCTGGGCTGGCCGGCGAGGGCGTCCTGGACCGCGCGCGGCGCCGGCGCAACGCCGGCCGCTTCAAGCTGACGCAGCCGCTTGGCTGCCTCTTCGATGAGGTTCATGGGCTAGAAGGGGAGCAGGGCGCGGAAGAAAACCACCGCCAGGACGACGGCATAGGTGGCGCCGAGCCCTCCCATGCCGCCCAGGAAGGCAATCGTGCCGCTTCTGCGGCGCCAGAGGACTTCGGGCGTCGAGACCACGGAGATCGTCCCGAGTACCGGCCGCTGCGCGAATTTCTTGAGGCCGCGCCCGTCGTGGAATGTCGGATGCAGCAGGCTGTAGAAGTAGCTCGCCAGGCATCCGGCGGCGAGCGACGCAATCAGCGCGATGAACACCAGCATCTTGCGGTTCGGCGCGACCGGATTGGGCGACACCTGCGGCGGATCGACGATGCGGAAGCTCGCCACGCCGGTCGCCGCCTGCACCTCGCCCGACATCAGGGCCGATTCGCGCCGCGCGACGAGCGCGTCGTAATTCTGTTTCTGGATCGCGTAGTCGCGGTTGAGCTGCGTGAGCTGCGCCTCGCGTTCCGGGACCGACCGCGCCACGAGCCGCAGCCTTTCGAGCCGCTGCTCCTGCTCCTGCACGCGCGCGCGCAGGCGCGCGACCTGCGCCTCGGATTCGGCCATCGCCAGCTTCAGCTGCGGGTAGACCGGGGCGGTGCCGGCAAAGCCGGCGGCGCGCCGGCGCTTTTCCTGCTCGTCCGTCAGCCTCTTGCGCTCCTGGTCGCGCTGCGTTTCAGCCTCCTTGATGATGCGCCGCGTGTTCAGCACGTCCGGGTGGCTTTCGGTATAGCGCAGCAGCATGTCGTCGAGATTCTTCGTCAGGGCCGCGATGCGCGCGTCGATCTCCGGGGTCGCAATGACCGTAGCGTTGTCGGAGAGCGAGCCGACGAGTACCGGCGGGCGCTCTTCTTCGTCGATGATCTGCTGCTTCAGCGCGTCGCGCGACTTCTCGGCCTCCTGCAGCAGCAGGCGCGCCTCCTGCACGCTTTCCGTGAGCGTCGCCATCGTGCCGAAGAAGTCGCGGCCCTGCGGCACGTTCAGGTCGATGTTCTTCAGCTTGAATTCCTTCAGGCGGTTCTCCGCCTCGGAGAGCTTCACCTCGTACTGCTTGATCTGCTCCTCGATGAAGCGCTGCGCCTGGCCGGTGTCCTTCGCTTTGGGCTCGAGCCCCGACTCGACGAAGATCGAGAGCAGCGACTGCACCACGCGCGTGGCCTGGGCGCGGTCCTTATGCGTGAAGCCGATGCTGTACAGGTTCTGGCCGATGCTCTTGATGTAGACCGTGCGGCTCAGCCCGTCGAGCAGGTTCTCGCGCGCATCGCCGGTCTTCGCCTCGAGGTCGAGGTCGGTCATGCGCACCAGCTTCTCCAGGTTCGGGCGGCTGATCAGCGTGCGGCTGAGCATCATGACTTCCTGGTCGACGTTCGGCTGCACGGTGAGGCCCTGCAGCAGCGGCTTCAGGAGCGATTGCGTGTCCACGTAGACGCGCGCGGTCGCCTCGTACCGATCCGGCACGAGGAAGACGAAGACGCCGCCGGCGATGGCCGTCAGCCAGGCCACCACGAGCCCGATCCAGCGGCCCTGCCAGATGCCGCGCAGCACATCGGTCACATGCTGCGGTACGAGGGCATTCATGACGCGGCGCTCAGAACCAGCTCTGCGGAATGATCACGACGTCGCCGGGCCGCATCTCGATGTTGGCGGAGACGTCGCCGCGTCGAACGAGATCCTTGAGCCGCACGCGGTACTGCTTTCCGCCTTCGGCGGTGCGCAGCACGGACGCGTTGTTGCCGTCGGCGAAGTCGGTGAGGCCGCCGACCGCGATCATCACGTCGAGCAGCGTCATCCTCTGCCGGTACGGCAGGGCCTGCGGGCGCGCTGCCTCGCCGACCACCCGGATCTGCTCGCCGTAGGGGCCGTTGAACTGCGTGACGAGGACCGTCACCACCGGCTCGCGGATGAATCGGCTCATCGCCTTCTCGACGTCGCGCGCGAGCTGCGTCGGGGTCTTGCCGATGGCGGTCAGGTCTTCGACCAGCGGCACGCTGACCTTTCCATCCGGCCGCACCGGCACGGTCGTCGACAGGTCGGGGTTGCGCCAGACGGTGATCTGCAGCGTGTCGAGCGGCCCGATCAGGTAGGCGTAATCGGGCGCCGACGCCGCCGCCTTTTGCGGGGCGGGCGGGTTGCCGCCGCAACCGCCGAGGAGGCCGCACAAGCCGGCCGCGATACCGAGCAGGCGTACGTAGGTCATCATGGCGATCGTTCTTGGCACCGAATCCCCCGTGTTTCTGATTGGGCGGCCCCTCGGGGGGACCGCTCCAGGCTGTTAATACGTTGTTTTGCCGCTATTTCCGGCGACGCAGTGTATTCACTGGGGTTGCGCCCCCGCAATGGCTCGTAAGTACTAAGCGAAACTCCATTCTGTATCAATGGCTTAGCGTGCATCTTGGAGCAACTCTATGAGCTGTTTTGCGGGGATCGCGTAGGTGATGCCGCTGGGCTGCGCGAGCGCGGCTTCCCGGGTGGCCTTGACGAATACGCTGTTGACGATGCCGACTACGGCGCCGCTTTCAGGGTGGTAAACGGGGCTGCCGCTGTTGCCGGGGTACGCGGTCGCGTCCAGCTGGAACACCGGAAAAGCGGGCGTGCTCAGGCGCCGCACGCTGCGGGCGTCGAGCTGGTCGGCGCGCGCCGCCGGGATCGCGATCGGCGACACCGCGGCGATCATCGCCCGGTGGGTCACCGGGAAAAGCCCGAGGACCGAGCCGATGGGAAATCCCGTGACGAGGTAGGACTCGCCCTCGCGCACGGCGTCGGCGTCGCCGAAGGCGAGGGGCGGGAGGGGCTTGCCTTCGATCCGCAGGAGCGCGAGGTCGCTGCCGGCGCTCGCGGCCGTCCTGCGCGCGATGCGGATCTGAGCCGTGCCCCCCGCGGCCGGAACCGCGATTGCGATCTCCTCTCCGCGCTCGCGGCTCACCGTCCTGGGGACCACATGGTCGTTGGTCGCAATGAGCAGCCCGTCGCCCACCACGAAGCCGGTTCCGGCGAAGCTGAACTGCGGGTTGCGCAGGCGCTCGAAGGTGCCGACGGCGACGATCGACGCCTTGATCCGCGCAATCGTGGCCGGGGCGCCGCCGTCGGCCGCAACGGGCATCGCCGCCACGGCCGCGAGGCTCAGCGCTGCAAGGCGGGCGCGCTTTCGAATCGCTTCAGATACCACGGCAGGGCCTGTTTCAATCCGCTCGCCAGCGTGTGCGTGGGCGCGTAGCCGAGGCGCTCACGCGCGTGCGAGATGTCGGCGAGCGAGTGGCGCACGTCGCCGGCGCGGAACGGCCGGTAGATGGGCTGGAACTGCGCCGGCTGGCCTTGCGCCGCGAGCAGCTTGCCCAGGATCTCGAGCAGGCGGTTGAGCGAGGTGTTCTCGCCGACCGCGATGTTGTAGACCTCGTTCAGGGCGCGCGGCTCGTCGGTGAGCGCGGCCAGCAGGTTCGCCTGCACCACGTTCGCGATGTAGCAGAAGTCGCGCGAAGTCTCGCCGTCGCCGTTC